>CACZXZ010000010.1 GCA_902785325.1 uncultured Succinivibrio sp. | reverse complement strand
TTATGCAGATATTACCTTTAAGAATAAAAGGAAAGATCTTGCTGTGATTATTGAGATTAAGCATGCAAATGACGAATTTCAAAACCAAGCTAAAGCAACAGAAGCTTTAGAGCAAATAGAAAAGAATAAGTATGTCTTAAATTACAAAAATGACGGTTATGTAACGAAGATCTTCTGCTACGGTATCTGCTTTAATAAGAAATCTTGCTATGTAGCTTTTAAAGAGATCCAAAAATAAAGGTAAACAAAGTAAATAATGTCACTAAATATCAATCAAAGATTTGCTCTAGGATCATTTATTCAATCAAGAATACTTAAGATCTTTTATTATTTTAAGTATAACTCGATTAAAAAAATCTTATCTCCATATTCTGGCAATGTGGTGCCTTCAGAGCTAATAGGTAATATCAATATTAAGAATGATATCTTTGGTACCTCTCTTGGTGTTTTACCTTTAAAAAATGAGGTAAAAGCCCCTTGTGATTGTTTGGTCGAGAAAATTTCAGCTGTAGGTAATGGTATCCGTCTTAAAGTTGGTAGTGTGATAATTATCCTTAATGTTGGTTTAGAGGCAGACAAGTACAGTAAAGACTTATTTAACCTATTGGTAAAGGAAGGGGATAGAGTAGAAAAAGGACAAACTATCCTTACTTTTGATGTGGATAAACTTTACAGTCTTGATAGAACCTTTGTGTGTGTGATTACCGTAAGACAGACCAAAGCAAAAGAGCACATCACTTTTATCAATTCAAGAAAACTCAATTTTGATAGTATTATTTGTAATATCAATACTAACTAGAGGTTAGATGATGTAGTCATTACACAAATGATCCTTTTGTCTTTGTACTAGATCTTCTAAAGTAATTGAGTCTAGGTATTCATTGACTACTTTATAAAGTCCTTCCCATAAAAATAGGGTAGGACACTCATTTGCTCTAGGACAAGTGTTAGGTGTGCATTCAAGACAAGATACTGGAGCTAAATTACCCTCTGTTAATCTAAGAATTTGTCCTACAGTATATTCACAAGGCTCTTTAGCTAGTTTATAGCCACCTTGAAAACCGCGGGTAGCAATTAAAAAGTTATTCCGATTTAAAACGGGAATAATCTGCTCTAAATATTTTTTTGAGATATTTTGTTTTTGAGCAATTTCCTTTAAAGTCATGAATCCTACATTGTGATTTTGAGCAAGCTCTATCATCATTCTTAGAGCATAACGACCTTTAGTTGAAATTTTCATAAATATCTCCTATATTTCTTATAATTTTAGTAGGTTTTTAAATTTTTTTAAATAGCTTTAAGTTACAAATATGACATTAACACAATTACGTTACGCAATAACTATCTCTGAGACTGGCTCTTTTAATAAAGCTGCTCAGATTTTGTATGTATCTCAGCCAAGCTTATCTAACGCTATTCATGATTTAGAGGATGAATTCTCCATTACGATTTTTCACAGAAGTGGTAGGGGAATTTCTTTGACTAATGAAGGTGTGGAATTTATTACTTACGCAAGACAAGTTTATCATCAGTATGAATCTTTACTTGATAAATTTGGTAAAAACGGCAACCTTAAGAAAAAGTTTGGTGTGTCAACTCAGCACTATTCTTTTGCTACTAAATCCTTTGTGGAGATGGTTAAAAAGTTTAATACCGCTGAATACGACTTTGCCATCAGAGAAACTAAAACTCGTGAAGTTATTGATGATGTAAGTACTCAAAAGAGTGAGATTGGTATTTTATACCTCTCAAATTTCAATAAGAACATGATCTTAAAAATGCTAAACTCAGCTGATCTTGAGTTTCATCATTTAATCAACTGCCAAATTTACGTTTATATCTACAAAGACCATCCACTTGCTAAAAAAGAAATCATCACTTTTGACGATTTAAAAGATTATCCTAATCTCTCCTTTGAACAAGGTGACAATAGCTCTTTCTATTTCTCCGAGGAAATCTACGCTAACAAAGAATATCAGCGTATGGTAAAGGTAAACGATAGAGCTACCATGCTTAATATGATGCGTGGTCTATATGGCTTTACTTTATGCTCTGGTATTATTTGTCAGGAATTAAACGGTGACGATTATATCGCCGTTCCATTTAAGCCTGATGAGGATGATGTAGATGACAATATGTCTATTGGTTATATCATCAAAAAGAATCAAATCCTAAGTAGAATGGGTAGCCTTTATATTGAGGAAATTAAAAACTACTTTAAGAAATATAATCTGTTATAGAAAATAACTATTGCTAAGTATTTATAAACAGTATTAGACAAATATCTTTAAAAAAACGATACTGTGCTCATAGATTAAAAGGCGGTCAAAAGCAATTTGACCAAAATAAAAATACATTATCTTTGAGCAACAGAGTAATAGTATTTTTTTACCTTTTAATTTTGTAGAACGATTAGCAATTAAAAGGTAAGATTATGTACGAATTCCTATGGCATGGCAGAGGCGGACAAGGCGCATTTAGCGCTGCTAAGATCCTAGGCTGTGCTTATTCCTTATCTTCAGATAATCACAAGGCACTAGCTTTCCCATCCTTTGGTCCAGAGCGTCGTGGTGCTCCAATTAAAGCTTTTACTAAGCTTGATACCAAAAAGATCAATGATAGAAGTCAAATTGCTAAAGCTGATTTTGTACTCATCACTGACGACACCTTATTTAATGACAGTATTTTTGATGAGCTCAAAGACAACGGCAAGGTAATTTTATGCACCAAGCAAATCTTATCAGATCCTCGTATTGTTACCATCGATGGTGTGAGTTTAGCCTTAAAGCACTTAGGTCTTGCTATTACTAATACCGTATTACTAGGTGCTGTAGCAGCTTTATTTGAGGATATTAAAGTTGAATTTTTAAAAGAAGCCATCAGCCAGAACTTACCTAAAAAGTTATGGCAGAAAAACTTTGATTTAGTAACTGAGGCTTATGAGCAATTAAGGAGTGCTAAATGAAAGTTGAAAAAGTAAAGGTGAGTTTAAACACCGTAGATGATATCCCATATGCACCCTTTGCACGCCCTGGTTTAGTTACTGTAAACAGTGGCTTTAGAACTCAAAGACCTGTATGCGATAAAGAAAAATGCAATGGTTGCCATCTTTGTTATTTATATTGCCCTGATGGCTGCATTTTAAAGGATGGTAAATCCATTAAGTTTGATTTAGATTTCTGCAAAGGTTGTGGCATTTGCAAAAAGATTTGTAACAAAGGCGCAATTAGTTTTGAGGATGAGAAATAATGGCAAATAAGTTTATCAGTGGCAATGACGCTTTTGCCTACGGTATAGCCTTAAGTCGTCCTCATGTAATTAGTGCTTATCCAATTACCCCTCAAACTACAGTGGTGGAGACTTTATCAAGTTTTATTGCCAATGGCACTTTAAACTCAGAGTTTATTCATGTTGAATCTGAGCACAGTGCTTTAAGTGCAGCCATCGGTGCAAGTAGTGTAGGTGCTCGTGCTTTTACAGCTACCTCCTCTCAAGGTTTATTGTACATGGCAGAGTGCTTAACTTATGCCTCAGGCGGTCGCTATCCAATTGTAATGATGAATGCTAACCGATCAACAGCACTGCCATGGAATATTTACGGCGATCAGCGTGATTCTATCTCTTTATTAGATCATGGTTGGATCCAAGCTTATGCTGAGGATGCTCAAGAAGCTTTAGATTTAGCTATCATGAGTTTCTATATTGCAGAGCACAAAAAGGTAAGTACTCCTTTTATGGTAAATCTTGATGGTTTTGCACTAACTCATACTTATGAGGTAGTAGATGTACCAGAGCAAGAAAAAGTAGATGAGTTTTTACCACCATTTGAAACTGACAATAAGCTTGATTTAGATGAGCCTAAAAACTTAGGTTTCTCAGCAGGTCCTGATACTAACACTGAGTTTAAATACCATGAGCAGCAAGGCATGCTAAACGCTTATGAGGTTATCAGTGAGTGTGAGCAAAAGTTTAAAGCGATCTTTAAACGTGAGTACCCAGGCTTAGTTGAGGACTACTATGCATCTTCAGCCGACTTTGTAATCGTAACTTTAGGAACTATTGCTGGTACTGTAAAAGATGCTGTAGATACCTTAAGAAGTGATGGCAAAAAGGTTGGTTTACTAAGATTAAGATACCTAAGACCATTTCCAAATGAGGAAATTGTAAAGCTTTTGAAAGATGCTAAAGCTGTAGCTGTGCTTGAAAAAGATATCTCCTTTGGTAATGAAGGTACTGTGTACACAAATGTAAATTCTGCCTTGAAAAAAGGCAATGTAACTTGTCCTACTTCAAACTACATTGGTGGCTTAGGTGGTCGCGATATCGAAAAGCACCAAATCATTGAGATCTTTGAGCGTATTACAAGTATGCAAAGTGAAATTAAATTCATTGGATTAAAAGGAGAGTAATCATGGCAGTTACTGTAAAAAACATTAGCGATGATGAGCTTTTCTTTGGTCACAAAGCTTGTGGTGGTTGTGGTGGTGCTCTAGCAGTTCGTGGCGCTTTAAAGGTTTTAGGCAGACGCTCTGTTGCGGTAGTGCCAGCAGGTTGTATGTCAGCTGTAGCCTTTAACTATCCACAGTTGTGCTTTGCAAATAACGCTATTATCTCAACCTTTGCAGGTACCGCTTCAATGATGACAGGTATTGAAGCTGGTTTACGAGCTTTAGGTAAAAAGGATTTTCAGGTAGTAGGTTTTGCAGGTGACGGTGGTACAGGGGACATCGGTATTCAAGCTCTATCAGGTGCTATTGAGCGCAATGATAACGTGCTTTATATCTGCTATGACAATGAAGCTTATATGAACACCGGTATTCAAAAAAGTACTTTAACACCTTTTGGTGCTCGTACTACCACTACTCCTGTAGGATCAAAAGTACAAGGTAACCGTTCTTTTAAAAAGAATATGTTTGAGATTGTGGCAGCGCATGGCATTACCTATGCAGCCACTGCAAGTGTAGGTTACTTACCAGATTTTTTAAATAAAGTAGAAAAAGCCTCAAAAATACAAGGTACTAAATACATTCATGTAATTGCACCTTGTCCAACAGGTTGGGGTATTAAAACCGAGGATTGCATTGAGGTTGCTAAAGAAGTAGTCGATTGTGGTCTTTGGTATTTAGCTGAATTTGAAAACGGCGAATTTAAGCTAAATAAACGACCAAAAGAGTTTACAAGAATCGACTCTTATATCAAACGTCAAGGTCGCTTTAAACACATGACAGATGAAGACATCGAAAATGTAGTTAAAGCCCGTGATCAAAAATGGAATTTTATTAACAAATATTTTAATTAACTAAATAAAGGCAGAGGTTACCAAGAAATGGGAATCAACAATTCAAAATACTGGAATGAAGCACTTGAGACTCAATCAAGAGATGAATTAGAGGCTCAGCAATTAAAAGATCTTAAGGAGATTGTGCAATTTGCATACGATAATGCTCCTTACTATAAGAGATCATTTGATGCAGCAGGTGTAAAACCATCAGACATCAAGACTTTAAAGGATATTGAAAAGTTTCCTTTTATCAATAAGAAGACTCAACGTGAAACTCAAGGTGTGGGCTCTTTCTTAGGCGAGTTATGCGCAGTTCCTGAAGATGAGGTTGTATTTATTTCAACCTCTTCAGGTTCAACTGGTGTTCCAACTATCAGTCCTTTCACTGCTAAAGATTTTGACGAGTTTCAGGATACAGAAGCTCGTTGGTTCTGGCAGGTAGGTGTAAGACCGCAGGACAGATACGTTCACGCTTTAAACTTCTCACTATATGTTGGTGGTCCTGACGTAATCGGTGCTCAAAGAACTGGCGCTCTATGTATTTGGGGCGGTACTTTACCATCTGAAAGATTACTTTGGGTATTAAAGACTTATCAGCCAACTGTAATTTGGACTTCACCTTCATATGCTTGGCAGTTAGGTGAGAAAGCCTTAAAGCAAGGTATCGATCCTAAAAAAGATCTAAACATCAAAAAGATTATTGTAGCAGGTGAATTAGGCGGCTCTATTGATGCAACTCGTCATGCTATTGAGGAGTTATGGGGCGCTCAAGTTTATGACTTCTATGGTCTATCAGATATCTTTGGTGCTTGCGCTGCAATGTGTGAGTATAAGGACGGTTTACATATTGCGGAAAACCACATCCTTGTAGAAACTGTTGATCCTCAAACTGGTCGCGTATTGCCACCAGGTTCAAAGGGTGAGTTTGTATTTACTACTTTAAGAAAGCATGCTCGTCCTCTAATCCGTTTCCGCACAGGTGATATTGGTTGGATTGATACTACAAAGTGCAAGTGCGGTAGAACTCACGGTAGAATTCATGTCTTAGGTCGTAAGGACGATATGTTCATCGTATCAGCTGTGAATGTATTCACATCAGACGTTGAGGCAGTAATTAGAGGTATCTCTGGTATCACTGGTGAATACTTAATCAGGATCTTTGAAAAGGACTTTACTTGCAAGTACTCAGTTGAGATTGAGACGAAGTTTGACAACAAGCAGTCTGATGAGGAAGTTGCAACTCTTGTAAGCAACTCTCTAAAGGCTCGTATCGGTGTAAAACCTTATACCGTTGTTGTTCATAAAGACGGCGACTTAAATACTCGTTCAGAGCACAAGTCAAAGCGTGTTATCGACGAGAGAACCCAAAAACCAGAATAAACAAACTCAAGCAGTAAAGGCATTGCCTTTACTGCTTAGCTACACAATTTCAAATTGTGTGCAAACTTGTAAATTAAACTATTCTTTTTCAATTTTCCTCCATTCTTAAAAACGCAACAAATTAAGCTCTAAAACTCGATAGTTCACCTGATCTTCTTTTGCTTCTAACAATATTTAACCTATTGAAAATAAAGTATAAATTGTTTATAGAGAGCTATAAATTGGTACTTAATATTAGTATTAACTATGTATAGTTTAAAACACATAGTAAATAGCTATATCTACAGATAAAATATAGTATTAGCCTAGGTTTAAAAAATTATGGATACTAATTCCATGAAATTACTTAAGTTAATTTCTCAATAATAAATAAACACAATTTATAAATTTGATTCATGGATAATGAGGAATGTGGTTTTGCTTCTTGTGAAATCGGTAATAAGATAACTTACGAAGATCAGTGGAAGAAACTAAAGCTAGTGCGTGACATTGCACGTGAAGTATTCGGTGAACAATACTAATCTTTAAATTAAAAGAGGTACTCTAATGAGTACCTCTTAAAGGCTTAAGTTAAAACTTAAGCTAAATTCTTATAATGCTGTTGTCTCTTGTAAATGAATACTGCACAAAGCATCAATAAGGCTAAAGAAGAACCAAAACTTAAAGCCCAATTCTTAGTAAAGCCTGCCACTACATAACCTATTAAAGTACAACTTGCAATTACTACAACATATGGTAACTGAGTATATACGTGCTCGATATGGTCACAGCTTGATCCAGCTGATGACAACACAGTAGTATCTGAAATAGGTGAGCAGTGATCACCACAAACAGAGCCTGCTAAAGTTGCTGATAGAGAAATAATCACAAGTTCAGTAGAGTTTGGATCAATAGCTTGAGCAACTAATACCACGATAGGAATTAAGATACCAAAAGTACCCCAAGCAGTACCTGTTGAGAAGGATAAGAAAGCTGCAATTAAAAAGATCACTGCAGGTAAAATTGCACCTACAAAAGCTAAATCGTTAGATACGATAGAAGCAATAAATTGTGGTGCTTGTAAAAGATCGCGGGTTACACCTGAAATGGTCCAAGCAAAAGTTAAAATCATATTAGCTGGGATCATAGCTTGTACACCGTGTAAACAACCTTCCATGAAATCCTTTAAGTTAAGAATTTTACGTGGTACTAGCATGATAAATGCTACTACTAAAGCCATGAAAGAGCTTAGTACTAAAGCTAAAGAGGAATTAGTATTACCAATTGCTGCACCAAAGCTGTGGTAAGTAGCATCCTCTCCCCAGAAACCACCTAGGTACATCATAAAAATTACAGCAAAAACGATTAAAGCAAGAATTGGTACTAGCATGTCAAATAAAGTACCACGACCAACTTTTTTGTCGTCTACATTGGTTTTTCTGTCTAGTAATACAGCTGTACCATTTAAGCTTTGAGTCTCGGCTTTAGCCATGGCACCAAAGTTTAAGTTAAAGCAACATACTAAAACTACTAAGGTTAAACATAATAACGCATAGAAGTTCCATGGAATGGTTGCCACAAAAGCACCAATATCAGAATCAAATGCTTTGGTCTCTTTTAAGTTAGAGCCTACAGCTGCAGCCCAGGAGGAAACTGGAGCAATAATACAAATAGGTGCTGCAGTAGAATCGATAATATAAGCAAGCTTTGCTCTTGCAATCTTATATTTATCGGTAATAGGACGCATTACAGTGCCTACGGTTAGGCAGTTAAAGTAATCGTCGATAAAGATAAAGGCACCTAAAGCTGAGGTTGAAAGTAGGGCAGACTTGCGACCCTTAATTTTTTTAGTAGCGTATTCACCATAGGCTTTAGTAGCACCTGATAGGTAAATTACATAAACTAAAGCGCCTAATAAAGAGCAGAAAAGCACGATATTTAAATCAAACTTATTGCCCATTACAGAAATAGCACTTTCAAGGGGAGTGGTAAGTAAATTACCATCAATACCTACAGTGTAAATTACGGTACCTGTTAGGATACCAATAAGTAGGGATGAGAATACCTCTTTTGTTAGTAGTGCAAGCACCACTGCAATGATTGGTGGAAGTATGGATAACCAACCAGCATTTATAGATTCCATAAAAGCTCCATAAGTAAACTTGTGGTGCATATTATACAGTGAAACTAATCTAATGCCTAATTTTGAACTAATTTGGTGAAAATATTATAGAGTTGGAGCTTGAGATGAGGTTGCATCTGCTGTAGGTGCAGTCTTATCCTCAGCTTTATTAGAGGAGTTTAATTTCTCTTTTGAAAGCTCTTGTTGAGCTTCATTTAATTGTTGACGTGCTTGGGATGCTACCTTTCTGTCTTGAGAAGAAGGTTCAGCTGGAGCATTAGCTGCGTTAATCACCACTTTCATCTTTTCAACTGTCTTCTCAGGGGTAGATTCTTTACCAATATCAATATTTACATGACCGTCTGTAACATAGGATTTTCCATCAGGTCCTTTTTCGTATTCATATTGAGGTGCACCAGCATAAGAGCCACCAGCTGCCTTATGAGCATTCTCATGCACTCTTACTTCCTCATCACGAGCTTTCATTTGGTCAACTTTGTCTTGCTCTTCGTCATCTAGATACTGACCATTTTGCTTTTTGTCATTACCTTTAGACTTGTACTCTTCTTGATCTTTTTCAGTCTTTTTATCTTCTTCTGTTACACCTTTATCGTCATCTTTGTTAAAGATAGGATCAGGCAAGGCGTAATCTTTGTTTTCGTCTTCTTTAACAGTTGAAGGTTGATTCTCAAGGTAAGCACGTAATGCTTTTGGAAGCTTTTTATTGTTAGCATTAAAAGAATGCTGAGACTCGGTATTGTAAGATAAGGTAACCGCTTCGTCTTGAAGAGTGTTTTGCTTTTTCTCGTCTTGATCTTTTTGTCCTACTAAAGACACATTAACTCTATGATCCGAAAATGATTTTATTTCAGAATTGTCATAGACATGGTAATTAGTATCAATCAAAGACATAGAAAACCTCTTATAAGTTATCTTTTTTAACGGCAATCAAAAAGTTGAACTTTAGAAAATTTTGAAAAAAAAAGTGAAAAATTTTTTTGGGGGAGGGATTTTGTGGCGGAAATAATTATCTATAAGTCATTTAAACTCTAAAAAAAATAAGGAGGCCTTTGCCTCCTTATTTTACAAATCAGTTTAATTAAACTGACTCGTTGAACATTACAGAGATAGACTCATCGTTGTTAATTCTACGAATTGCCTCTGCTAAAGTAGATGCTAGAGAAATGTATCTGAACTTACCTGTAGCTTTGAACTTCTCAGTTGCAGGAATTGAGTTAGTTACTACGATAGTATCGATAACGCTATCTTTGATATTCTCATAAGCGCTGCCTGATAGTACAGGGTGAGTACCATAAGCGATAACAGACTTAGCACCACGTGCCTTTAGAGCAGCAGCAGCCTTACATAGAGTACCACCAGTATCAATCATATCGTCAACGATGATACACTCTCTGTCCTTAACTTCACCAATTAGGTTCATAACCTCTGATACGTTAGGACGTGGACGACGCTTATCGATAATAGCGATGTCAGCATCGTTTAATAATTTTGAAATAGCTCTTGCGCGAACCACACCACCCATATCAGGGGAAACAATGCAAGGGTTCTTTAAATCTAAGCTCTTCATGTCTTCAACAAATAGCTTTGATGAGTAGCAGTTATCTACAGGTACATCGAAGAAACCTTGAATTTGCTCTGCATGAAGATCAACGGTTAATACACGATCAACACCAACACTTGATAATAAATCAGCTACAACTTTTGCAGTAATAGGCACACGTGCTGAACGTACACGTCTATCTTGACGAGCATATCCAAAGTAAGGAATAACAGCAGTAATACGACCAGCTGATGCACGACGTAGAGCATCTACCATTACTAATAACTCCATTAAGTTGTCATTAGTTGGTGCACAAGTTGATTGAATAACAAAAGTATCGCAACCACGAACACATTCATTGATTTGAATGTGAACTTCACCATCAGAGAAGGTGTCAACAGTTGCGTTAGCTAGATTTGTATAAAGACATTTTGCAATTTCATTTGCAAGCTCTGGTGTTGCATTACCAGAAAAGAGTTTTAAATCAGACATTGGATATCTCGATTAATATGTAAGGTTGATTTGATGGGCACATTATAAACGAAAAAGTGTACTTTTATCACATTATCTTAAAAAAAAGTTGATAACTGATAAGAAGTACACTTTGAAAATGCCTTAATAGTTGAGGTTAAGGCATTAGAAAATTACTGATGAGTTGCAGCCTTTTCTTTTCTAAGTTCTGCTGCTACTAAAGCTTGATTTCGCTCTTTACGTTTTTGTTTACGTACGGTTAGGATCCATGAACCAAAGGCAAACATAGAAACGACTAGTACAATTACAGATGCTAGAGCGTTAATCTCAGGAGATAAACCACGACGAACGCTTGAGAAAATCAGCATTGGCAAGGTAGTAGAATTTGGACCTGCCACAAAGCTTGTAATCACTAAATCGTCCATTGACATAGTAAAGGATAGTAAGAAGGCTGCAATCTCTGCTGGCATAATAGCTGGCAGAATAATTACAAAGAATACCTTCATAGGACCTGCACCTAAGTCTTTAGCTGCTTCCTCAATAGAAACATCAAGCTCAACTAAACGGGATCTGATAACTACTGTTGCATAAGCAGAGCAGAAAGTTACGTGAGCAATCCAAATGGTGATCATGCCACGGTCAGAGAACACTGGAATGATATCGCCTAAAGTTACAAATAGTAGCAATAGGGCAAGACCTGAAATTACCTCAGGTAAAATCATAGGTGCTGTCATAAATAATAAGAAAGCACTTTCACCAAAGAAACGGTGCACTCTTACCATTACAAAGGCAGCTAGAGTACCGATTATTACAGAGGCAATAGCTGAGAAGAAAGCAATGGTTAAAGAAATACCAACTGCAGTGATGATAGCAGTGTTGTTAAACAGTGCTTGATACCACTTAAAGGAGAAGTTAGTCCATACAGTAACCATCTTTGATTCATTAAAAGAATACACTACCAAGGTCATAATTGGTAAGTACAAGAAGGTTAATGCTAAGGATAAAATCAACACACGTAGCATTAAGCTCTTAGTTTCTTTTTTAATATACATTATGCCTTGCCTCCAGACTTACGTTGATTCTTAAAGAACCAAATAATAGGAATTGCCATGATAGCTAACATGGTGATAGCAACGGCTGAAGCTAATGGCCAATCGCGGTTGTTGAAGAATTCTTGCCATAAAATTCTACCAATTAAGATAGAATCCTTACCACCTAATAACTCAGGGATTACGTACTCACCGATGGCAGGAATAAATACCAACATAGAGCCTGCAATAATACCACTGCGAGTTTGAGGTACTAAGGCTTTAAAGAAAGTCTTAATAGGTCTACAACCTAAATCCTGAGCCGCCTCAATTAAGCTGTTATCAACCTTCATTAAAGCAGAGAATAAAGGTAATACCATATATGGTAGGTAGCAATACACAATACCGATGTAAACTGCTAAATCAGTTTGTAGCATGTGAATAGGACTATCAATAATACCTAAGGTCATTAGAATATCATTGATAATACCGTTACGCTTAAGAATAGTCATCCAAGCGTAAATTCTCACTACAAAAGAAGTCCAGCTTGGCATGATAATTAGTAAGAATAAAATATTGCGGGTTGCACTTTTTGAAGTTGCAAGAGCCCAGGCAATAGGATAACCAATTATCAAACATAGTACTGTTGAGAAAGCTGCTACCTGAATAGACTTTAGGTAGGAGCGCAAATAGGTACCGTCTGGATCGGTGAAAATATTAGTATAGTTTTCAAGATGCAGAATGATCTGCATGGCACCTTCCTCAAAGGTAATAATAGGTGAGTAAGGTGGTATCGCAATTTCAGTAATTGAAAATGAGATCTTGAAAATAATTAAAAATGGGATCAAGAAGAACAAGATCATCCATAAATATGGTACTAGGATGATAGCTCTTTCACGCCAGGAAATTTTCTTAGCTGGTACAAAGCGTGGTGGTGGTCTGTGACCTTTTGAACCAGGACGCTTTACTGAGCCGTAAGTTACAGCAGCCATTTATTCTATCCTTAGAAGGTTAAAGCGATACAGGATTCAGGATCCCAACTTAGATAAACTCTGTCATCCCAAGTTGGAAGACCAACCTTAAATCTGTCTACGTTAGGTAGAGTAGAGGTAATGATACGACCTGATGGTAGACGTACATAGTAAATAGAAATATCACCAAGGTAAGCAATATTCTCAACAATACCTGAACACCAGTTAGTTTCTTCCTCTGGCTCCTCATGAGAGATGTATACCTTCTCAGGGCGCAGAGCGATAGAAAGTGGCATACCGTCAGCGATGTCGATATCGTGCTGTAATTCAATTGGTCTTTCAAAATCATTGCAAGCAATGATAGAACGCTCAAGACTTGAAGTGGTTAAGGTACACTCAAACATATTTACAGAGCCAATGAATTCAGCTGAGAACTTACAGTTAGGGTTCTCATAAATCTCACGAGGACCACCAATTTGTACGAACTCACCACGATCCATAATCGCAATTCTGTCAGCCATAGTCATAGCTTCTTCTTGATCGTGGGTAACCATCAAGCAAGTTACGCCGACGGAGTTAATAATGTCTACTAACTCTAAACGCATTTGCTCACGAAGCTTTTTATCAAGAGCACCCATAGGCTCGTCTAGTAATAATAATCGAGGCTCTTTAGCAAGAGATCTTGCCAAAGCTACACGTTGTCTTTGACCACCTGACAATTGATAAGGTTTTCTGTCAACGTATTCTTCCATGTGTACAAGCTTTAACATCTTATCCACACGCTCATTGATTACGTCTTTAGGTAATTTTTCTTGCTTTAAACCAAAAGCGATGTTTTGTCTTACGGTCATATAAGGGAATAGAGCGTAAGATTGGAACATCATATTTAAAGTACGCTTGTATGGTGGTAAATCAACAATATCCTCACCATCAAGAATGATGTGACCTGCTGATGGATGCTCAAAGCCTGCAAGCATACGTAAAAGAGTAGATTTACCGCAACCTGAAGAGCCTAAAAGGGCAAAAATCTCACCCTCATAGATAGTAAGATCTACATTATTTACTGCAGTAAAATTAGTAAAGTTCTTGGTTAAACCTTGAATTTGCAAAATAGGTTTTTTGTTTTGCTCCATAGGTGAAGCTTTTTTGCCTGGTAATTCGCCAGGTAGGTGTGCCTGTTTTGAAACAACTGTATCGCCAGGTTTTACGTTACTCAAAGTTGTATTACTTTGATTTTGTGGTGTTGTATTTTCCACGTTTGAATTTCTCCTAAAAAAAGAGCAAAACAAATAAATTATTTTTTTCGTGATCTTAAAGGAAAAGTAAAAGTAGTCAATGATTTTTTTGGTATCATGACTAATATACAGTAGTTTATTTTTTTTATTACTAAGGATAAGTTTTTAACTATCTGAATTATAAAAAGAATTAGATTAAATTTATTTTTTCTTTGGAAAAATAAATTTAGTTAAATTTTTGTAAACTTAAGTTTGATGTTTTAGATATGGAATTTGTAAATCGAGTTAATGATACCGATCTTTTATATGGTAGTAGCCAAGAAAATGATATAGGTCGATACATCAAATACTATGGCGGCACTAAAGTTTTAATTAACTATGCTAAAGGAAATGAGAAAGTAGTAGGTCTTATTGATAAAGTAAAGCGCTCTTTAAGATCAGCTGGTATCGATTACGTAGTTTATAAATCCACTTGTCCTAAAGCTGATATTGATGATGTTTATGAAGGTATCAATCTTTGTAACATTGAAAATGTAGATTTCATTTTAGCTATAGGTGGCTATAGTGAGTATTCCTGCTCAAAGATCATTGCTACCGCTTTAAAGTTTAGAGGAAACTACTTAAACCTCTTTAAAAAAGAAACTGAAATTGAAAAGGCTTTGCCTTTTGGTGCTATTTGTACCTCAGTTGCTGGAGGCTCGGTGTTTTTAAAGCAAGCAACCGTTTCTCATAAACAAGAAGATGGGCAACTTGTGATGTACAAACTTGAAACTGAAGCGACCAAACCTAAGTTTGTAATTTATTCACCTGATTTGTGCACCTATGACAATCAGAATATTAAATTGTCCACCGTTAGGATCTTTTGTTTTTTATTGTATCGCTATTTTAGCAATCAAAAATCCCACGACTTATCCGATAATTTGTCTTTAGGTGCATTAAGAACTCTAGTTTCTCAAGTGGACAAATTAGAAGACGATCCTCACGATATAGAGTGCATTGAGAATATTTTAAATGTAAGCTTTTTTGCAAATATTAGCTTTATCTATACTCAAGTTAACAAAGCAACTTTACTTGAATTAGCTCAAGCTGTGGAGTGTGTGTTTGATTGCTCTTTTGAAAAAGCTTTAGCTTTAATGACTAGTGCTTATCTTGAATATAACATCAAAACGCAACAAGACAAATTTATGAAGTTAGCTTCACAAGTCTTTAATGTTGAGTATGATTTCTATGAACCTGTCAAAACAGCAAGACAGACTTTAGAGAAGATCAGAAAATTTATTAAGAGACTTGGTTGTCCTATCAATTTTAAAGATATCAATGCCGATGCTAAAGACATTGAAAGAGTATTAAATAAATTAGGATTTCCTGCTATTAAAAAACTTGATACTCAAGAGCAACTTACCCAAACTGATTGTGAGGTGTTGTTGTCTTTAACTATTTAGAAGTATAGGCAAGGCTAGCATCAACAAAATATTTGTTGATGCTAGTAGTAAGTTAGATTTGTTTTGGCTCGTCGGTATGGTTAGAACTGTTATCTGAACTATCTTCATCTTTAGCAGTAGCTTTAGATTTTTTATCTTCAGCAGAAGCTTCTAAATCACTCTTTGAAGAGTCGTTCTCTTTAAGATCTTCTTTAGCAAGTTTACCTTCAATACTAGATTTTTTCTCTTCGGTTTTATTGTCTACAATCTTGATGTGAGCTTGACTCTTTTTAATCTTAGCCTCTTTTTTAGCAGCTTTACTCTTTTCTTCAGAGTTGCTATTTAAAATAGACATAGCCTCATCAGTGGTCTCTTTAATAGTATCAACCTGATCTTCAGGACCAATCTCTTTCATTAAAAGATGGATAAAGGTGATCATGTCATTAAAGAAAGTCTTATCGACATGCTCAAAAGCACGATATAACTCACCACCTTTGTAACTGAAGGTTACACCAGGAGCTGACAAATTGTAGAAAGTAGAAACAGGAATTGGACACTCGTCTTTAAGAGCCTTTAAAGCCATATCAATGCCTACAGGACGAATAAAACAGTTGTCGTTTGCAGGGCATTCATTCTCAATATTTAATTGATGACTATGATCTTTATTAAATTCTTCAACCGCACGATTTAGCTTAATATAAATCTCGCGGTCCTGAGCATTATTGCGTCTTAATTGTTGTTGTGGAATAAAGTCATTACCAAAGAATATAACTACAGATGGTCTTGGTAATCTTGCTAGTTCATTTAAGCGCTCAATTACGGTTTTGATAATATCGTGATTTGATAAATCCTCATTAGCGCATTTTTGAATTAAGCCTTCAATGGCTGATTTTAAATTGCCTTTGTAATGATAACTTGCTCTTATAAATAAATCAGAGAAAGATAAAACCTCAGCTTCACGAGTGGTGTTAAAAGGCTCAAGCTCATTGATCTTACAGAAAAGGTTTTCTCTGTCTTCCATATAGAAAGCTGACTTTTCAATGGCACTTGCGCAAACCTGTTTTAAGTTCTCTAATAAATCTAGTAGATTTAAGTTAATAAAAGGGAAGTTGTAACTTAAATGTACTACATCAGGGGTATTAGGAGAACGGTTGTTGTATGAATGCAAGTAATTGAAAGTAGGAGCAATAGCACTACGAGAAATATTCTGTGTGATCTTTGCATTAAGCTCAATTTCTTCAATGATTTTTGAAGCAATTAAGGTAGGGGAGAAGCCTTTAAAAGGCTGCTCTGAGTCTGTACCTTCACCTAGAATGTAGAAACCAGCTTCAACCTTACCCATGTTTGCAGTGTAAATACTAATATTGTTAGGATCTTTATTAGTAGATTCTGGCTTAAAAGATAAAGCTAAAGTTAACTCAATGTTCTCATCGTTAATGATGTTATGAATGTAAGGTAGGCAAGTACGGATACCACAGTGACCATCTAAAGATTCACTGTTACATACAAACATCAAATTGCAAGGTAACTCCCACAATCTTTCAGTGTAGTACTTAAGCAAAATTAACATGCCAGCTATAGGGGATTTGTTTTCAAAACTACCTAAGCCGTAAATGTTGTTCTCATTCTCAAGATCTTGTTTTTGATTTTGAGTAACAGCAATATTTTTTAATTTAGTCTTAAGTTCTTCTGATTTGAAAGCATAGGACTTTAGAGTACCAAAAACCTCATTTGAGGAGGTATCAGTATTGCAAAGTACTACTAAAGTTTGAGTAGTAAGTACATCACGTCTTACAAAAGCGATAAAAGAGTGATTCTTTTGATCGTCATGAGTGATGTATTTTAAAAAGTTTGGGTGATTTTTAAAGTAAGTAAATTCAGAAACCGTATTGTAGATGGTACGGTTAATGATTTCATCACCATTAGTTCTAGTTATACTAGGTATAGCAATCAGCCACTTTAAAACGGCTAATGACTCTTCGCAAAAATCTTCTTCACTTAACACAATATGTCCTTTTATTCTTGGCGTATAGCTAGGGCACTTTTATACAATTCTGACTTTAACACCATGACAGTGTCATCAAAATGTTTCTTTAAACTCTTAGCAACTTCAGGGCTACCTGATGGCAAGTCTACCTTTAAAGGATCAACAGCACGTCCATTTACGTGCACCTCATAATGAAGATGAGGTCCTGTAGAATTACCAGTATTACCTGACTTTGCAATCATTTGACCTATATAAACTTGTTGTCCTTTTTGTACATCAAATTTAGATAAGTGCATGTAAACTGTCTTATAGCCACCCTTATGGGAAATAATTACGGTATAGCCACCACCACGCATGTAACTTGCGTAAGTTACCACACCATCAGCCGGGGCATAGATAGGGGTACCAATTCTTAACTTGAAATCCACGCCATAGTGAGGACGAATTCTCTTCTTAATAGGGTGATAACGCCTTAAGTTAAATTGGGAATTAACCACAATTTGACCAGAAATTGGGAATCGTCTAAAAGCACCAGTTTGTGGCTGATAGTCATGTTCTTCATAGAAGATATGTGTCTTAGGGTGCTTGAATAAACTAATGTTACCGTACTTTTGTGAATCAATCACAATAGCACTAATGGATGCTTGAGTACCAATACCGTTGAATAAAACTCTGAAAGTATCATTAGCTTTAAGTTGTCTAAAGTTAATTTTACCTTGGTACTGATTTTTAATAGTAGCAATTTCAGCTCTAGATAAACCTAAGCGTTTAGCTGCGCTATCAAAAGATTCACGTCTATTGATAGTACCGATAATTAAACGTGGTCTAGTTTTATCAAGCTGAAGTTTTTTCTCAAGCTCTGCTTTGGCAGCTTGTTTTTCTTCTTCTAACTTTTTAGCAAGTAGCTGTTTTTCTCTTTCAGCTTTATTTTTAGCAATAAGTTCTTGCTGTTTTTGCTCTCTTTCTTTTTGAGCTTCAATAAAGGATGGTAGGGTGGTAGATTTTTCTACATTAGTAGGTTTTAAATCTTCAAATTGAGCAAATAAAGTTTCACGACTTTCAAGATAAGTATTGTTCTGATCATCACGCAAGAAACGAACTTGCATGCCATTAGCTTGTGGAATTGCTATTTCCTGAATATCATTATTTGAATCAATTAGGAATTGGATTTTTGTGCCTACCTCAAGATTTAAAGAATCTTTTTCGGCTACAGCCATGATCTTCTTTAACTCGTTATTATCAAGATTAAGGTAGTTAAAAATCTTGTATAAAGAATCTCCTTTACGTACTGTCTGTTCATACCATTTAGCATCATTCTTTTGCTCCATGATACGAGCTTGCATTTGTGCTACTGCTAAGGATATTTCTTGTTTTTCATTTACTGAAGTTGTGGTATCAGTTATATCTTTTTGTGTAGGTTCAATAGCGGTAGCTTTAAATTTCTCTTTTACAGATGGAATGTGAGCACTTAAATTAACTTGTGTACTTGAGTTTGCTTTATCATCTGAGGCTAAGCTCTCATCAATATCATTACTTGCAAGTAGGGCTTCAGGTACGATTTCATCATCGTAGTTTTCTTCAGAGCCAGCGGTTGAGGCAATTTCTAAGTTTTGTTCTGAAACTTGTTCGTTGTTAGTTAAGTAAGCCTGTTCGAACTTTTTGTTTTGTTCAACTCTTCCTGCTGTAAAAGCACTAAAAGGGGAGGCTTCTATAGGAACTAACTGACCAAATGGTAGGGCAAGTAATATACTAATAACACCAATAGAAAAAATACCGAAGACGTGTTTACTTGGCAGTAAAATTGAGCCTGTTTCACGTTCCACAGCTATATAATCTTCAGTTATATTTCTTTTTGTTATTTTAATATTAATCATAGCTTTAAATCTTATCACAATCTGTGCTTTATTTTTGTGATTTTACATCTATTTATCGACGTTAATATGCAATTTCTTAGGATTTACATAATAAAACAAATTCACTCTTACATCCTTGGCTTGACAAGGAGAGTAGTAAGGTAATGATTGCAATTAATATTCTTTTTTTGTTGATTTAGTTAACAAAAACAAAAACTTACCTTAAAGATTTATCTTTGTTGTGTTAGTTCTCACAGATTTGTTTTTCTTTAACTGATTAAAATAAAAGAAAAAAATAGGACTTTGCTTATGGATCCTGCAATCATTACCTTAATTGTTTTAGCTTCTGTAGCTTTCTTATTCGTAACTGAATACATTCCTATTGCCGTTGCAGCTTTGTCTGGAACCATTGTTCTTGCCTTTTGCGGTATCTTGACTCCCCAAGAAGCTTTTTCTGGATTTTCAAATAGTACGGTAGTGCTATTTGGTGGCATGTTCGTAGTAGGTGCTGCCATGCTTGAGTCTGGTCTTGCTCAAGTTATCGGTAATTTCATTGTTAAAAAAGTAGGTACTAATCAAAGCTCCTTAATGATTGCTTTAATGTTACTTACTATTGTAATGTCAGCCTTTGCCTCTAACACTGGTACTGTAGCTTGTTTATTACCTATGGTAATTGGTGTTTGCGTTTCTGCAAAAATTCCATCAGCTCCGATTTTAATGGCTTTAGCTGTAGCTGCAAACGTAGGTTGTAACCTTACTATGGTAGGTACACCACCTAATATGCTTGCTGTAGCTGAGATTCAAGCAAGAGGACTTGAGCCTTATGGCTTTTTTGAATTTGCTTATATTGGTGGTCCTATTGCACTAGCTGCAGTTTTATTCATGCACTTTATCGGTAAAAGATTATTACCAAAAGTATCAGCTGATAGTGGTTTAATTGCTCAATCAAAAGTTAAAGGAACCCACAAACAGCGTGTATTAGCTGTATTGATTCTAATCTTTGTGGTTACAGGTTTAATTATCGGAATTCCAGGTTTATCACCTGCTGTAGTAAGTTTAATTGCAGCTTTGTTGTGTGTAGCTACAGGTTGTATCACTGAAAAACAAGCTTACAAAGGTATTGATTGGGTTACTATCTTCTTATTTGCAGGTATGTTGCCAATTGCCCATGCTATGCAAAAGACTGGTGCTGGTGAGTTAATTGCTAACACTATTGTAGGTTTACTTGGTGACAATTTATCTGAGGTGGTAATTGTAAGTGCTATCTTCTTTGTAGCTTGTACACTAACTCAGTTTATGCCAAATACAGCTACTGCTGCACTTTTAATTCCAATTGCTATGAGTATTGCAACTAAACTTAATGTATCTCCATATGGAGTAATCATTACTTGTGCTATAGGTGCTTCTTGCTCTTTTGCAACGCCAGTTGCAACACCATGTAATACTTTGATTTTAAGTCCATCAGGTTTGCACTTTAAAGATTATTTGAAAGTGGGTCTTCCACTATGCTTTATAGCCTGGCTTTTATGTATTCTTATAATTCCAATTGTATGGCCATTTGAGCTCTAATTTTTGTACAATAGTAGCCAATGCCTAAGGAGAGGTTTGATGAATTCACTTAATTTAGTAAAAAGTTTTGACAAAGAATTATATTCTTACTTTGTAAAAGAATTAGAGCGTCAACATGCAGCGATTTCTTTTATTCCTGATGAGAATAGCACATCCCCAATTTGTGCTGCCATCATGGGAAGTGTGCTTGTAAATTCTACTAATTGTCTAAATTTAGGTAAGAGCGATACTTTAGAAAATCTTGTGGTATCAAGATTATGTAAAGTATTTAATGCTCCTTTTGCCACAGTAAAGACTATCACTATTGAAGCTGCTTCTCGTGTAGTGTTTAAAGCACTAACTAAGCGCGGTGATGTTGTAATGTCATTAGACTTACGTAAAAAAGAGCACTGCAACAGCGAGACTTTAGCTTACCGTTTTGTTAATTTTGGTATTGATCCTGTTACTCAAGAATTAGACATGGATGAAATCGAAAGATTAGCAAACACTCACAAACCAAAGCTAATTATTGTCTCTCCTGTTAACTACTCACTACCAATTAACTTTGAGCGCTTTGCTAAAATTGCTAAAGCTTGTGGATCACTACTTTGGTGTGACTTGTCACAAACAGCAAGCTTAACCGCTGCAGGTACTTTAGAAACCCCTATGAAGTATGCTGATGTAGTTACCTTCTCAACCCACGGAGCTATGCAAGGACCTCAAGCTGCGGTAATTTTATGTAAAAAGGATTTAGCAGGCGACATTCAACGCTCTGAGACTCTAGCAGGTCACAACGGTTTAACCTCACCACAACTATGCTCACTTGCTGCAAGACTTCATGAGATGGAAAATGATGGCTTTAAGCAATACTGCCATGATGTAGTTGCAAATGCTCAAGCACTAGCAGCAGGCTTACAAGCTGGTGGCATGAAGATCATTTCAGGTAGAACTCAATCTCACCTGGTAATGATTGATACTAAAGTTTGTGCAATTTCAGCTCGTGGTGCTCAAGAGCTATTAGCAGATCTTGGTGTTCATGTTAGAATTACTCAAGTTTTAACTAATGATCCGAATGTAAAATTTGATGCAGTACGTTTCTCCTCCTTACCTGCTACCACTCGTGGTATCACCAAAGAGCAGATGGAGAAATTAGGTAGATACATCGGTAAGTACTTAACTAAACCTGATGATGAGAATGCAAGCAAAATTACTAAACTTGTAACCTCACTAACCTCTACTTTACCTGCTATCGATAGAAAGTACATGGATCCTACTATTAGTCAGATGATGATTGCTGAAGAGCATTATTAGTAGAGATTTTTTGTAAAGTTAAGGCGGACTGTGTCCGCCTTTTGAGTATTTAAATGATGAGTAATAAAAGTTTTACTAAAGCTGATAGATTTTCTGTAGCTCCTATGATTGATGTTACTAATAGGACCTTTAGGCGCTTTGCAAGACTTATGACTAAAAGAGCTACGCTCTATACAGAAATGATAGCAGCAAATGCCTTAGTACATGGAAAAGAGTATTTAATTGAGCATAGTGATGAGGAGAACCCATGCACTTTGCAATTAGGAGGCTCTGATCCTAAAGTACTTGCCAAAGCTTGTAAAATCGCCTCAAAATTTGGTTATAGTGCTATCAATTTAAACGCAGGTTGCCCATCAGATAAAGTTCAACAAGGAAGCTTTGGTGCAATCTTAATGAAGACCCCACAGGTGATTACAGATTGTGTTAAAGCAATGCAAGATGCTGTAGATATTCCTATTACTGTAAAAACTCGTATTGGTGTTGATGAGGAGGATAGTCTTGACGATACTATCCGTATTGTAGATTCAGTATATAAAACTGGTTGTCGTCATATTATTCTACATGCAAGAAAAGCTTGGCTTAATGGTTTATCTCCAAAGGAGAACCGCAGTGTACCACCACTAGACTATGACAGAGTCTATGCTATGTATGAGTATTTTCCTGACTTGTCTATTACCATCAACGGAGGTATCACCACCATTGAGGATTGTTTAAGTAAGCTTCAAAAGGTGCAAGGAGTGATGCTTGGTAGAGCAATTATGGATAATCCTTATCTGTTAGCCTCAGTTGATAGTATGATATATGGGGAGAACACTAAGATCTTAACTAAAGATGAAGTCTTTGAAAAAGTCTTAGCTTTTAGTGAGCAATTTTTAAAAGAAGGTAATAAATTACATTATCTTGGTAACCATATCATTAACCTATTTAATGGTGAAAAAGGTGCCCGTCGTTTTAGAAATTACTTATCAAAACACATGCATGAATTAGGTGCTGATACAAAGGTATTTGAATTAGCCTATAAGGCTATGAAAGAGGTATAAGATGGAGCTTAGTTTAAAATCCTCAATTACATTAAACAATGATCTGCAAATGCCTCTTTTAGGCACTAGAGTTTATAAAATTCCAGGTGGTGAGCAAGCTTACAATACTGTAAGAGATGCTTTAGAAATAGGTTATAGACTTATTGATACTGCAAGAATTTACTGTAATGAAAAAAGTGTTGGTCGTGCGATAAAAGATTCAGGAATTCCAAGAAAGGATATCTTTGTAACCACCAAGATTTGGATTGAGGATTTTGACAATCCAAGACAAGCTCTTTTAGATTCCCTTGAAAGATTACAGCTAGATTATGTGGATTTGTATTTAATCCATTGGCCAGCTGTAGGTTATCAAAAAGTTTATTTAGAGCTTGAGAAACTTCAAAAAGAAGGTTTATGTAAGTCTATTGGTGTATGTAATTTTAAAATTCATCATATCCAAAGCTTATTTGAAGCAGGTGCTACGGTAGTACCTCAAGTATGCCAAACAGAGATCCATCCTTTAAATACTGAAGTTGAGCTTACAAGTTGGTGTCGTCGCAATAAAATTGCGGTAGTAGCTTACTCACCTTTAGGATCTGAAGGTAGGTTAATCTTAGACGATCCTCGTTTAATCTGCATGAGAGAGTACTATAAAGCAGCTCCTTCACAAATCATTTTACGCTGGTGTATTCAACGTGGCATTATTGCTATACCAAAGGCTAATACCAAAGAGAAACTATTGCAAAATAGTCAGCTTTACAATTTTGATATGAGTACTCCTGATTTAGAGACAATCTCTGATATGAATTGTAATGAGCGCAGAAATTACGATCCTGATAAAATCGATGAGAGACCTGTGGTTACCTATCCTAAGATAGTAGAGGAGTTGTAAGTTTTGCTCTTATAAAGAGCAAAACTTAAGTGGTGCAAAACTATTTTGCACCAAATTCTAAAGCAATTTTCTCAGGTAAATCGTCATCCCAGGTTAAAGGATCTGAGTAAACTAAATTACCATCTACATCTCTCATTACTACCATCGCAATTTGAGCATTTAAAATGAGTCTTTGACACATGGAGCAAGGTCTCATTTGCTTAGTGCGACTGTTAGTAGCTACATCAGTGCCAGCTAAATACAATGTACCACCTACGATATCTAAAGGATTGCCATTGATAATGGCATTAGCCTCAGCATGTACTGCACGACATAACTCATAGTGAGTGCCAGGTTTGATTTGGCATTTTTCGCGTAAGCACTCTTTTAAATCTACACAGTTAGCTCTATGTCTTGGAGCTCCGTTATAACCTGTAGATACAATTCTGCCATCTTTTGACACAATAACAGCACCATAGCGACGACGTAGGCAAGTAGAACGCATGGAAACAGCTACAGCAATTTCCATAAAAGATTGATCTTTTGAAGGTCTTACATAATCTGTCATTTTTAGATCCTAATTAGAAATTTTTCTAATCATATCATCATAAAGATCTTATAAGTATGATATAGACAGAATTTTAGTGAAAATTTGAGGATAGATAGTTTTAATAGAGCAGAAGCCAAAGACTTCTGCTCAATAATGTTAGACTCTCTTAAAGACTAGGGAAGTATTGATACCACCGAAGGCAAAGTTATTAGACTGAATAAATTCAGTTTCTAACTTTAACATATTGTCTTTAATGTAGTTTAAGTTACCACAACGAGGATCAACCTCATGTAAATTTAGGTTTGGATTAAACCAACCTTCATTCATCATGTTAACCCCAAAGGCAGCCTCTACAGCACCACAAGCACCTAAGGTATGTCCAAAGTAACTCTTTAAAGTTGAGATTGGAGTTTTATCGCCATAGATGTTAAAGGTAGCATTAGATTCAGCAATATCACCTAAAGTAGTACCAGTGCCGTGAGCTGAGATATAGCCAATGTCACTGCTTGATAGGTTGGCATCTTTAAGCGCATTTCTAATGCAAATTTCAATAGTTGTCGCATTAGGGGAGGTGATATGAGTTGCATCAGAGTTGGTTGCAAAGCCAATAATTTCAGCATAAATCTTAGCACCACGAGCCTTAGCATGCTCATACTCTTCAAGGACTAAAGTACCAGCACCTTCACCGATTACTAAGCCGTCTCTGTCCTTATCAAAAGGAGCAGGAGTTAGCTTTGGAGTATCATTTTTTGAGGAGGTTGAGAACATGGTGTCAAAAACACCTGCGTCACATACAGACAACTCCTCAGCTCCGCCTGCAACCATGGCAACTTGATAGCCATTTTTAATCGCTTCATAAGCATAACCAATGGCCATTGAACCTGAGGTACAAGCTGTGGAAGTTGGAATAATTCTGCCTGTAATACCAAAAAAGATACTGATATTAACAGCAGTGGTTTGTGGCATCAATTTAACATAGGAGTTGGCGTTAATGTCACCTGTGGTATTGTCAGTTAGCATGGTTGCAAAGTCTTTTACAGCCATCACACTACCAAAAGATGATCCATAGGCAATGCCGACGTAACCAGATTTTAAAAACTCTTTGTCGTCAATTAGTCCTGCCTCAGTTAAGGCTAACTCTGAGGCTCTTGTAGCCATCAAAGACACTCTACTCATAGAGCGAGTTTGCTTTCTAGTGTAACTTTCAGGTCTTGTAAAATTGTCGCAAGGGGCTGCAAGCTTAGTGATTAAGCCGTCAATGTTTTCCCACTCAGGCATATGGCGAACAGCATTTTTAAGCTCACAAATTTTGGTTTTATTATCTTCCCATGTTTCGCCAAAGGCTGTGATGGTACCACGACCTGTGATAACTACGCGTTTGCTCATAGTAAACCTCCGTTAACACTGATCACCTGTCTTGTGATGTAGTTTGCCTTATCAGACATTAAAAAGGCTACAGTATCTGCAACATCTTGAGGTTTACCCATTCTCTTTAATGGGATCATCTTTAAAATTTCTTTTTTAACGGTTTCATCAAGCTCAGTCATTTGAGTGTCAATTAAACCTGGTGCTACCGCATTTACGGTGATGTTTCTTTTGGCAACTTCTAAAGCTAAAGCTTTTACAGCACCAATTAGTGCAGCTTTTGATGCAGAGTAATTTACTTGACCTCGATTTCCCATAATGCCAGATACTGAGGAAATGGCAATAATTCTGCCACCTTCATGCGCTGCAATCATTGGCATAATGCAAGGCTTTACTACATTGTAAAAACCGTCGATATTAGTTCTAACTACACTGTCCCAATCGTCATCGGTCATCATAGGAAAAGCTGCATCTTTAGTGATACCTGCATTACAAACAATGCCATAGTACGAGCCATTTTGCTCAATATCCTGCTCTAAAATCTGTTTGCACTGTTCTCTGTTGGTAATATCAAAACAAAGGGAGGTGGCTTTTTTACCAAGTTCATTGATTCTACTTAAAGCATCTTCAATACCACTTTTACTACTGCGGTAATGTAGTACTACCTCAAAATCGTTTTTACAAAGTTCAATTGCAATGGCTTTACCAAGTCCTGTACCTGCGCCTGTGACTAATACTCTTCTCATCATACCTCTTTAATTGCGAGCAAATAGATTATTTAATTGATCATCTGTAACTCTAACAACATTGACAGTACCAAAACCTAAATCTGTGCCGTTAACAGAAATAGTTCCATCAAAAGAAGCTAGAGTGTCATCTTCTATAATTTTGTTAATTTTGATGTCTAAAGTTGAGTTGTAGGCAAATTTATCTACAGTACACTTTAAACCACGACAGCCAATCACCATCCCCATAGGTGGAAGCGCTACATTATTTTGTTTAGACTTAACCCCTGACCATACACCTATGGCTTGTGAGATAAGCTCAATGATGTAATAGGATGGAAGCTCTTTGTCTTCTAAAAAAGGTACTAATGAGCTATTTTCATTTACATAGCTTTGACAAATAGCACTGTTGTCAGTTACTTCTACCACCTTATCAATTAAAACCATTGGCTTTTTGTGGGGAAGGTAACAGCCAGGCTCAAGATATACATCACTCATCTACTTTTCCTATAATAATGCTAGTATTGTTACCACCAAAAGCAAAAGAATTAGACATTAGATAATTAGTTTTTCGTCCTACGCTTTCTTTTAAAAGACCACAATCTAAAAGCGTATCGTCTATTTCATCAAAGGAAAAATCCTGTGGTGGTAAATTAAGATCATATTTTAAGATGTAAGCTAAAATGCAACTTTCTAAGATACCAGCACCACCTAAAGTGTGTCCTGTTAAATACTTAGTGGAGCTTGAAGGTACGGAATTTCCAAACACTGCATTCACAGCTTTAGATTCCATAGCATCATTAAGTTTGGTGCCAGTGCCATGCATATTGATATAACCTATGTCATGAGGTGACAAATTTGCATCCTTTAAAGCCATGTTTATAGCTTTAATTGCACCTTTTCCTTCAGGATCTGGGGAGGAGATATGATAAGCATCTGAAGACTCTCCACAGCCTACTAAAGCAAGTGAAGATGGCTCTTTAGATAAAATCATAAGTCCTGCAGCCTCACCAATATTGATGCCATCACGGTGTTTACAGAAGGGATTGCAACGGTTTGAGCTTAATACTTGCATACTGTCAAAACCGTTGATTGGTACTGCGCATAAGGTGTCAGCACCACCTGTTATCACTACATCACAAAGATCTTTTTCAATTAGTTTTTTAGCTGAAACTAAAGCTTTTGAACTTGAAGAACACGCTGTGGAAATGGCGTAACAAACGCCCTTTACACCTAAGTATTGCGCTAAAAAAAGGGCAGGATCGCCAAATTCTTGCATGGAGAAATAAAAGTCTTGGCTGTGAACATTGGTTTGTAAATAATTTTTAATTTCAACTTCAGTTTCACTCAAACCTGAGGTTGAGGTTCCAAGTACAATACCAACTCTTTGATTACCATACTTTTCAATAAAGTAATCTACTTTTTCTTTTAAAACTTGGCACAAATAAGCTAACAGCGCATTATTACGAGTCTTGTGTTTTGGATAAGCCTCAAGAGATGGTAAGGAGGCTTTTACTTGTCCAAAATAAGACTCTTTTTGATTTAATAATAGATCATTTCTTTTTGTAAGTAAGATTTGATTAGGATGAGATAGATTATAAGTGATCTCATCACTATTAGATCCTAAAGCGCTGATTGAGGCAAATTCGTTAATATAAATCATAAGTACTTTATAGTTATTGTATAGTTAAAAGCGTTATTGGTTAACTTCACTGCTAAATTGTGTTCATTAAGCTTTTCATAGCTTATCTTGTAAATCAAGTTATCGTTATTATTTAAAAGCTCTCTTGTGTTGTCTGAAGTTTTAAGCTTATAACCAGTTGGTAAAAATTGACTAATTTTACTATCGTCTTCAAAACAAAGCATTATATCAAGCAAAACCTGCTCTACAGAGGGTAATAATAACTTTGGAACATAATATTTAGTATCGATAATTCCATTATGATATTTTACCGAAAACAAGTTAATAAAACTTGTAGACATACCTTTAATTTCAATAAAATCTTTATCTAAATTTAAAAAGACGATAAGACTATGAGTTTTATCTTGATAAGTTGTAGTCATAAGCTGTTTTAAACTAAGCTTATCTTCATAGGTGAATTTGGGTAGTACCACACTTTGATTAGGCTCTAAAAACACCTTTTGAGTTTGTGCACTATCTCTACTTGAACTGCTGCAAGCAGTGCAAGTAAGAGTAATTAGAATTGAAAAAAGCAGTATAAGTTTATTTAGCATAGTTTTTTAAGATAGTTGCAAGTAAAAATGCGATAATGATGCCTGTTGATAACACGATAGCAAAGCCTTGTATAGCAGCTACACTACTAAAGATTAAAATGCCAATGGTAAGTAATGTGGTTAAAAGTGCAGTTGCAATTGCCACTAAACTTACCTTTTCAATTTCCTTATTGTTAGTAAAGAAAATAGCGTAGTTAATACCGATACCTAGTACTAAGATTAAAGCTAATTGTGAAAATAAATTTAGTTGTAAGCCACTAAAGGCAAGAGCTGTAAGAGCAGTTGTCAGAGCAAGAATTGAAAACACAGTAGCTAACAAACCTAATCTTAGTTTTAATCTTATGCAGCTTATAACAAAGATAACCACAATAAAGCTTAATACTACAAAACTAATAAGCTCTCTAAGATAAGTAAAAGCGTGGGTTAAATCCTCGTGTCTATCAAGATAAAGTGTGTTTTCAATTGGTTCTAGAGCCTCTTTAATTAAAGCACCATTATTAACCTCATTTAAGATAATCGTTAAAGCACAAGTACCGTTTTTTACTAGTAGCATTTGCTCATATAACTTAAAGTATGCACTATCAAAAAATTTGACTTCATCAAATATTTGTTCTTGATAGTCTTTAAAGGTTAAATTAAGGTGCATTTTTGAAAGCTTATCTTGCAACTCTTTGGTATTGCTTTGTAACAGCTCTAAATCCTGTTGCTGTGTTTTTTGACTGTTAAAAGGTATAGTCTTGTAAGACTTTATGGCTTTAGTTTCAATTAACTTGTCTAATTTGGCTTTTACAAGCTCATTTTTAAAAAGTAAATCTTCAAAAGAAGTAGCACTAACGATAATAAATTTTTGAGAGTTTTGAGTATTTAATAATTTACTTATAAAGTCATCTTGCTGTTTTAAAGTAGGATTTAAAGTTTGTAATAAAGCAGGATCGTCATTTGCTTTTAGCTTAAATAAGCCAATAGCTGAAATTACTACTAAACCTATGATTAGAGTATTTGAAAAAGTCTTTTTTGAGGCAAGCTTTAAATATAGGTTTAAAAGCGTTGGAAGTGGTAGTGCCACCTTTTTAGTGTTTTGACACAAATAAGGTTCAACTAAAACTACGAATAAGCAAGAGTAGCTTATAGCTCCAATACAGAATAAAGCTAATTGTTTTAATGGCTCAAGTGGGAACAATAGAATAATTAAATAAGCAATCACATCTGTGGTAGCTGCAATTATCAAAGGCTTTTGCATTCTTTTAATAGTCTCAAAAGAGGTTTCTTTGCCACTAAAATTAAGCCTTAAGGTTAAGTAATAAGTAGAGTAGTCTAAAACCACGCCAATGATACTTAAACACATGCCTATGACAATTAGGTTAATACTGTTAAAGCAAAAGACTACTAAAAAAGAGCCAGCTACAAGTCCAAAAGTAACTGAGAGTAGTGCTAAAACTACAGGATTTAAGGTCCTAAATATTGCAAAAATAAGTAAAAACACCAGTAATACAGTACAAGTGCCTAAGTAGGTAAGATCGTTTTTTGAAGCTTTAGCTGCATCCTTTGAATAAAAGACAGTACCTCGTTTATAAATTTTACTTTCTGGGTACTCTAAAAGTATGGTTTCTATAGCATTATCAATAGCTGCAACATAATTGTCAGTGTGCTCAAGATTAAGACCTGAGGCTTTGGCAATTAGAGTAAATAGGTAATAATCCTCATGGTTAAAATTAACCGTTAAATAGTTTTGTTTTACTTTAAAGTTAGTGTCTTTTGCCAAGTTGAAGATGGCTTTTCTTGTAAGTAATAAAGGATCGTTTTCAAATTCTTTTGCACCTAAGCCTAAAACACCACTATAAAGAGCTGTGATAACCTCGTTTGCAGCCGTCTTACCTTTGAGTTTTTCTCTAAGATCTTGATTGATTAAAGCAGTTTTAAAGTTAAAAGTATCCTCTTGAAGCTTATGTTGAAAGTTGTTATCGACTTTACCAATAACTTTATCAACTCCTTCAATACTTGATAAGTTTTGATAAAGCTTAGCTACGATTTCAAGGTTATTATCTTGAGGTTTTATAACTACAAGACTTATTTTATCTAGTCTTTTAGTAAAGTCATCAACAATTTTTTCATCAACTTTATCATCAGTTACCTTAGGAATAAGTGAGAGTATAGAACTATCAAAATTTAGAGTAGGTAGCTTTACTACTAGGAAACCTAGCATAAATATAAAACTTAAAATAAAGACTACACTATAAACTTTGTTGTGTTCCATAACTTATTGCTTAAAGTTTGAAAATTCAAGGCATGTAAGATCTTGATTGTTGTCGGTTATTGTAATGGATTGAATGTTATCTGAGCCTTTTAAAAGAATACTTTTAAATACCTTTTTAAGAACTGCATCTTTAGGCTCTAAAAATAAAGTCCAGTTATCAAGAGTGCCTGTAAGTTTTACAGCAAAGTGATTTTCAAGATCTTGCTGTAAGGAAAAAACTTGCATAACAAGATTGATTACCTCAAAAACTTGTGGATTATTCTCCTTGGTAATAGCAGTTTCATTGCCATCGATGATTTGCACAAGTTTCTCACTATTTAGCACAGTATCCATGGCAAATGGATCCTGTTGTGAGAATTTTATGGTGGCTTTATCAATTAAGTAAAAGCTACCAGTACTGTTAAGCTCTTGTCCTTGAAAAGTTTTTACTTGCTTATAATCACAAGTAATATTCTTTTTACTCTCAAGAAGTGCTGTTAATTCTTGAAGCTCAAGCGCTTGTGTAACAGAAACTGATAAACAAGCACAGAGTAATAAAACTTTTATGCCCTTAACTATTTGCCTTAGCATGTCTATCTATCGCCTCAAGTAATGCTTTTGGAGTTTGAAATTGTAGTTCTAAAGTATCAGTGGTCATTGCCACCTGCTCTGTCTTACCATATGCGCATAAATGCTTATCGTCACCAACTTTGTATACTTCATAGCAAACAATAAGCTTTCCTTCAAAGTCTGTAAGCATGGCGATGACTTTTAAGGCTTTATCATTGATAGTCAAGGATCTGCGATATTTGCAACTAACCTCAGTGATTGGGAATATAAGCTTATCTTTTTGCATTTGTTCGTAGGTGTAGCCAAACTCCTCAAACATAGCTTCTCTTGCTAGTTCAAAAAACTTAATATAGTTACCATGCCATACTACTTGCATAGCATCAGTATCATGAAAAGAAATAGGAAAAACACATTCCTTTTTGGCTATAAATTTAGGTCTTTTATACATTGTTAATCTTGATGGAAAAAGTCAAAAAAGTTAAACCATTGATAAGGATATTTTAAAGTGTAATATTCAAGTCTATTAGCATATTGTTGAATATACTTTTGTAAATCCTCCTCACGATTAGTTCTTGATAGCGTAATAGGATTTGCAAAATCCTCACAAACAATATCAATAACTTTAGATTCTGGATTTTTAAGTCCAAAGAGCAATTGCACTTTGCATTTTAGCAAACTGCATAAGATAAAAGGTCCTTGGGCAAAGTTACAAGGCATATCTAAAAAGTTAGCTTTCACCACTCGATGTTTGTTGACACCTTTTTTAACCACAGGAACTCTGTCACCTACAATAGCTACAATTTCACCTTTATCAATTTTCTCTTTTAGTAAAATGGCTGTATCAGGTCCAATAGTATCAGTAGCAATTACATTAAAATTTGCCTGTGGGGCTAGTTTTTTTAGAGTGCTATTAACTTGTTTTGCGTTTTGAGTAAAAAACACAGCATTGACAACCGCGGTTTTTTGCTTAAATTCAATAGCCCTTAGCGCATCTACATTACCTAAATGAGAGCATAAAAATACTTTGCCACCACCTTCAAAGTTAAAGATAGTAGATTCTGAGTTTTCAGTATAAAAAGCATTTTTGCCAATTACTACCTTACCCATCCAAGCATTAAACTTGTCTAGCACCATGTCAGCAAAGGATAAGAAATGTCTAAATGATGAAAACTTTTGACAAGGTTGTCCTAGCTTTTGAAGCTTACAATTGACGTTTTGAAAAAACTCTTTAGAGTATTGTCTTTGCTTTTTTGATGCTAGGTAATAGCAAAAAATAACAGGGTAGAGAATTGGTAAAAACAAAGCTCTACCACCAATTCTGTAAATGGTAAGTAAGATTTTTACGCCTAAAACACCACCTGCTTTCTCTTTTTGATTTGCCCAGTGTTTAGTTAGATCCTGCTCAGACATAATTAAACACCTTTAATATTGGCTTTAATAGAGCAATCGTACAAAGCTTGGTGTGCATAAGTGAGATCTTAAGATTATCTTTAGCTTTAAAGTTTGAAATACCACCTTCTGGGTAGTTAACTTTAGTTTCAATAAATCTTGTTTTACAACCACTCCAATAGGCCCAAACTAGAATTTCAATGTCAAACCCCATTCTCATTGCAATATGGTGCTTATTTAAGATCTTAAAAATAGGCTCTACAGGGTAAACTCTAAAACCAATCATGGCATCTTTAATTGAAAGAGTGCAACACTCTAAGGCTACAAAAAAGTTAGTGATTTTACGACCTATCACTCTACCTTTAGGGGCTTTATCATCATAGAGTGGAGCTCCACTTATGATGTCCTTTGGATATTGCTCTGACAAACTTATAAATTTATTAAGATCGTTTAAATTGTGTTGCATGTCAGCATCAATTTGAATGGCATGAGAATAGTGATGCTCTTTTAAATAAGCAATACCATCAGCTATGGCAGCTCCTTTACCTAAATTTGTAGCATGCAAAAGTAAGACTGCATTTTCAAATTCTTTAACGGTGCTTTTAATGATAGCTTTTTGCTCTAGATCATTGCCATCGTCAACCACCACCATTAAATAATTTAATGGCGCTAAATTTGTTAACACCTGTTTTAGGGTGTGAGCATGCTTATAGCATGGAATAATTATGCCAAATTGCTGTTGCATGATACTTTTGCTTTGCCTTTACTTGCTACCTTTTCTTGATTTTTTAGGTAATATTCAAAATCAAGAGCTTGCTTTGTTTCGTTATATTTAAGGGTTAGTTCAACTGTATCTTCTGGAATAATAGGATTTAGAAATTTAATCACCTGAAAATTGGTAATTACATCTAAATTAAGCAACTCTTTGGCAAACTCTACTACATAACCTACTTGTACTACACCAGGCAATAACGCTTGAACCTCAAAATGTCCTTTTAGGTAAAACAAGTCAGCGTCTAATTTGAAACTTACCTTTGCAGTGTTTTTATCAATAATTTCTGTTTTATAAGCTTTAGGTTTAATCATTAAATAATTCCTTTAGCTGTAATACGATATTCTTGCCCATACTATTTTGAGGAATATCCGTTACTATTCTTACAAATCTTGGCATAGCAATCTGTGGAATATGATCTTTAAGTTTTTCTTTTAAAGTTTTCACAAATTGTATTTTATTAGCTTTTATTAGAAAAAACTCGTGATCTGCATGTGATACTTTCACCACAAGAGCAATAAAGTTTCTTTGATGCTTTTCTAAAGGTAAAGCTACAACATCTAAAACTTTAGGATCTTGTTTTAAAAGTTTTTCAATTAAGCTTAAGCTAATTCTTTTTTCTGCAATTTTAGCAATTTTGTCGGTACGACCCATGATTTTAAATTTGTGCTCATTTTCAAAGCACAATTTATCATCAAGTTTGAAATCCCCTAACACAAAAGGAGACTTTAGATAAAAGCTATCCTTATTTTCAAAGAACGATATACCATCAAAAGGTGTGAATAGCTCATCAAGTCCACGATTAAAACGATAAGCCATCACATTAGTTTCTGTGCTGCCATAGATCTCTGTAATGGGAGTTCCTGTCCATTGATAAAACTTTGCTGCTATATCTTTTGGAAGGGCTGAGCCAGCACTTATGGCAAACACGATATTTGGACTTTCCTTTGAGTAATCAATATGCTTTAAAAAAGCAGGGGAGGAGATAAGCACTAAAGGTTCTTTAAAGCTTTGTAATTCCTCTGTGTAATGACAGATAGGTACTTCAATGGTGATTTTTTGATATAGACATTGAAAGATCCTAAAAGTAAGTCCATACATGTGATATGGAGGTACAGTTGCAATAGCCTTTAAGTTAGGTGTACCTGCTAAATTTTCGGTAATAGAAGCTACAGTTACCGCTTCATCAAACATCTGCTTAAAAGTTTTTATTACTGCTTTTGATTTACCTGTACTGCCAGAGGTGTAAAGCACAATGTTATCTTCACTATTAAACTTAATATTGTTTAAATCAGCTGTTGAAAAGGTGTCTTTAGCGTTTTTAAGTAACCCGTCAAAAGCAAGATAATCTATAAAAAATGTTTTTATAGGTAAGTCTTTGATATTTTCATCTGTTACAACTAAATCATACTTATCTACATCTTCTACTAAAGAAAGCTTAGTAAAGTTACCTAATAACACAGGGGGTTTATTTGATAGTAAGCAGGAGAAGAAAAACACAGAGAAAAATGCGCTGTTCTCGGTACAAATAGCAATTTTTTTAAGTTCTGTTTTTGAAAGTAGTGAACTTACAGCTAAGAGTAAGTACTTAAAATCTAAGTAAGTGTAGCTTTTATTAAAAATTCTATCTGTACACCATAAGTTTTGATTATCGTTATCGTTTTCTCTAATAAAACTTGATAGCGCTATTTGAGTATTATTTTCCATGTTTTGCTTTTACAATTTTTCTAATCAAAAGCTCTATTAAAGCAAACACTCCTATAGCAAGATAGGAGATAAGCCCGTTATAAAGAGTCCAAAGCTCAATTGAATGACTTAGTACGGTATAAAGGGCTATAAGTCCATTGACTACAAAAAATAAGCACCAAGCTTTGGTTACATTTCTAGTGTAGTCAATTTCAAATTGCTCAAGATTTGGATGAATTAGTTTTGCAAATTTAGTGATGATAGCTTCTTTTGAAAAGAGACTTATCAAAAAAGCTGATAAAAACACAAAATTTACTGCAACAGGGTAATAGTAAATAAGCTTTAAATCTTTAAGTACTAGCTGGGTTATGGCTAAAACTATCAGAATAATAACGGTAAAAAAACTTACTTTAGACAATACCTTAACTTTTGAGTTTTTAAAGTTAAAGGTGGTAAGTCTAAGTAAATTCACCACAATTAGCAGAGCTAATACATAAGTTAAAAGCTGATATTTTATTCCAAAATAAATTGCAAAAGGTACCACGAGGGTAATTGCAACCGAGAAAAAAACTATCAGCTTTTTTAACATTTACTTATTCGTGAGTAATTTTATAAACTACATCAACTACATCTTTAACAGTGCGAACTTGCTTGAATTCCTCAGGCATGATCTTTTTGCCGATGGTCTTTTGTAGCTTAACTACTAAATCCACAGCATCAATACTGTCTAACTCAAGCTCTTCAAAAAGTTTGCTCTCTAAAGTGATTTCTTCTTTATCAATCTCAAATAGCTGAGATAGCATTAGTCTGATTTGCTCAAAAATTTCTTCTTTAGTCATAATTAGCTCTTATGGGTTGAAATGTAATCTGCAAGAGTCTTTACGGAGTAAAAACATTTTTTCATTTCTTCATTATTTGAAGAAAGAGTGATGCCGTATTTTTGCTTAATAGCCATACCAAGCTCTAAAGCATCAATAGAATCTAAACCTAAGCCATCTACAAAAAGAGGAGCTTCAGTCTCAATATCGTCAACACTTAGATCTTCAAGATTAAGTGAGTCGATAATAAGTTGTTTAATTTCCTGATATAAAGTTTCCATGTGTGTTCCTAAGCTACTTTTGATTGAATAATATTCTGTAATTGCTTTGCAAGTATTCTTGATTGTGCGCTAATTTCTTTATCTTGATGTTGTTGCACAAATGCTTTTGTATCAAATAAGTCTAAAACCTCAATATCATAATATAACCTTGAGTAATAAGTTAAATACCAAGGCGCACCTTTTCTTAAAGCTCTACCTTTAAAATTTATTACGAATGGTCTGATATTATAGTTATTTGTCAGCGCAATGCTAGAAAAACCATGCGTAAATTTGAGGTTACTTTGATTTCTAGTTCTAGTACCCTCAGGAAAAATCATGAGACAACTACCTTTTTCTAACTCATCTTTGCATCTTTGTACAATTTGCTCACTACTTCCGTGATTGCCAATATACTGATTACAAGAGATCACCCCTGAGAAAAAAGGATTTTTCTTAAGACTACTTTTTACTACACAACTTGTGTTTTTGCCTATGGCAGTTAAGATCACAAAGTCTAGTAAACTTGGGTGATTGGCAATATAAATTACTTTTTGATCATTTTTTAATTTATCAAGATGATGAAAATTAAATTTAAAAATGCCTATAAGCTCACCGGATTTTAAGTACATTCTAAAAGAAGCACTTGTAAAGGTTCTAGATATTCTAACTTTTTTCTGCTTATCCCTTATCACTAGGGATAACAGGTTAAAGAATATCACTGAAATAAATAAAGCTCCTAAACCAAATACCGCAAGATAAATGGTTGCGACAATAACTCTATAAATTCCTAGAATTACCTGCATGAGAAATTTACCTGATACTCTTGATTTGAGCTTTTAATCGTACATTGTTGAGCTTTTTTTAGGTAATTTAATAAAAAAGTAAGAGCTTGATGATTGTCGTAAGTTACAGCTTCTTTTGCTTGAGCGTTAATAGTTACTTCATTACCTTTAGCTAATACAAAACCTACGGCAATTGGGTAAGCTAAAAGATCACTATCGCTATAGCAAATAAAGAACTCAGGAATTGAGACGTTGTAGTCAACAACTAAAATTCTATCCTCATCATTATCAAGTCTAATATAAGCATCCACTAGTGCTTGCATAAATGAATCTTCACTTGCGCTTACTGAGCTTGATGGAATATCAGCCTTTGACAAAATAGTAAAGTTACCTACAGCTGCATTGTGTACAGACATTGAAAAATCTGTAGGTGAACAAGGAATATCTTTTGCACAAGCTGTTAACACTTTATAGTTGTGCTGGATTTCTCCTGATAAGGAAGAGTAGATAACTCCTGTAAGCTTATTTCTTGAACTAAGCTCAAGCCCTGCATCCACAGCTAAGCGACAACCGTCAGACAGACGTCTTGCGGTCATCATTGGGATAAGTTTTGGTTTTGGATTAGGAGCCTTAGTATCAACAGTAAGACTACCATTTGCAAGCGCAGTAAACTCTTCAATGGTAGTTAACCCAAAAGCTCTTGCTGCTACATCTTCAATCTTAAAGCTAATTTTCATTTTACTTACTTAGAATAAATAAGGAATTTGAAATACCAAGACCATCAATAATATTTTCAACTTTAAAGCCTGCTTTAGTTACAAGTTCAGTTAACATCTTGGTGCTAAAGAAACGAGAGTAACCGTTAGCCATACAAGTAAAGTATAAAGATCCTGCATTGATAGAGTAAGCTGAAGCTTCAAATTTCTGTCTATCAGCAATAGGCTCTAAAATACATACTTTAGCATCATCTTTCATAGCTTTTGAGATATTGCTTAAGATATGTAATACATGCTCTGGAGCAAAGCAGTCTAAAAATTGGCTCATCCACCAAATGTCAGCGTCATGTGGTAGGTTAGGATCTTGATTTAAGATATCTACTGCTTGAAAATCAATTTGATTATCAAGGTTGTGAGCATGAATATTCTCTTTTGCCATCTTAATTTGTGATGGTAAATCTAGGATTGTAACCTTAACATCATCAATTTGATTACAACAGGCAATCGCAAATTTACCTGTATTACCACCTACATCATAAATTGTTTTAGGCTTGTATAATTCGTTTAGCTTGGTAATAGCATCTTTAAAAGCTGTTTGAGAATACAAGTGATCCCAATTAAACCAAGCTTCTTTTGCTTTACCTGGTAATTTGTCAAGATAAGGATAAATGGTTTGCCAATCTTTATTAAATACCGCTAAACCGCATGGCTTTCTTTGAACTAGAGAAGCATCAAGTTTATCTGCACCTTCATAGCAAATATACTTGATAAAATCCATGTTGATTTTGGTCATTTCATCATTGATTAAGAAAAAACCAATCTTGCTTAAAGTATAAACGCCTTCATCACTTACAGTGACAATTTCACCAGAGGCACCCATATCTAGTAGGACACCAAGGGCATATTCACTTAAATCTGTCTGTTGTTTTAATTGTTCTAAAGTTAAACCTTTTGGGGATTCATCAAGAGCTTTTAAGACGCCATGTTCAATTAAGCTGAAAGTTGCTTGGAAAAGCATTGGTCCGTTCACAATTTTTTGTGCTTTTGAAATTGCATCAAAGGCTGAGATGTCAAGCTTTTTATAGAAATTAGTCATAATTGTTATTATAAGTATAAAATAATGTACAAATTATTATCCCAAATTTAATCGTAATAATAAACGATCTTATTAAAAAAGCACTAATTTTCTACTGAAAAAATGGTTAATGCTTTAGCTCCATCAAAATTTTGAGGAAGCGGAGTGATAAAATCAGAAAAACTACCTAAGACCTTTTGTCCATAAAGGTAAGCTTCAGTTTGATAGTCGTTTACTGTATCGGATACTATAAGTTTTTCTCTTTGTTTTGAACTTAAGTTTTCAAATTTGGTTTTATGGGTTTTATTGTATTGAGCAATAAAAGTATCCTTTACCTCGTCAGTAGAGAAGTTAACTTCAGACTTTAACTCTTTTACACTAAGGGTTCTCTTATATTCAATCCAAGTTGAAAATCTCATATGCTTATTATAGGTTACCCCGTTAGCTTTTATAGCAATAATCTTGCCTTTATTATCAACCTTTGCAGTGATGAACTTTAAAGTATGTGCAAAGATTTTAGATTTTAAACCAAAGGTTAAATAGCCTAAAACAGCACCTTTAGACAAATTACTATAGAAGTGATCGCCAAAGATTACAAAGCCAATTACTCGTTTTTGATCTTTTAAGCAACTTGCTTCATAAGCAGGAGTTCCTAAGTACTCACGTAATTGACGTTCAGTGGTTTTGTGTAACTTAACTATATTTAGAATTTTCTCAACATTAAAGCCTTGGCTTTGCTCAACGTGACTTGCACTTTGACAGCCTACAAGCATCAAGCTTACAGCTAGAATAAAGAGGCTAAATAATCTTGTTATATTAAAATAAGGTTTTAAAATAAGCATGTTTGTTAGATGATTAAAATAAGTTCTAATTATTATCACACCATAATGCAATAAAATCTCATTTAAATGTGAGATTTGACTTGCAAAAATCACGTTTTTGCATATAATACTGTCTGCTGTGTTTATGGTCGCATTACACAGTTTATTTATTTTAATTATTTCAAGGAAAACATAAAATGGCAATTTCATTTGATGCTACTATCCGTACAGACCTAGGAAGAGGTGCGAGCCGCCGCCTACGTCGTCAATTCTTAACACCAGCTATCATCATTGGTGAAGGTAAAGACGCAATTTCTATTACTCTTGATGAGAAGAAGTTAATTGCTGCTTCTTTAAAGGACGAGTTCTACACTAACGTTGAGTTAAACGTTGATGGCCAAACAATCAAAGTTAAGCCTGTAGACATTCAACGTCACCCAGTTTCAGAGCGTATCTTACATATCGATTTCCAACGTATCTAATTTTTTGATACCTTTGTAAGTTATCGTAAAGCCATTCTTGAAAATAGAGTGGCTTTTTTGTATATGTATATATAGATAGTGCTATTAAGGAGCTTATATGCAAGATAAGGTTGTTTTAGGTCATATGATTAAACTTCCAGTCGTTGATCTTACTGATCAAGGTGCTTTTGTGGATGCACAAGAGGAAGGTAGCTTGTTCGTTCCTAAAAAGCAGTTACCTGATGATCTTAAAATTGGCGATCTATTGCGTGTGTTCTTATATAAGGATGCAGGACGAGTGCTTGCAACTGCAAGACACCCTTATCTTGAATGTGGCATGATTGGTAACCTTACTGTTACCTCCATCGATTGTGGCACTGTATATATGGATCTTGGTATTCCAAAGGAGCTTGTAGTTCCAATCTCAGAGCAAAGAACTGCTTTTGAGGTAGGTGAGAGCGTTACTATCTTAGTAGCATTAGATGATAAAGGTAGACTTTTTGGAACTCAAAGATTTAATCACTACATTAGTGATACTGCAAAACCTGGTAAGTACAAGCCTGGTCAAAGAGTAAATGTCGTTGCTGTATCTCATACCCCCCTTGGTTTTAGAGTAGTTGTCAACGATGAGGTTTATGGTTTACTTTATAAATCTGAGCTTAAAGGTGTAGGTGTAAAGATTGGTAAGAGAACCACAGGCTACATTACTAAAGTCCGTGAAGATGGTAGATTAGATGTTTCATTCCAGGAAATGGGCGTAAGTGGTATTGAGCACGCCTCAAAACTATTATTAAAAATCTTAAAAGCTCAAGATGGCTTTTTACAGTTTAATGACAAGTCAGATCCTCAGGACATCGAGGATTACTTGCACATGTCAAAAGGTAAGTTTAAAAAAGCTTTAGGAGGCCTTTATAAAAATCGCCTTATCACGATTGAAGAGGAAGGCATTAGACTTACTCAAGCAGGTATTGATTATAAAGACAATTAAAATAGAGATAAACCATGGAATTTTTAGCTAATTGGGGCTTGTTTGCAGTTAAGTTAGTAACTGTGTTAGTTTTTGTCTTCTTGTTAGTATCACTGCTCATCTCTTTAGCTATGCAAGCTAAAGCTCATAATGAAGATGACAAAGATAAGATTAAATTTAAATTCACCAATTTATTTAATTTCTATAAAGACAATGTAGATAAATTAGATGCTGCTATTGATGAGTTTGATGAAAGTAAATCTGATAAAGAGAAAAAAGCTTACTTAAAGCAAAAAGCTAAAGCTTTAAAGACAGCACCAGAAAAACTTCGTGAAGAAAAAGCTGAGCGTATCAAAAAGGCTGAGGAGCAAGGAGAGTTTTGCCCAGAACACCTTTATGTAATCGATTTTGATGGTGACGCAAGAGCAAGTCAAGTTGATGAGTTAACCTCTAAGGTTAATTTAATCTTAGCTAAAGCAACTGATAAAGATGAGGTTATCATTAAGCTTACTTCTCCTGGTGGTGTAGTAAATGGCTATGGTCTATGTGCAAGTCAACTTGAGAGAATTAGAAATAAAGGTATCAATCTTGTTGCTTGTGTTGACACTGTGGCAGCTTCAGGTGGCTATATGATGGCCTGTGTTGCCTCAAAGATTGTAGCAGCACCATTTTCATATGTAGGTTCAATTGGTGTAGTAGCCCAAATTCCTAACTTTAATAAAGTCTTAAAGAATCACGACGTTGAATATGAGCAGGTAACTGCAGGTAAATATAAGCGTACCCTTACTATGTTTGGTGAGAACACTCCTGAGGCTCGTGATAAATTTAAGCAAGAAATAACCTTAATTCATAACCGTTTTAAGGCAATCGTTGCTAAGTACAGAACTAAGCTTGATATTGAGAATATCGCCACCGGTGAGTATTGGCTTGCAGAGGATGCAAAAGAGTTAAATTTAGTTGATCAAATTAGTACATTTGATGAGTATTTGCAAAATCGCTTAGACTTTACTAAAGTTTGTGCTATAAAGATTAGCATAGACAAAGATGAAAAGAAGTCATTAAAAGATATACTAAAGAAATTGTTAATGGCAAAAACTTGGATTAAAACGGTAAGAAAGCAACTTACAAAAGCTGTTGAGTGCGATAATCAATACCAAATTAAGTAAAAGAAAAAGGTATTACCATGGGTAAATCATTAGTTATTGTGGAGTCTCCATCTAAGGCAAGTATTATCAACCGTTATTTAGGCTCTGATTATATTGTTAAAGCTAGTGTCGGTCACATTCGTGATTTGGCTACAGTGGCACCACAAACTAAAGATAAAACTAAAAAAGTTAAAGTAAGTAAAGAGCAAGCCCAGTTTAATTCAATGGGTATTGATCCTAAAAATCATTGGGCTGCAAATTACGACATTATGCCTGATAAGCATAAAGTAGTTTCTGAACTTAAAAAATTGTCAAAAGATGCTGATAAAGTCTATCTTGCAACCGATTTGGATAGAGAAGGAGAGGCTATTGCTTGGCACTTAAAAGAAGTGCTAGGTGGCAGTGATGACAAATACCTAAGAGTTAAATACCCTGAAATTACCAAAGCTGCTATCGCAAAAGCGTTTGAAAATCCAGGCAGAATCAATATGGATTTAGTAAACGCTCAACAGACAAGACGTTTTTTGGACAGAGTAGTGGGCTTTATGGTATCCCCATTGCTTTGGAAGAAAGTTGCTCGTGGTTTATCTGCAGGTCGTGTACAGTCAGTTGCAGTAGAGCTTATTGTGGATAGAGAGCGCGAGATTAAAGCATTTATCCCTGAAGAGTATTGGAATATTGATGCTAATACTCTAACCTCAAAAAATGAGCCTCTAAAGCTTGCTTTAACTCAGATTGATGGTAAAAAAGCTGTCATAAAAGATGGTACTCAAGCAAACAGCATTGTAGCAGAGCTTAAAAACGAAACCTTTAAAGTAGTAGCTGTTGAAACTAAAAAAGGTAAGCAACAAGCACTACCTCCATTTACTACCTCTACTTTACAGCAGGTTGCTAATCAGAAATTAGGCTTCTCTGTACGTAAAACTATGACTATTGCTCAAAGATTATATGAGCAAGGTTTAATTACCTACATGAGAACTGACAGTGTTAACTTGTCGCAAGAGGCTATTGCAGCAGCTCGTGATATTGTTGCTCGTAATTTTGGGGATCAATATCTACCTGAAAAACCAAATTACTACAAATCTAAAGAATCAGCTCAAGAAGCTCACGAAGCAATTCGTCCATCTCATCCTTTAGATCCACTACCATCTGGTATTGAGCGTGATGCACAAAGATTATTTGATTTAATTAAAGCAAGATATCTAGCATCTCAGATGTCACCTCAGTTATTTGAAACTACTCAAATTACCGTACAAGCTGGTAAGTACACCTTTAAAGTATCAGGTAAGCATGTTTTATTTGATGGCTTTAAAAAGGTCTATAACTTTACTAAAAATGAGGAAGTTTTATTACCAGAGCTTAAAGAGCAGGATATTCTAAAACTTGAAGAGTTACTACCTTCCCAGCACTTTACCCAGCCACCTGCTCGTTTTAACGAAGCAAGTTTAGTTAAAGAGCTAGAAAAGGACGGTATTGGTAGACCTTCAACATATGCAGCTATTATCTCTACCATTCAAGAGCGTGGTTATGTAACTATCAATCAAGGTCGTTTCTTTGCTGAGAGAATGGGCGAGATTGTAACCGACCGTTTACGCTTTAGCTTTAAAGATCTGATGGATAAGAACTTTACAGCTTCAATGGAAGATGAGCTCGATGAAATTGCTTGTGGTAAAAAAGACTGGATTGAAAGTCTAGACAATTTCTATAAAGGCTTTGAAGTAGAGCTAAATCACGCAACCCTACCTGCCACAGAAGGTGGTATGCCAGAGAATAGCCCTCTTGAGATTAAAGAGTTTACCTGTCCTGAATGTGGTAAATACCACATGGCAGTACAATCTGGTAAGACAGGTATGTTCTTATCCTGCTTAGGCTATTATGACAAGGATGTTAAAGCCATAGATAGATGTAAGAAGACCTTAAACTTAAGACCTATCGACTTAGCTGCTATCAGTGCTCACAAATTGTCAGATGAGGACGAGGCTGCTATCCTACGTTCAAGAGCTCGTTGCCCAATTTGTCATAGTGTGATGGATACCTACATCATCGATGAGACTCACAAGTTACACCTTTGCTCCACCCCAAACTGTAAAGGTTATCTTCTAGAGACTGGTAAGTTTGACTCTGAGATTGAAAAGGGTCGTGAGATTGAGTGTGAGAAGTGTGGTCACACCATGATTGAAAAAGATGGTCGCTTTGGTAAGTACATGCAATGTACTAACAAAGAGTGTGGCAACACCCGTAAGATCTTAAAGAATGGTGAAATTGCACCACCACGTGAGGATGCTGTAGATTTACCTGATCTTCCATGTCAGGCAGCAGGTGCTCACTACGTATTAAGAGATGGTGCAGCTGGTATCTTCCTTGCAGCTCACAACTTCCCTAAGGTACGTGAAACCCGTCCACCAAAGGTTATAGAGCTTCAAAAATACCGCGATAAGATCTCACCTAAGTTCTATTATTTAGCAGATGCTCCAGCTTACGATGACGAGGGTAATGAAACAGAGGTTAGATTCTCTCGTAAGTCTAAAAAGCAGTATATTATCTCTGTAAAAGACGGTAAGCCTACTTCCTTTGTAGCATTCTATAATGAGGAAGCTAAAAAGTGGGAAGTTCAAGAAAGTGAAAAGAAAGCTTCTAAAACTACCACTAAGAAGACAGTTACTAAGAAAACTGTAGCTAAGAAGACTACTGCTAAAAAGACTACCACTAAAAAGACTACCACCAAAAAGTCTACAAAGAAGTGATCATAAAGCTTTGGAGTAATACTCCAAAGCTTATTATAGAGAGCTTAAATAGCGCTCTATAGTGGCAAGTAACATTACTTGCTCTTGATTATTCTCATCTACCTGATTTACTAGTAATTTAAGCTCTTTAGCGTACACTTTTAACTGAGGCATTAAAAGGCTTTGACACATTCTGTAGTAATATTGAAGCTCATTGTCGATTAAAGTGCCTGCAAAGTTATTACCACGAAGTAAGAATACTAGTTGTCTAAATTCCTTTGAGCAGGATAATGCAGGTGGCTCAAGGGCGTTTTTAGGAGAAGCTCTCCACTGCTTGCAATAAGCCTTATCATCAGCATTTAATTGAGCATAAAACTTTTCAAAAACACTTAGACTGTTTAAATCAAGTTTAAGACTATTTATGTCAGTTTCAGAAAATGCCTTATTAACACTATTTAAAGAGATCTTTGTAAGCTCTTGTCTTGCTGGAGTTAATACAGTAGCAGGAGATAACAGTGGAAATTGACTTAAATAGATGAATTGACGGGTAATACCATTATTGTCATAAACTAAAGCTTCAAGTCTTTGTTTTGAGTCGTCAAATACAAGTGGCTTTAATAGGTTAATCTCATGGGTTGCTGTATTAAAATCTAGTAAGGTTTGACCTTTTAAAAGGGCATTTTTAATGGTATCAATCTTAAATTGCTTGCCCTTTAAAGAGAAGTTTAATAAAGCTTGAGCATTAGTATTTAAATGCTTTACTAAATAGATTAAAGCATCTAATTTAAACAACAGATCAGTATGCTTTGAGCTTTCTTTAAAACCTAATAATTTTGCGCATTTATAAAGCGCATCTGTATTAGGTACTGATCCTGTATTTAGGTATTGGTCAAGTTTCAGTATCTTATTAACATCGATTAAGGAATTTACTTTACCTAAAAGATTAGCCTCTAAGTTTCTTGTGCACATCTTATCGACGATTTTAAGGTTATGCAGTGACCAAGTAAAAATGTCTAGATTAGGTGCTTGCATAATCTTTTGAAGTCTTGTTAAGAACTCAACTTCACTTAAGCCATTTGCAATTAAATCAGGATTGATACCTTGTGCAAAAAGATAACTTGGGGATGGTAACTTGTAAGCTAAGCCTTTACAAATAAGTAACTCTTTTTTACCAATGAGGTTAAAAGCAGCATCTGTATAGGCATAGACGATACCAAATAAGGTAGCTTTAGGATCTGTTGGACTTACAAGAGGTAGGGGCAAGACAAATAAATATTGCCCATCAATTTTAGGTAGCATGTTATTTAAATTGATTTTGCTCTTTTACGTAGGTAAAGCCTGCTTCTTGTAGTCTCTCTTTAAGCTTAGCTTCATCAATTTCGTGGTAAGAGCACAAGGAAGAGACACTCTCAAATTCGTCTCTTAATTGCATATTTACAGCAGATAACAGCATGTAAACATCCATGTTTAAGTAATTTTTTAATGACATCATGAGAGTGTACCTTTAAGTATTATTCAATATCAATATTGATTAAAGAACGCATCTTTTTAACGTTCTCAACAGCTTCGGTTACAGACTTACCACGGGCAAGACATACACCTAAGCGTCTTTCACCGTCGATATCTGGTTTACCAAAAATTCTAACTTGGCTAAATGGAGCAACTGCAAGAGCTTTGTCTAAATCCTTGAAGATAAAGTTAGTGCCTTTACCTTGACCAAGTAAAGCAGCTGATGCTGATGGACCATTAAAGGAAATCTTTCCAATAGGTAAACCTAAAAGAGCACGTACGTGTAGGGCAAACTCAGATAAATCCTGAGAAATCATGGTAACCATACCTGTATCGTGTGGTCTTGGGGATAACTCACTGAAGATAACCTTATTGCCACAGATAAATAGCTCTACACCAAATAAGCCATAGCCACCTAAGGCACTTACAACGGATGATGCAATACGCTTAGACTCTAAAAGTACTTCTTCAGATAATTCTTCAGGCTGCCAAGATTCGTGATAATCACCATTTACTTGATGGTGACCTACAGCTTCACAGAAGTGAATGCCGTCTACGGCATTTACTGTAAGTAGAGTAATTTCTTTATCAAATTGTACGAAACCTTCAACGATAACACGCTTGATACCACCTCTACCGTGCTCACATGCCTCAGCAAAAGCATTTTCAATATCAGCCTCAGACTTTAATACGCTCTGTCCTTTACCAGAGGAGCTCATAATTGGCTTCATGATGCAAGGAAAACCAATCTTGTGGATATTCTCTTTAATCTCTTCAATAGTTGAAGCAAAGAAATAAGCTGAGGTTGGTAAAGATAATTCCTCAGCTGCTAGAGTTCTAATAGCTTCACGGTTCATAGTGATATTAGCTGCATGGGCAGAAGGCACTACGTTGTAGCCTTTTTCTTCAAGTGCAACTAAGGTTTCTGTTGAAATAGCTTCAATTTCAGGAATGATGTAATCAGGGTGTAAAGATACAATAAGATTTTCTAATTCCTGTGGATCACGCATGTTGATGATTGCTTTATGTTGAGCAACCTGCATAGCTGGTGCATTGTCATAGCGATCACAAGCAGTAACCTCGATACCATATCTTAAAAGTTCAATGGCAACTTCCTTTCCAAGTTCGCCTGATCCTAAAAGTAATGCTTTAGTACCATGAGTTTGATAATCAACAGTAATTGAATTAGACATAAACATCTCCTAAAATTGTGTTGATATTATATCTTATTATCTTGTAAATAATTAAAAATTTGTTGCAGATTGCTTGAAGGCATAATTATGAAATTCTTATGTGATATCGCACTTCCAAATAGCGTGGAAGTTTTTTCTCAGTACGGAGAAGTTGCGCTTAAAAATGGTCGTCAAATCAATGCAGGCGATCTTGTGGATGTGGATGTGTTAATCATCCGCTCAATTACAAAAGTAAATGAAGATTTATTGTCTAAAGCAAATAAATTAAAGTTTGTTGGTACTGCAACAGCGGGCATGGATCATATTGATACAGCTTTACTTGATAAAAAAGGTATTGCTTATTCAAATGCACAAGGCTCTAATTGCGAGAGTGTAGGTGACTACATCCTAAGTGTACTTTTGGTTTTAGCTGAAAAATACAATTTGTCCTTTGAAGGTAAGAGTATTGGTATTGTAGGTTGTGGATTTGTAGGTAGCCAAGTTTATAACAAGGCAAAAGCACTAGGTTTGACCATTGTAAAAAACGATCCCCCTCGTTTTAAAGCAGGGGACAAAACTTGTAATGCAACTTTAGATGAAGCTCTAGCTTGTGATATCGTAACTTTACATGTACCTTTAATCAAAGATGGTGAATATAAAACCTTACACTTAATTGACGAGCAAAAACTCTTAAAACTAAAACCAAATGCCATCTTTATCAATGCCTCCCGTGGTAATGTTGTAGACAATGAAGCTTTATCAGAATTTTTAGAAAAGCACCCTGATGTTAAAGTTTGGCTTGATGTCTTTGAAGGTGAACCTCAAATTAACTGCAAAAAGCTATTATCTCAAGTAGATGGCGCAACTGCTCATATAGCAGGTTACTCTTATGAATCTAAAAGACGTGCTAATGTAATGCTAGCTAATACTTTAGCTCATGTGTTAAAGCTTGAAGATCCTAAAGCTTACCAAATGCCAAAACCTGAAATTGAGAGTACCTCTTTAGGTAAGGTAGAAAATCTTGATTTAGATTTGATAAGACGTCTTGTATTCTCAGTGTACGATGTAAGACGAGATAGCTTGATGTTTAAAAACTGCTTTAAAGATGCTAAATCTTTTGATGCTATGCGCTCAAATTATCGTGAAAGAAGGGAATTGTCATCCCTTCATCTTTTAAACGTTGAGGACAAATTTAAAGAGCAATTGTCTTTATTAGGCTTTAGCGTAGATTAGAGTACAGCTTGCGACAAGCTATTTTGTCGCAAGCTGAGATACTTTCCAAATTTTTACTGCTTCAGAAACTAAAAAGTGTTGTCTTGAGCAGATAATTGCTGGACTCCATTCTACAAAATAGTGTTCAGCAATGTATTTTGTGACCTCAAACTTGCATTTAGCATAAACTTTTACCTTTTGAGAAAAAGCTTCATTGCCAATTTCACGATTATCTTTTTCAGAAAGCAAGGTTAAATTACCTAGTTTGTAAGTGCTAATGTTGATGTAATCGTCGATAAACTCTGGCCAATCTTCGTCAGATCCTGGATTTTGAGGATAAATATGCTCAATATTGTAATCTGGAGAATCAAGTGCTAAATCAATTCCTGACAAATCCTTTTCTATAGTAGTAAGAATGTATTTAACAAGTCTGTTTACCTTTCTATCATTAGTGTTAAAGGTCTTGTTTTCAAAGGTATCTCTAAAGATCTTATCTTTGATATAGAGTTTTTTTAGCAATGGTAAAAGCTCTTGTAAATTGGTGACCTCACCATTAGTGATTTTTAAAGCAATTTTGTTATAGATTTTTTCTTGATCTAAACATGAAAGCTCACAGATCACGTTGTATCTAAAGGAGATTACAACTATGATTTTTAATAATGTAGAAAAATCTTTTGATGAGAATTTAGATTGTGCTGCTAGTAGTAAAGAATATGGTGTGGTGACGTTAAATAATCTTAAAGTACAAGCCTGTTTTTGATCATTTCCATCGAAATATGAGTTATTTGGATAGATTAGTTTAATGTAATTATCGATATTTTCTTCAAGTTCTTGGATTAACTCATAAACCTGAGCTTTATTACTTATCTTATCTTTAATGGTTTTATATAGTTGATTTTTTCTTACAAAAGAATATTTGCTGTTCCAAAATGCTCTTAGGTAGGTTAATAAAGAGCAATTTCCAAGCTTACCAACAATTTTATTCCATCTTGTGTCTAACTCATTGATTTCGTATTTGTTAAAATCGTCTGCAAGAAAATTAAATATATAGTTTTTAACTAAATCAGTTTCACTAAGTTGCAATCCTCTTGCATTTAGAGTTTCAAAAACTTTAAATGCATTTAATTCATTATCTAGAGTAATAACGGTAAAAAAGAGTTTATTACATATTTCTTGGCATAGAGTGAACAAAGCTACACCTTTGTCATTTTTTTCTTTTTTTAGATAACAGGATATCTTTTCTGAAAAATAATTGAATGCTTCTCTTAGCAATAGTTCTGAAGCAGAATAACCATTAACAGGTAGTTTTCTTAAAGGAATAAGATACAAACTAAAATATATTTTGTTGTTTCTATTTAATATTAACTTTGCATCAGAATGTAAAGTTACAGGATCTAAATTGCCTATAAAGGTTTGTTGTAGAGTTTTAAATCTAAATAGATTATTTTCTTTATCAATATCAGCATCAATGAGTTTTTTTAGATTAGCCAATATTGCAAGAACAATGATCTCTATGGTGGTGATGCGTTGCTGACCATCTATAATGGAAAATTCTGAGGTACTGTCTTTTTTGAGTACTAAGTACCCCATGTAGTGGTTTGGATTGTCCTTAGCTTTTACATTTAAAGTATCAACTATGTCAGACCACAAATCGTCCCACTGTGTTAAAGTCCAACTGTAATCACGTTGGAAAACAGGTATTTTATAAACAATGCCGTATCTATTTAGTAATTCATCAAAGGTTCTGTTTTCAGTTTTGAAGTTATCGATAGCCATATGATCTTCTTATTAAGAAAGTTCGTTTAACACTACAAGTAGATACTAGCTATATTTTTAGTTTCTTACAATAGGTTAAATCTCAAATTTATCAATAGCTTTGAAATATCAAACAACTAATTAAACTGCTTTAAAGCTTTTAGTTTACTTGCTTGTTGTGGGGTAAGCTCTAATAGAGAATCTTGATATAAGCTATCGATTAGCTCAAGACAAGAGGAGGCAATTTCACGATAAGCCTTTTCAAAATCTCTGGTGTACCAAGGATCTTCGATGTCACCTGGCTCTTTTGTGAAATCTTTTAATAGGTAGACTTTGGATTTGTCGATTTTAGGAAAGAGCTGATACAAGTTATCAAGATTATATTGCTCCATAGCGATAATATAATCAAAGCTTTTAGTATCACCTAAATTGATTTGACGTGCTCTTTTTAAATGGCAGTCAATATTTAAAGAGGTTAAAAGTTTTTTAACTGGCGGATAAACGCTGTTGCCAATTTCTTCTTGGGAAGTTGCAGCAGAATCGATAATAAAGTTATCTTTGATACCTAACTTATTAACGTAGTCTCTAAGTACGTACTCGGCCATAGGTGATCTACAGATATTTCCATGACACACAAAAAGTACTTTAAACATTTTTTTATCCCAATTAAAAAATCTTTAAACAGACTCATTATAAATGATTTGGACTATAGGTAGGATCTTTTAAAGAGTAAATTTTTTCTTAATTATCAGATAGTAAAAACAAGGAACCAAGTGTTTAATAAAATATTAAAATAATTTATATATAGTACTGTAAATTATAATTTTAAATGGTATAATAAAGATGTGAAAATTAGAAAAAAGAGGTAAGAATATGATACCTAAAAGTATGTTAGTGAATATAGCTAGAGAAAACGGTTTGTATGTTGATGCTATAAAAAAATGCGATAATATCGCTGAGCTTGAATTATCTGAAGAACCATTAAAATTTCTCCCAAACTCAATCCTAGCTGTGGTTAGAAAATTTGCTGATGCCTATTGGTTCGGCTTTGAAAGTAAATCTTTATTTAACTTAATTTCTGCTAGTGAAATTCATTCCTTTGATGCTAATTTCAGTTTGCCTAAAAAAAGTAAATATAAGGTGGATGCTAAATCCCATGTCTTTATGGTGGATGACAACACTGTAGATCTTGCTCTAAAGTTAAGTTCTCAACACAAAGAAGATGTTGATTATCCTGTCATTGGTGTATTAAATTTTGCTAATCAAAATACACCTGGTGGTGGATATACAAAAGGCGCCATGGCTCAAGAAGAGGAGCTTTGCAGATGTACTACTTTGTACACATCGCTTAAAGATAAGGTGGCTAAGAATTATTATGATGAAAAAATCAATAAAGAGAAATATCAAGTCCTATTTAGCCCTAATGTGATAGTCTTTAGAAACAGTCAATATCAAATTCTCAATGAATTCTTTCCAATCTCAGTAATCACAGCAGCAGCTCCTAATAAAAACTTAAATACTGAGCTTTTTTCAAATGATGAGGCAATGCAAAAAGAGCTTTATCACAGAATAAGAAATATCATTCTTACAGCTGATGCTAGTGGTGTTGAGTATTTAGTACTAGGTGCCTTTGGATGTGGTGCATTTCATAATGATCCTAAGCTTGTAGCAAAGTGTTTTTATGAGGTCTTATTTGGAAAAGAGCAGTTACACAAATGCTTTAAAATGATTTATTTTGCGATTCCAAAAATCTCAAGTGCAAGCCTTAAAAATTATCAAGTATTTGAAAAGGTATTAGGTAAAGTAAGTAGCACTGTATCTTTAGATTTTACCGAGGATTTAACTGATTTTAATCCAATGGCAGAGCCTATAACTAAAAAGATCTCTTATCCTGTTCCAATGATAAGTTCTGATATGCTCTATGAAGATCCTCTAAATGAGGTTATCCCAGGTGTATTCCCAGATGGCAGACCTTATCTTGCGATATTTGGTCATGATCCTGAGAATATCCATGATGTTAACGTTGACTATGTTTTCTCAACTAAAGAAATTCCAGAATATACTCAATATGACAAGGATAGTTATATAGCATCAAGTGGTAATGATGGTCCTATAAGGGAATTAGATGCAGCGCAAAGCTCATTTATTGCCTATAGTCATAGTATGAAACTAGATAACATTGAAACCACACAAGAGATCTTTAAAGATGATAACCACTATGATTGGTATTTAAAGAATCTTGGGGAATATTTGATAAGACAAAATGCTGTAAAGTTTAATACCGACGTTTTAAATTTAGGATTAAACACCTTTGATGACAATTTAGGTAATCCTATGGTGGTAGCTCACATAACCTTGCAAAGCGATGATCTTGGACTTACTGCTGAAGTACCTATTATTGAATCAGAGTATTTGTTGTATCTTGATAAATTAGGTGTAGTTGATGTGTTTGATGATTTCGACGACTACGATGATGACGAGGATGATGACGAAGACAATATGTTCGAGATTCTAAAGTAGAGTAGTATTCGTTCTATTCAAAATAAAACCACCAAAATGGTGGTTTTATTCTAGAGTAGCTACTATAAATCTACATCTTTGTTGCCAGTTAATAAAGCATTTACAACTTTATCGATATAATCTTGAGCACCATAAGAGCCATCAAAGTAAACTTTTCTTCTTAGACCAATATTTGCCAATGGGAAGAAAGTTGTTGAACTGTGATTTATTTTGTAAATCTTGAAGTTGGTCTTCTTAGTGAAAGTATGTTTGAACTTTGCAGAGTAGATAAAGTAATGTGAGCAGTCAGAGTCTCTAGCCTCTTCAACGGAGCCAACTTGTTGTGTAGGCATAGATAGCTTATCAAATGAATTTTGAATAAACTTTTCAAGAGCTAAAGTTTCTCTTCTATTGGTCTTGTGATAAAGAGTTAGGAAACAAACCTTTTGAATTTCGCTTTGATCATAATTCTCTTTGATATTAACTTTGCTACCGCAAGCTGAAGTTAATAAGGTTGAAACAACGATAGTTGCTACGATTGCTAATTTGCTTAATTTCATATAAGTAACCTATAGTATGATTTTGATGAATTGATAATTCATATTCTATTTAGGATTATCTTCACGTGGATAATAAAATAGTTAACCACTACCTTCAAGGCAATTTTCTATTATAGGTGATATAGATCGAAAATTGTTCCTTATTCCTTTCTTTCACTTCTACTGACAGCTTCTTGTAATTTTTTTTGAGTAGTCGGATTTTTAGGCTTTACCTTCAGAATAATAGTTGATAATGGTTTTGCAATAATTTATCGCTTGAGCAATTAAAATGAAACAACCTCCATCAAGGAGGTTGCAATTAAGACTATCTAAAAAAATTAGAATTGTGCTGATTCATCACCTGTTAATAAGGTATGAACAACCTTATCTAAAATTGCTTGGGCATTGTGAGAGCCATCAAAATAAATTTTTTCTTTTAGAGTGATGTTTGCTAGCGAGAAGAAAGTAAGTGAATTATGGTTTACTTTATAGAACTTATATGTAGTTTTCGTTGCGAAGGTATGTTTAAAATTAGCATAATAGCCTAAATAATGGGTACAATCAGACTTTCTAGCCTCTTCAACAGTTTCAACTTGCTTAGTTGGAATACTTAAATTGCTAAATGACTTTAGAATTAAATTATCAAGAGCTTGAAACCCAGCTCTTCCTGTAATTTTATAGCGAGATACAACGCAAACCTTTTGAATTTCGCTTTGATCATAATTCTCTTTGATATTAACTCTGTTTGTACATGCGGTGGCTAATACAGTTGAAGCAAAAAGACCAATTCCAAGAATAAATTTGTTTAATTTCATTTTAGATCCTATAAAAAATTGTGGATTAACTTTATCTTGATAATAAGACTGTTAGTTGTTTTCTTCAAGCCTTTAAGTCTTATCTTATGATTTAGTTTATGATTTCAGTTAGCAAGGAAACTTAGTAGCCTTTTTTGTCTCTTCGATAATTTGAAATCAAGAAAACATTTTCTTGTGAGGTAAAATTAAGCAAAACTTTGGAGGTAGTTAAATGGCAAGCTTTTATGATTTGATGACAAAAATACCACGCTCACAATCTTTCGAAAAGATTATGCAAAATAATCGGATATACGTTGATAAGACGGATTTTATCTATAATCTTGCTAAGATTAGAGGAGCCTTTTTTCTGTATAGACCTCGTCGCTTTGGTAAGTCTACTTTAGTATCCACTTTTGAAGAATTATTTTTACATGGCACCAAGCCATTTGTTGATGAAACAGGACAAAAACAGGAGTCTTACTTTAAAGGCTTAAAAATTGAAAAGCTTTGGAATGACCATCAAGATTACAAAGTTATTCATCTAGATTTTTCAACTTTTATCTCTGATATCACTGATTTTTTAAATAAGAATCCAGAGCTTAAAACTTCCGACAATTCTTTTAATGCAGAGCAGTATGTAAGTTTATTTAATTCTCATTTTGCAAGAGCAATAGAGGAAATCATCGGTCAGAGTTCCATAAATGAATCTCTATCAGGCGAGCTGATAATAAACCTAAATCCCCATGCATAATGTAGAGTATACACGGGGATAGATCATAAATGGGTGGCGTAAGACCAACTAGTTATTTATGATCTAGGAAGTTGACT
>CACZXZ010000009.1 GCA_902785325.1 uncultured Succinivibrio sp. | reverse complement strand
TGGAGAGCTAGAGTAACCTCTTGGAAATGCAAAGCCCCACTCTGTGGGGCTTTGATCTCGGACTTTCTCATGTGACATAAAAAATGTGAAAATCCGAGATATAATCGAGGCTTTATAATAAACTTTTGCAAAAGTTCACTAGAAAAGATTACTTGATCTTTCCTTCTTTGTATAGGACATGCTGACGAACAACTGGATCATACTTCATCATCTCCATCTTACCTGGAGTTGTACGACGATTCTTGTCAGTTGTGTAGAAATGACCTGTACCTGCTGTTGAATTTAAACGAATCTTTTCACGACCGCCTTTCTTAGCCATTTTAGTCTCCTTTAAACTCTTTCGCCTTTTGCACGCATATCAGCTAAAACTGCATCGATGCCTTTTTTGTCGATGATACGCATACCTTTGGTTGTTACACGAAGTCTTACGAAACGACCTTCGCTCTCAACCCAGAAACGGTGATATTTTAAATTTGGAAGAAAACGACGCTTAGCCGCATTCTTAGCATGGGAACGTAGGTTACCCACTGTTGGGCGCTTGCCCGTAACTTGGCAAACTCTGGACATGTTAGCTCACACTCCAAAAAAATTAAAAACAAAACAATTCAGTAAACACTGAAATTGATTAATGGGTCAATAAAGTTCACGTATTCTAGCACAAAAGAAGACTATATCCTACAAAATTAATAAATTTTGGGACAACTTTAGTCTATTAATACGTAACTTAAAAGCTTAGGGATCCTCCTAAACCTCTCGTGGTAATCTCGATATTATATATTAATTTTTAGCTTAAGATCAATGTTAAGCAAAATTCCTTGCATGATGTGTATTAATTCCTTGTATAATCCGATAGTTAAAGATAAAAAAAACTTTAGGGAGAAGGAAAAATGGATACACAATTAAAGAATCGTAAGATAATTTTGGGTGTAACTGGTGGAATTGCAGCATATAAGTCATGCACTCTTTGCCGTCTTCTCATCAAAGCAGGTGCCGATGTATATGTTTGTATGACCCCTGCAGCCACAAAACTAGTTGGAAAAGATACTTTTGAAGCTCTAACTGGTCATAAAGTAGCTATCGATATCTTTGATGAAGCAAAAGATATCTCTCACGTAGGTCTTGCTAAAGATGCAGATCTATTCCTAGTAGCTCCAGCTACTGCTAATACAATTGCTAAGATTGCAGGTGGTTTTGCTGACAATATGCTTACTGCAACCTTGCTAGCTTCAACCTGCCCCGTTGTTGTAGCTCCTGCTATGAATACTAATATGTACAATAACATCGCTACTCAAACTAATCTATCAACCCTTGTAAATCGTGGCATCTACGTGCTCACTCCAAATGAAGGAGAACTTGCATGTGGTATTGTTGGCACAGGTCGAATGAAAGAGCCTGAGGAAATCTTTAGCGATGTATGCTCTATATTGTCTAATCGCATTGCTTACATCAATCATCATCCACAACTTGGACTTGAACAAGAAAAATTACCTGCACCTCAAAAGCCACTTGAGCTTACCCAAACTAGATTATTACCAAAATCTTTAGGTGTTGGCTTAAAGGTAATTATTACAGCTGGTCCAACAGAAGAGCAAATTGATCCTGTAAGATACATTTCTAACAATAGTTCCGGCAAAATGGGTTATGCTCTAGCACAAGTTGCTGCCTATCTTGGTGCTGATGTAACTTTAATTTCAGGTCCTACTAATCTACAGACTCCATTTGGAGTAAAGCGCATTGATGTAAAGAGTGCTGTTCAAATGTTACATGCCGTAGAATCCTATGTAACTCAAGCTGACATCATGATTGGTTGTGCAGCAGTTGCTGATTACCGTGTAGAAAATCCTTCTCCTATAAAGATTAAGAAGAAGGATGATGAGGATTCTATTACCCTTAAGTTGATTAAGAATCCTGATATTGTAGCAACAGTTGGTCATCGCCAATCTCATAGACCATTTACTGTAGGTTTTGCTGCTGAAACTAATAATTTTGAGCAAAATGCAAAAGACAAGCTTGTTAAGAAGAACTTAGATTTAATCATCTTAAACGATGTATCTAACAAATCAATTGGCTTTAATTCAGATGAAAATGAAGTAAAGATTTTCGATAGAGATGGTCAACTTGCTCATTTTGATAAGCAAAGCAAGCAAGTTATTGCTCAACTTATTATGGAACTTATCTTTAAAACAGTTAGAAACAAATAATGCTAAACGTAAAAATTAAAATTTTAGATCCAAGATTAAAAAGTGATTTTCCTCTGCCTGAATATCAGACAGAGTCTTCTGCTGGCATGGATCTTAGGGCTATGGTAGATGAAGACTTTGTTCTAAATCCAGGGGAAGTTCGGATGGTTAACACAGGCTTTGCTATGCATATAGCAGATCCAAATATTACAGCTTTAATTGTTCCTCGTTCTGGTCTTGGTTATAAGCACGGTATCGTACTTAGTAACCTTACAGGAGTAATTGATGCTGACTATCAAGGACCTTTAATGATGCCACTTTGGAACCATTCTACACAACCTTTTACTATTCATGTAGGAGACAGAGTTGCACAAATGCTATTTGTTCCTGTACTTCATGCAAACTTTGAGATTACAGACGATTTTGAGGAGGATTCTCAAAGAGGTCAAAAGGGATTTGGCTCAACTGGCATTTAGCTAATTTCTTAAAGGCTATGATTACCATAGCCTTTTAATTATTATTCATCTAAGGATTGAGTGCTAATAGTGTAAGACTCATATACTGGGGATACAAAAATCTTACCATCACCAGGATTTCCTCTTTCACCAGTCATAGATGCTTGCATAATGATAGATACTACTTCATCTTTTTCGTCATCCTCTACCACCATATAAAGCATGACTTTAGTCATCTCTTGATAAAGTACTTCTCCAACTTTGATTCCGCGCTCTTTGCCTCGACCTGAGACATTAAGCTTGGTCATTGCGCAATAACCTCTCGAATACAAAGCATCTTGTACATCCATCACTTTTTCTGGTCTGATTACAGCGGTAATTGCAAGCATATAGTAGCTCCTTAAATTCTACTAAATATTATTAAGTACACTTTAATCATACCTAATTTATTTAACATAATTTTAGAATGCACCATAAACGTAGAGCTATGTGCAATAACGGTTCAAAAATGAAAAGGTTTTGTGCAGGAAGGAATTAGGTGGAGATCTTTAAATCTCCACCTGAGGAAAGAAGGATTACCCTTCTCTAGTTGCTAAAATTTGCTTTAGCTTTTCAATTTCAATAGCGGTCTGAGCTGGTGCCACACCACCTTTGATATTTCTCTTAGCTAGAATAGACTCTAACTGTAAAATTGGATAAACATCATCCTCAATTACTTGAGAATACTCTTTGAACTCAGCAACAGACAGATCTTCTAGTGCTTTTTCTTTTGAAATAGCATAAAGAACAACTCTACCTACAATTGAGTGTGCCTCTCTAAAAGGAATACCTTTAGATACTAAGTAGTCAGCAAGCTCAGTTGCATTTGAGTAACCACCCTTTGCTGCATCTTTGGCATTCTTTTCATTTAGCTTGATACCTTCAAATACCAATGAAGCCATATATAAGCTATCTGACCAGGTATCAATTGCATCAAATAATCTTTCTTTGTCTTCTTGAAGATCTTTATCATAAGCTAAAGGTAGTGCCTTAGTGGTAACTAACATACCTGTTAAAGCACCAACTACACGACCACACTTGCCTCTAATTAACTCTAGAGCATCTGGGTTTTTCTTTTGTGGCATTAGTGAAGATCCTGAAGTTACCTTATCTGATAACTCAACAAACTTAGCTTCACCACTGTTGTAGATAATTAAATCTTCAGCAAGTCTTGATAGGTGAACCATAGAGATACTTGCACAGGACAATAATTCCATTACATGATCTCTGTCTGATACGCCATCTAAGGAGTTAGAGGTAGCTGTCTCAAAACCTAAGTTACGAGCTAACTCATCTCTGTCGATGTTATAGGCTGTACCTGCTAAAGCAGCTGATCCTAAAGGACAGGTTGACATTAACTTCTTAGCATTTAATAGACGGTGATAGTCTCTATCAAACATCTGAACATAAGCTAACACCCAGTGAGAAAAAGTAACTGGTTGAGCTCTTTGTAAGTGGGTGTAACCTGGGAAAATTTTACCTTGATTTTCTTCAGCAACTTTTACAAGCTCTTTTTCAAGATGAACAATTGCTTTTAATACGTCATCAACTGCCTTGTTACACCATAATTTAAGATCTAATGCTACCTGATCATTACGGCTTCTACCTGTATGTAGCTTTTTACCTAAATCGCCTACTTTTTCAATAAGTCTTCTTTCAATATAAGAATGGATATCCTCATCACCAGCAGTTGCAATAGCATGAATATCTTTTGATACTTCTTCTAAAAGCTCTGATAAGGCTTTTTTTAAATCAGCATTTTCTTTAGCTGTTAATACACCAGCCTTATAAATTGCATCTGCCCAGCAGATTGAGCCTTCGATATCTTCTATTGCCATTCTGTAATCAAATTTTAAAGAATCGTTGTAGTCTTTAAATCTTTGATCTGGTCCTTGAGTGAACCTACCGCCCCATAGAGCCATAATCACCTCTAAAAGTTTTAATCTGTTAAGACAAAATACGGCTCAAAGATCCCTCTCTGAACCGTATTGCTTTTTAATGTTTCAAAGAATTACTTCTTTTTTGCATTAGCATTGATTGCACGAATTCTGCTTGGTAGAGAATATAGGCGAATAAAGCCCTCAGCATCAGCCTGACTATATACTTCATCTGCACCAAAGGTTACGAAGTCGAAGTTAAATAGGCTGTTTGGAGAATCCTTTTGGATGATCTCAATGTTGCCCTTATATAACTTAACTACAACCTTACCATTTACGTCTTTAGCTAGATTATCAGCTGCAGCTAATAAGATCTCACGTAGACGAGTGAACCAACGACCATCGTAAACTAATTGAGCAAACTCAATAGCTAAATGCTCACGGAATACTCTAGTAGACTTATCTAAAACTAGTTGCTCAATTGCACGTAAAGCTTTGTAAATGATGGTTCCACCAGGGGTCTCATAGCAACCACGTGACTTCATACCAACTAAACGGTTCTCAGTGATATCAATACGACCAACACCGTTTCTAGCACCAATCTCGTTTAACTTTTCCATCATATGGAAAGGTGATAATTCTTCACCATTGAAAGCTGTTACATAACCATTCTTGATGGTTAACTCGAAGGTTTCTGGAGTATCAGGAGCTTTCTCAGGATCGGTAGTCCATACCCATACATTCTCTGATGGAGCATTCCAAGTATTCTCTAGCTCACCACCTTCTGTAGAAATGTGTAAGCAGTTAGCATCACGGCTATAAATCTTCTTTAAAGAAGCCTTACATGGGATGTGACGCTTTTCTAGGTATGCTAATAATTCTTCACGAGATTGCATATCCCAAATACGCCATGGAGCGATAACGTCTAATTGAGGAGCTAAAGCTGCAACAGCACTCTCAAAACGAACCTGATCGTTACCTTTACCAGTTGCGCCGTGAGCAATTGCATCAGCACCTTCAGCTAGAGCGCACTCAACCATTGCCTTAGCAATGATAGGACGTGCAATAGCAGTACCTAGTAAGTACTCGCCTTCATAAATAGCACCAGTCTTCATAGCCTCGAAAACATAGTCCTTTACGAACTCTTCTCTTAAATCTTTAACAATGCACTTGCTTGCGCCAGATTGCTTTGCCTTTTGCTCAATACCTTCAAGATCATCGCGCTCTTGACCTACATCTGCAACGAAGCATACTACTTCGCAATCACCATAATTCTCTTTTAACCAAGGTACAATGGTAGAAGTATCTAGGCCACCAGAATATGCTAACACTACTTTTTTATAGTGCTTGTTCTCATGTTTTAACATTGCTTATTCCTCAAATATATTAAGCATTAATTAGCTTGGCAAGTACTGCCATGTGAATATGTAAGCGGTTCTCTGCTTCATCAAATACTACAGACTTAGAACCATCCATAACCTCATCGGTGATTTCATAACCACGGTGTGCTGGTAAGCAGTGCATTACAATCTTAGCACCAGACTTATCAACTAAATTTTGGTTAACTTGGTATGGCATGTAAACTTTCTTTACAGCCTCAAGTGGAGTGTTATCACCCATTGATACCCAAGTATCGGTATAAATCACATCGAAATCTTTTAATTTTGAAATATCATTCTCAACATTTAATACGCAACCATGTTGTTTAGCAATCTCATTTGCTTTAATAAATACAGCTGCATCTGGAGAACGATTTTCAGGGCAGAAACAAGTTACGTTTGCACCTAAAATTGCACCTGCTACAAATAATGAATTTGTAACATTATTACCGTCACCTACGTAAGCTACCTTTACACCTTCAATCTTACCTAAATGTTCTTTAATAGTTAGGTAATCAGCCATAGCTTGAGCTGGGTGATATAAATCTGATAAAGCATTAACTACTGGTACAGAGCCATACTTAGCTAACTCTTCTAAGGTACTTTGAGCAAATACTCTACCTACAAGGCAATCTACCCAACGACATAAGTTACGAGAATAATCGGCAATTGTTTCGCGTTTACCTAACTCACCATTTTGTAAATCTAGATAAACACCATGGCCACCTAAACGATAGAAAGCTAACTCGAAGGTAGTTCTAGTTCTTAAGGATGGCTTCTCAAACATAATAGCACCAGACCGTCCTTGTAAAGTAGCACGATACTTTGCAGGATCTTTTTTCATTGCACTTGCGGTTTCTAAAATGTCTAAATATTCATCTTGGCTAAATTCAAAGCCAGTTAGTAAATGGCGCATCCTAAGCTCCCATGCGACAAACAAAGATTAAAGTCTTTGCTATTATTGAAAATACAAAAACTTGAAAAACGTGTTTTATCATAGCAAAAACAAATAAGATAGGAAATAAAATCAATAATGCCTTAAAGCAGTGCATTAATAGAGCAAATTTTTTTAAAACATATTCAATCTGTTCAAGGCTAAAGTTAAAGCCGCGATTGCTCTAGCTTCGGTTAAAGGAGAATCTACATCAAAGATTAAATCATAAGCTTCTTTAGGAGATACCTTAACTATAGAGATTGGCTCTGGCTCATCTCCATCTAAATGCATCTCATACAAACCAGTGCACAAATAGGTATACATCTTAAGTTGTAACATGCCAGGAGCTACAGTCATCTCATTTCTTAAAGTCATGATATTCTGCGCGCCAAAACCTATCTCTTCTTTTAATTCTCGATTACAAGCTTCTTTAGGAGTTTCATTAGCATCGATTTTGCCTTTTACAAAGCCTAACTCATAGCGTTCAAAACCACAGGCATATTCACTTGTAAGTAAAAAGTCTTTACCATCAAAGGGTACTGCTAAAATAGCACCATTACCGCCCATCAAGCGCTCATAGGTCATAGTGGTGTTATTTGAAAACTGCAAATCTAATTGTTCAACTGTAAAAAGTTTTGATACTTTATTGCGGCGTTTGCTTAAGATTTTTGGGACTTGAGCATTGAGTGCATTTAAATCCATTTATCTATCCTATTTTATCTATTTCACTGATATACTTTAGCACCAAGAATATAGATTTCTCTAACACTTTTTGTGCTTTTTTAATTACTTAAGATTATGACCGAAAGTAAAGAACAAAATGTCCGCCTAGATAAGTGGCTTTGGGCTTGTCGCTTTTACAAAACAAGAAATATTGCCAGACAAATGATCGATGGTGGAAAAGTTGATTACAATGGTGTAAAAGCAAAGCCTTCTAGAATTGTTGAAGTTGGCGCTAAAGTTAAGTTGCTACAAGGCAATGTCAGAAGGGAAGTTTTAGTTGTGGAAATTTCCGATACTAGAGGTCCTGCTTGCGTCGCCCAAACCTTATATAAGGAAACAGAAGAGAGCATTAAACAAAGAGAAAAACAACTAGAGCAAATTAAGATAAATGCTCTATTAGCTCCACATCCAGATGAAAAACCTAATAAAAAGGATAGAAGAGCTTTAATTAACATTAAATATGGAATGTAAACATGGATATTTCTAATCAAGATTCAATTCAAAGATTTTTATTTGACAACCATGGTGTTCGTGGTGAAATCGTTAAGTTAAATACTCCTTTTACAGAGCTTTTACACGATTCATATCCAAAAATAATTAAAAAGATCATGATGGAGCTTGCTGTATCCTCAGTGCTTGTAGCTTCTACTTTAAAAGACGGCTCTGAAATCATGGTGCAAATCCATGGTGGCAAGACTTCAAAAATTAAGTACGCCCTAATCAATATCCGTCAGGATTTATCTTTCTATGGATCAGCTGCTTTGCAAGACAATTGTCAAATTGACGACAAAGATACCCTTGCAAGTGTTTGCTCAAATGATAGTGTGTTAGTACTTTCAGTATTTTCAAAAGACGGACAAAAATGGCAAGGTGTAGTACAAATTGATACTACCTCTATTGCCAAAACTTTAGAAAACTACTTTAAAGAATCCCAGCAATTACCAACTCGCTTTGTTATTCACAGTGACGTTGCTACCTCTCAAGCAGGTGGCATCATGCTACAGATTATTCCTGAGATTAAAGATAATGTTGAGTCTCTTGAACACCTATCAATTCTTGCAGATACCCTAAGTCCTCAAGAATTGTACAGCTTAAGTTTTAATGACATCTTATTAAGACTATTTGCTCATGAAGAAGTGAAGGTATTTGAACCAAAGACCGTTGAGTTTAAGTGTTCTTGTTCACGCGCTCGTTGTGAGAATGCTTTACAGCAATTATCTCAACAAGAATTAGCAGATCTTGCAAAAGAAGAGCAAGGAACCTCAATGACTTGCCAGCATTGTGGAAAAACCTATACCTTTACCAAAGAAGATCTTCAAACCATTTTAGCTAAAGTATCTCAGTAATAATTATGGAAGCTAATCTAAAAATAGGACCAAAAGTAGGCTACTTTAATGTAGCCTTAGCAAGTTTTGCTCACTTTTGTGGTGATTTTTACTGCAACATACTACCTGTACTGTTGCCAATTTTTGCCCTAAAGTATGGTTTTTCATATTCGCAATGTGGCCTTTTATACATGATTTTCCAAGTAACAGCTTCTTTTTTGCAAGCTCCTATTGGATTATATGCAGATAAGAAAAACCTAGGTTTCATCTTGCCACTATCAATTTTAACCTCAGGGGTACTAGCTTCTTGTGTAGGGCTTACTGATAGTCCTGTAGTTTTAGTCATAATTATCTTTTTATCAGGTCTATGCTCTTCAGGCTTTCACCCTATAGCAGGTGGCATTATTCCTCACATAAGTCCTAAAGACAAAGGGGTGCTTTCTACAAGTATCTTTATTGTAGGTGGTAATGTAGGCTTTGCTATAGCACCTTTTATCACGGCTTTATATCTTGAAGTTTTTGAGGTAGAACAGCTTGCCTATTTAGCTATCATCCCAATCTTAACTACTGTAATGGTAGTAATCAGAAGATTACATGTTAAAACTTGGCAACCAAAACCAAGTGAAACCTTAAACTTAAAGATTATTTTTCACAACAAGTCCTTTTTATATCTTGTAGCTTCTATAGGTCTAAGATCAGTTTGCTATTGTGCTTTAGTGATTTATATTCCTCTTTTATTTACTTCAAGAGGCATATCTTCAGTCAGTGCTTCAGCAATTTTAATGACTATGCTAATTGGTACTGCAGTAGGTGGACTTGTAATAGGACTTATAGCTCATCGCTTTAGAATGAAAACACTTATCATCTTATCTTACGTGCTAACTATTGCTATGATGATTGTGTTCTTAATTAAAGCCGACGACTCAATCTTAAGCTTTATCTGCATCTTTACAGCAGGCTTTGGTTTATATGGATCAACTCCAGTAGCTATTGTTTTAGCCCAAAGATTGTTGCCACATGCAGACTCTTTTGCAACCTCCATGATGTTAGGCTTTACCTTTGGTATAGGTTATATCTTGTCAGTGTTTATAGGAATATTAGCTGACTTTGTAGGTTTGCATGAAGCTTTGAGTATCTTTATCTTCCCAAGCTTAATCTTGGCAATTTTAACTGTACTCAAAGTAAATACTCAAAAGGCACAATAGCTTGTGCCTTTGTAGGTTAAAGTCCAAATTCAATGGCAGCTTTGACTGCCTTGTGCCAACCATCAAGTTTGCGTTGGCACTCCTCTTGACTCATTCTTGGTTTATATTCTGAAGCTATTTTCTCTAACTTAAAAATCTCCTCCGTATAAACCTTAGCTTTTATTCCAGCCATTAAAGCTGCCCCAAACCCAGATAACTCATTTTGTGATGGTAACTTTAATGGGACTTTTGCAAAATCTGCTTGAGTCTGCATTAAGTACTCATTCTTAGTAGCGCCACCATCTACATTTAAAGTAGTGATATTGCTACCTGCTGACTTAGCTATAAGATTTAGCACATCTGTAACTTGATAAGCTATAGAGTCTAAAGCTGCTCTTACTATTTCCTTTTTGGTGGTTAATCTACTCATTCCAAAAATAGATCCTCTTACCTTTGAATTAAAGTAAGGAGCTCCTAAACCAGAAAGAGCAGGTACAAAATAGCAAGTATCATTAGGGTTAGCCGCCAAAGCTAACTCTTGAGTTTCTTTAGCACTTTCTATTAGTTGTAAGTCGTCTTTTAGGTAACTTATGATGCCTGCTGAATAGTTAATATTACCTTCTAGCACATAAGTAGTATTACCCCCTCGACGCCAACCAACAGAATTTACCACTCCATGAAGACAAGAGCTTACAGTGTCACCACTGTTCATCATGATTGAAGATCCTGTACCATAAGTAGTTTTTACCTGACCTTTTGATAAACAACCATGACCAAATAAAGCACCTTGAGAATCACCAATTGCAGCAAAAATAGGTATTTCTTTGCCTAATACCCCCTCAAAATCTGTATATCCAAATAAATTATCTGAATCTACAATTTCTGGTAATGCTTCTTCAGGAACCTTAAATAAATCACACAATGATGAAGACCATTGCAAGGTATTTAAGTCCATTAACATGGTTCTTGAGGCATTAGATGGCTCTGTCAAAAAGCTTTTACCATGAGTAAGTTTAGAGATTAAATAGCCATCGATATTTGAAAGACATAAATCGTGGTTAGCAAAAGCCTCCTTTACAGCTCTAACATTATCAATAAGCCATGTAAATTTAGAGGCACTAAAGTACTCTGACAATTCAAGACCTGTAATAGTTCTTACCTTGTCAGCACATGCTTTTACGTGATCTTGATTGATATAAGTTGCACCGCGGGAGCACTGCCACACAATAGCGTTATATAATGGTTTTTGAGTAGTTCTGCTAAATGCTGCGACAGTTTCTCTTTGAACAGAGATACCTACTGTAGCTATCTTGTTAAATGCTTCTTTACAATCTGCTACCACCGCTTTGACAACAGCAATGACATTTTGATAAATCTCATTAAGATCATGCTCAACATAGCCTTTGTCATTGATAATTTGCTTATGAGGTAGTGATTTTAAAGACACTAATTTTCCACTGGCATCAAATAGCAGGGCTTTAGTGCCCTGCGTACTTTGATCGATGCCTAGTACATAAGCATCACTAACCATGTAGTAATTCCTCAGCTTTCTTAGCAATACCTTCTGCAGTTAAACCGTAATGCTTAAACACTTCTTTTGAATTACCTGTGATTACAGGTGCATCAGGTAAAGCCATAGTTACACACTTTTTAGGGCAATTTTCAGCTACAATTTGACTTACCATAGAGCCTAAACCACCGTAAGGAGAGTGCTCTTCTACGCTGATTACAACTTTAGCATTTGAAGCCGCTTCAATAACTGCAGCTTTATCAATAGGTTTTACACAGTACATATCCACTACAGTGGCACTAATACCTTTATCCTTTAGAAGATCAGCTGCTTTCTTTGCATAAAGGACCATTTCACCACAAGCAATGATTGCAACATCCTTACCTCTACATACAAAGGTTGCTTTATCCATCTCAAATGGAGTGTCATCCTCACTGTAAACTGGATCTACAGCATTTCTTCCTACGCGAATATATGCAGGCTCATTATCTTTAACTAATACTTCCATTAGTTTTTTAGTTTGATAACAGTCTGATGGTAGGTAAACTCTCATACCAGGAATAGAACTCATACAAGCAATATCCTGAGCTGAATGGTGAGACATACCTAAAGCTCCATAACTTACACCACCAGAAATACCAATTAACTTAACATTAGTGTGAGAGTAAGCTACGTCTACCTTACATTGCTCATATGATCTTGCGGTAATAAAGCAAGCTGGAGACATTGGAAAAGTACGTTTTCCTACACGAGCCATACCTGCAGCGATACCTACAAGATCTTGCTCAGCAATACCTACTTCCACAGCTTGCTCAGGGAATGCATTGAAAAAAGGAGTAGCAGAAGCACTACCACGAGAATCAGAGCATAAAACTACGATATCTTTATCGGTTTTTGCAGCTTCCATGAGCACTTCACAAATCATTTGTTTATTTGCAATGTTAGCCATAATTAGTTCTCCTCTGCACCCTTTAATAAATCCTGTTTTATCTGTTCATATTCCTCAGCATTAGGAACATGATGATGCCATGCAGCCTTATTCTCCATTACACTTGAGCCTTTTCCCTTGATAGTATTAGCAATAAGTACAGTAGGTTTACCTTTTACTACCCTTGCCTCATCAAAAGCTTTTTGTAGTTGATCAATATCATTACCGTCAGCTACATTGATTACATGCCAACCAAAAGCACTCCACTTAGCAATCAAGTCATCTAAAGCCATTACATCTTCTGTTGTACCTGAGATTTGAAGTCTGTTTCTATCAACTACGGCACACAAATTATCTAATCTATAATTTGCACCTGCCATAGCACCTTCCCAAACAGAGCCTTCAGCTAACTCACCATCGCCCATAACCACATAAACGCGATTGTGACTCTTATTCATGCGTTCGGCTATTGCCATACCTACAGCAACAGGTAAACCATGACCTAAAGCACCAGAGTTCATCTCAATACCTGGTAATTTATTGTTAGGGTGACCGATAAATAATGATCCAAATTGACTAAATTCTTTTAGTACTTGTTCTCTTGAGAAGAAGCCTTTTTCTGCTAATACAGCATACAAGGATTCTACTGAGTGACCTTTACTCATAATAAAGTGGTCATGATCTTTAGTATTGAAGTTATCAACACTAATATTCATTTCTTTAAAATATAAGGTAACTAATACATCCATTACAGACATATCACCACCGATATGTCCACCTTTACCGTTAACAATCATGTCTACTACGTCTTGACGTAGTTTGTATGCTAGCTGCTTTAAATTCTTCATACTTATTCTCCACGTAGATAAGCTTTTACATCTTCTTCGATTGGATCATATAAATCTGCTTTAATACCAATGTACTTACATGCTTCATATAAAATTGGTACGACATTCTTGTAAACACCCACACAATGGTGAATGTAAGGTCCTGTTACAATCTTCTCTTCTAGACGTTTGATATTCTCAACCTCAACCCACATGTAGGTACCTAAAATCTTAGGACCTTCAACACTCTTAGCATTACCAAGTAATAGTGAGTACTCACCATTGTCACCATCAAATCTAGTTAAGGTTAATTCATTAGATGGCTTACCCTCTGCTGATAAAGAACCTTCATCACTAAAGGCAATAGGACAGGTTAATTCAGGTTTATCTTTAGCAATAGAAATTGGCCATGGACCACAGTGTTGTAATAATTCTCCATTTGGATTATCAGGGTGGCGCACAGTCCAATCGGCAAAGAAACTTCTAGATTCATTCATAACTGCAGCTTCTGCCATTAAAGCGGTAATAGCACCGTGAATATCTGTTTCACAAACTACAGGGATGCCTAAGTCATTTAAGATAGCGTTTGCAGCGCATGGCATAATACCAAGCTCACCTTGTAAGGCTGTCCAACACTGAATAGCACCAGCTTGACAACCATACTTCTCAATTAAGTTACGCATAGCACGGGCAAGAGCGGCTACTGTTTCAACCTTAGGCTCAGAGATCTTAATAATGGTCTTATCATGCAGAATTTCTAATTCTTCTTTTGCACCATTACCATCTCTAATCTTTTTCACCTCAGCTATTAGCTCTGGTAAAGGAATTGGGGATAATTGGATATTGAATTTTTCTAGTAACTCACCTTCATTACACATGGTAGTCCAGAAATCAAATGGTCTAGGCCCCATCTGTAGAATACGTATATTCTTAAAGGTTTTTACTACATTACAAACTGCCATAAAGTCACGAATACCACGTTCAAAGACAGGATCTGACAATCTGCAGTTAGTTAAATATGTAAACTTAACTTGGAAACGGCGTAAAACTTTACCAGTTGCAAACAAACCACATTGGGTATCACGAAGGCGTCTACCATCAGGTAGAGGTCTTTCATCTAAAGGTCCCCATAACAACACAGGTAAACCTAATTGTTTAGCCAGGCGAGCACAGACATATTCTGTACCAAAATTACAATGTGCAAGAATAATTCCATCTACTTTTTCACGACGGAACTTATCAGCAATCTTTGCTACATCCTCATCGCTGAATAATAGACCTTCAGGATTGATATCTTTAATATCTACAAAATCAATACCAAGCTCTGTTAATCTTGCAGCGGTTAAATCTCTATATTTGAGTGCATCTGGGGCACTGAATACACTTCTTCTTGTAGGAACAAAACCTAATTTAATTTTAGCTACCATATGTCTTATGCTCCTTATGATTTCTTTTCAACTAGAATGCAAACTGCTTTGTAGCAGTTGCATTCTGCCTAATTATTTATTTACATAGCGCATGCAGGCTGTCTTTCCTGCAATTGCTTCACCTAAAGTAATAGTCAATCTTTTTACCTTATCGATAGAGCTTGAGGTAATTACTACAGGGCAGGTAATATCCAATTGCTTTGATTTGATTAAATCAAAATCTACCTTACAAATTGGAGTTCCAGCGGTAATTTGCTCCCCTGCTTTAACTAATGACTCAAAGCCCTCACCATCTAAGGAAACAGTACCTATACCAAGATGAATTAGTACCTCTGTACCATCGTAAGCGGTAATACCATAAGTATGTTTTTGAGCGCCGACAAAAGACACTACACCTGAAATTGGAGCTAGTGCTACATTGTCGGTAGGGAAGATGGCTACGCCATCACCTACTACTTTTCCTGAGAAAATTGGGCTATTTACATCACTGATGGAAATTACCTTGCCACTTAGAGGAGCTAAAATCTCCTCTCCTTTTTGTCTTAAAAACATCCTTTTTCTCCCTACTTGTTTTCGTTACGAGCTTGAAGTGCCATACGAGCTTGTAGAGAACGTTGATATTGATCGATGATTACAGCTAATACGATAACTAAGCCTTTAATAATCATCTGCCAGAACTCAGATACACCGCACATAACCATACCGTCTGAGATTACGCCGATGATAAAAGCACCGATTACAGTACCGATAATGGTACCTACACCACCCATTAGAGAAGTACCACCTAGAACAGCTGCAGCAATAGCATTCATTTCCCAGGTATTACCAGTCATTGGGTGTGATGCAACTAATTGAGAAGTAGCGATGATACCTACGATAGCAGCGCAAGCGCCAGAGAACATGTAAACTAAAATCTTGTTGTTATCTACACGAACACCAGATAACTTAGAAGCGCGCTCGTTACCACCGATAGCAAGGATATGCCAACCAAAAGGAGTCTTTCTTAGAATTACTGCTGCAATGATTGCAATGACAATTAAAATCATTACGGCAACAGGGAATCCACCTATATCTCTACCAAAGATTTCAAAACCTGTGTTTCCTAAAGCCTCTTTACCAACTAGATTTGGGAAAGTAGCACCGTTAGAGGTTAAATTTGCAGCACCACGAGCAACATACATCATACCTAAGGTTGCAATAAATGGAGCTACAGCAAACTTAGTAATGATAAGACCATTGATTGCACCTACGATTACACCTATGGCAATTGCAATTAGTACAATTACAGGAACACTAAAGTAAATGGTATAACCAAAGACTGTAAAACCTTTATTGATTAGTAAACCTGCTACCATGCCAGATAAACCAACAACTGAGCCTACTGACAAATCAATACCGCCTGTTACTAACACATAAGTCATGCCGATACCTAAAATACCGTACAAGGCTACGTGTTTTGCAATCAATAATAAGGATTGGCTAGTAAAGAAAGACTCACTTGCAAATGAAAAGAAGATCACAAGTAAGGTCAACACGATTAAAGTACGACCTTTTAAGATGGTCATGATAATGTCATTTTTGTTCATAACTAATATCTCCAAAAATCCTTTAGCTAGTCTGCTTTGTGGTGGCCCATATAGGAAGCCTTTACTAAGTTATCTTGAGTGATGTCATCACCGGTTAATTCTGCGGTTTTTTGACCATTTGAAAGCACGATAATTCTGTCTGCAATAGCAATAATTTCTTCTAATTCTGAGGAAACAACCAACAGAGAAACGCCCTTTTTAGCATATTGATAGATAAGCTTGAAAATCTCAGTCTTAGCACCAATATCAATACCACGAGATGGTTCATCTAAAAGCATAATTTGAGGTCCTGTTAAGGCGCCTTTAGCAAATACAACCTTTTGTTGATTACCACCTGATAAAGATAAAATTGGTAATTCCTTATCTGCAACTTTAATATGCACTTCATCAATCATGCCTTTTACAGCTTGATCTTCTTTCTTATTGTCGATAAGACCGAATTTGTTTACATATTTGCCGATGTTAGATAAGGCAATATTCTTATCGATGCTCATGGTTTGGATTAAACCATCACGTTGTCTGTCTTCTGGTAACCATGCAAAACCTTTATCAATCTGATCTGAAACCGAGCCTACCTCAATCTTTTGACCATTTAAGGTAATCTCACCAGTATGATTAGGTCTCATACCCATGATGCATTCAAAGATTTCAGTTCTACCTGCACCTAATAGACCGTAAATACCTAAGATTTCGCCTTTATGTAAGGAGAAGGAAACCTTATTTAAAAGATAACCACCACCACTCTTTGGTAAGGTTAAATCTTTAACTTCTAAAATCTTATCTGTCTTCTCCCAGTCAACAGCTACTTCACGTTTAGGATATGATTTACCTTCACCTACCATTTGTTTAACAATCCAAGGTACATCAATATCTTTTACAGCAGCTTCTGCAACTAAACGACCATCACGGAAAATAGTCACGAAGTCACCAATTCTCATCAACTCCTCAAGACGATGAGAAATATATACAATGGATATGCCTGAAGCAGTAAGCTCACGCATAATGTTAAATAGCACTTCTACCTCTTGCTCTGATAGAGATGAAGTAGGCTCATCCATGATTAAAATCTTAAGATTAGGGATCAAAAGATTTCTTGCAATTTCGATCATCTGTTGCTGACCTACGCGCAAGTCACCAACCATAGTATCTGGATCAATTGGGTAGTTAAGTCTTGCTAATACTTGCTTTGCAAGCTTTCTGTGCTCAGCATCGTCTAAAAAGCCACCTTTGGTACGCTCTGAGGACATGAATAAATTCTGGAATACTGTCATGTTTGGGAACAAACATAACTCCTGGTGAATAATAGCGATGCCTTCTTTGCGAGCATCTACAGTAGAGTTAAACTCAACTTCTCTACCTTGAAGGTATAGTTTTCCAGCAGATTGCTTTTCGATACCAGCAATAATTCTCATCAAAGTAGACTTGCCAGCACCATTCTCACCAATTAAAACATTTACTTTGCCACGCTTAATATCAAAAGAAACTTGGTCTAGCGCTTTGGTGCCAGGATAAATCTTGTCGATTTTCTCAGCATGCAAGTAGATTTCATCATTTGTGCTCATAATTCACCTACTTTAGTTCTAACTTAACAGGAGTAATTTGAATTAAACCTTTTCTTGCAACAGTAAAACAGCCAATAAAGTCTAGTTGCTTACCTTCTGTAGCATTAAGATCGATTGGGGATAAAATTTCTTTTAAAATTAGATCATGGAAAGCTACTGATACTTGAGCCCATTCAATTTGATTCTTGTAATCTTTGTATGAAATTAAGCTAATAGAGTCACGAACGGCTGATCCTTTAAATACTGGACCTACTTGAATTCTTAATTGGTAATCATCAGGAATACCATCAACACTCACACCAAGATAACCTGCTCTAAGCTTTGTTTTAATAGTTTTTACTGTAGCGGTACCTTTAACAATAAAAGATAACTCGCCTTTATCACCCATAGAATAGTGACCATACTTGCTTGCAACTGAAGCAAAATCACCTTGTGATTCTTCAATTAAGGTTGTCAAATCCACAGCATTTTCATCAAAATATGCTTTTGACTTTTCTTTCCAGAAATTAGTTGCCTCAGTAGTAGGATCAAATGCAACCTCACCAGTTAGAGTTGCCTCCTGACCTTCTTTTACAATTGTTGCTGTAAAACCAGCATAAACCAAAACTAAGGCTGCTATTACGGCTGTAACAATACGACCTTTAGTCATACTATTTCTCCTTTTTTAGGTTGAAAATATCCCTACCTTTACAGGCACTTTTTAAAAATCAATAGGTTAGGAAACACCACAGCTTTTGCTGTGGTGTAGTTTTAGACTATTCTGATAGTGCGAAGTTATTTAACTTCTTAGCATTATCAACAGTGATGATTTCGCAGTCGATTAACTGCTTTTCAGGTTTACCAGTAGAGCCAGTCTTTAGATATTGATCTGCTTGACGAACTGCAGTCTCCGCAATTAAAGCTGCAGGTTGCATTGCAGTTGCAGTAATGTTACCAGCTAAGATTTCATCTCTAGCATCGTTTGAGCCGTCAACACCAATGATCTTTAAGGTCTTACCTGCAGCTTTGATAGCAGCAGCTGCACCTACAGCCATGTTGTCGTTACCAGAGATTACACCTTTTAGATTTGGATAAGACTGTAAAATAGTCTCCATCTTTTGATAAGCTAAGTTCTGATCCCAGTTTGCAGTTTGTACAGCTACTAACTTCATATCTGGATATTGATCAATAACCTCATGGAATGCTGTAGAACGAGTCTTAGCATTAGTATCAGAGTCAATACCGAATAACTCAGCATACTCGCCTTCTTCTTCCATTGCTTCTACGAATACTTCAGCTGCGCCCTTTGCACCTTGATAGTTATTAGCAACAATCTGAGAGATAGCAATACCTTGCTCGTTAATCTCACGGTCTATTAAGAATGTAGGAATGTTGTTTTCGTATGCACGTTTTACTGCAGATACGGTTGCATCAGCACCTGCGTTATCACAAATAATTGCAGCAGCCTTATCAGAAATTGCAGTTTCAAATAACTCTGATTGTTTTACAGGACTATCATCATGAGAAACCATCTTTACTTGGTAGCCGAGCTCTTTTGCAGTTTTAGCTGCAACTTCAGCTTCAGTCTTGAAGAATGGATTAGAGTGAGATGGGGTAATAATGTACATAATATTAGAACCACCACCAGTTAAAACTTTTGCGTCAGCAGCTTGTGCAGAATAACTAAAAGTAGAAGCTGCTAAAACTACAGCAAAGGTTGAACAAATCTTAGATAACTTCATCGGATACACTCCTATATTCTATGTTTGTTGTTTTGTATAACAGTAATTAATACATCAATACCGTTTACAAAATTGATTATAGAAGACATCAACTTCTAAAATTTGCACAAAAATCCTTATTTTTTCATAATTCTATTTTAAGATAACTAATTTTTGCGTTGAGGATCGCAACAATATTTTGAACGAAAATTATTTAATTGCTCAATAGATTATCCAAATATGCAATCGTTACAATATCGGATCTTTAAAGGCATTTTTGTTTCTATACTTTGATGGAGTAGTCCCAACCACTTGCATAAAAATACGTCCAAAATGGCTTTGGGAATTGAAGTTTAAGAGACTTGAGATTTCTGATAAATCCTTTGAAGTAGTAGTTAAAAGGATCTTAGCTACTTCTATTTTTCGGTTACGATAATATTCGCCTAAGGTTATTTTCTTTTCATCTTTAAATAATTTAGACAAGTAACTTGAGCTTACTTTTAATTTTTCGCACAGTTTCTGCACGTTAAACTTATCATAGACATGTCTTTCAATATATTCACAGGCACGAGCAACTACTAAAGAATTGGTATTTGACTTTAGCATTTGAGTTTTATGTCTTGCGACTAATTGAGTACATCTTAAAGCACAGGCTCTTGCTAAGGCTTGCGCATCTGAAGGAAACTTACATTCTTCAACTTCCATAATAAAAGCATCAGAAATAACATAAAGTTCTTCAGCACTTAAGCCTGCATCAATAGCAGCACGGGTGGCAATTGTTATATCTACGATAGCTAAGTTTTTAGCAGATCTTAATTCATTCCTAGATAACGTACCTCTCATGCTTGCATACATTGAATTCAAGCTCTTTTTTAATGTCTCCTCGTCACCATTTTTTATCGCAAGACGAATACTATCCTCAAATACACTTGGATTATGGGGTTTATTAGTTAAAGATTGCCTTGAAATGATATTTGCAATTTGTTTTTTAGTAGATTCAATAACCTCTAGACTTAAAAAGTTAGCATCTAAAAAGTCATTGATACTAATGTGCTCATTAGTCATAGCGCTGTGAAACAGCAACAAAATAGCAGCAAGTTTTCTGACATCACATCTTAAGGGTGAGACATTATTAGCTTTATGCTTGAGTGCATAGAGCTTACTTAAATTCTGATCGATATCAGCAATTACAATAGGTCCAATGACTAAGGTTAAATCGTCATTACAAACGACACCACCAAACACAAATGGTTTCTCATCTGTAACTAAACCAACCTTACGATTTCTTATAAGCTTGAGTACTTTTTCTCTTAAAGCAAAATCTGTCTTTAGTACATTTAAATCGTCATCACTATCGATATTAAATTTCTCTAAATAGTGGTTATCACTTTTAAAGATATGTACTGGCATTGGAAAGAATTGGGAAAGCAAACTTAAAACATAAGACAAAGGCAAACTCATGATTGAATTTGTCTTAGTCTTGTTATCGTTACTTTTAGCTGTAGTCATTATTTAAAAAGATACGTTAGATTCTAAAATGACATTACTATAAGGCTTACACTCACCTGTTCTTACCACAGCCACAGAAGATTGAGACTGTTTTTTAAGTTCCTCATGAGGAACTTCAACTACGGTTACCTGTTCTTTTTTAGCCCATTCACAAATAAACTTGTAAAACTCAGGGTTCTGCTCTTTAGTTTCTTTAGCGATAGTTACCTTTTGAAACTTAGCTTCACTATCAATAACCTTAAATACAGACTCAAAACTTGGTACACCATAAGTTACAGCAAGATCAATGCGCTGTACACCTTTAGGAATTGGTAAGCCACAATCTCCAACAGTTAAAGTATCAAAGTGGCCTAGTTTTGAGATGACATAGGATAATTCTGAATTTAAACAACCAATCTTTTTCATAAAAATCTCCTACAAGTGCTCTACTAATACATCAACCTTAGATTTCTTTATGAAGTCTAACACTTCATTAGCTTTTGGAATTGATGGGGTTGCGCCTTTAGTTTGCACAGCTAAAGCTGAAGCAGCTGTTGCGCACTTAATAGCTAAAGCAGGATTCATCCCACTAGATAAATTAGTAATTAAGTATCCTAAATAAGTATCACCAGCTGCAGTAGTATCAACAGCTTCTACCTTAAAGGACTTACAACTAATGCAATCTTGACCTTTTAATTTAAGAATTGAACCTCTAGAGCCTAAGGTCAATACAAAGGAGGAATCAGGAAACTCTAAAGCTAAAGCCTCTAGTAAACAATAAGGATCTGTAGCTTCATCCATATTCACTAAGGCTGCACCTTCAATCTCATTTACAATTAAAAAATCGCATTTTTTAAGTGGTAATTGCTTAATAGAATCATTAAATGGGGAAACATTAAAGCAGATTACTAAACCTTTTTCTTTAGCTTTATTGATAACATACTCAATGTTATTAGTTTCATTTTGAAGTACTAAGTAATCACCAGCCTCAAAATTAGCTAAAACCTTATCAATTTCCTCTACTGTAATAGATTGATTGGCACCACCATATAAAAGGATGCAGTTTTGTCCACTCTCATCTACTTGAATGATGGTGTGACCGCTAGCTTCAGCTCTTTTTAATAAGAAGTCTGAATTGATATGATCTTCTTTTAACACTGAGGTTAAAATCTCTGAGTCTTTTTCACCTACAGCACCAAAGTGGTAAACCTTACCACCAGCTCTTGCTAAAGCTACTGATTGATTAAGACCTTTTCCTCCAGCAAAAATTTGTCTTTTTTTAGACATTAAAGTTTCGCCAGCTTTTACAAAATGAGGAACATCGTATACATAATCGATATTCAATGATCCGTAATTCAAGATTTTTGTCATTTTTTACCTCATAAAGATCACTTTAAGAAAAGGACAGAAAAGTATCAGGACCTTTAGATAATAGGTTAATTTGTCGAAAATAAAGTTTTTTATTATTATCGCTGTGACTTACAGCTCAAAGAAATATGATAAAAAAATAGAATTATGACAAAAATCTCACGATTATAAAAATAAGAAAAACAATTTTAAAATTAAATTTTTTTGCACTAGATCAAGTTATAATATTGCTAATTGTTGTTAAGGAATGTAAGGAAATTATGAAGCCTATATATCTTGGTGTAAACATCGATCATGTTGCTACTGTAAGAAATGCACGTGGCACTGATTATCCAGATCCTGTTACCGCTGCTGCTATTGCAGAATTAGCTGGTGCAGATAGTATTACCACTCATTTGCGTGAGGATCGTCGCCACATCACTGATAGAGATGTGCGTATTATTCGTGAAACCGTCAAGACCTCCTTAAACTTAGAGATGGCTGTAACTGATGACATTTTAGCTATCGCTAAAGCAGTTGCTCCTCAGAAAGCTTGTTTCGTTCCTGAAAGAAGAGAGGAAGTTACTACTGAGGGCGGATTAGATGTAATTTCTAACATGGCTAAAATTGAAAAAGCTGTTAATGAATTAGATAAAGTAGGAACTGTTTGCTCTTTGTTTATTGATCCTGTAAAAGAACAAATTGATGCCGCTAAAAAGGTTGGTGCACCATTTGTTGAATTCCACACAGGTCGTTACGCTAATGCAACCAATCCTCAAGAGCAAGAAAAGGAATTACAAATTCTAACTTCTATGGCAGCCTATGCTGATAGTATCGGTCTTGGTGTAAACTCAGGTCATGGCTTGAACTACCAAAACGTTGCAGCAATAGCTAGAATTCCACAAATGAACGAGCTTAATATTGGCCATAGCATTATTGCTAGAGCTATCTTTACAGGTCTTACTGAAGCTGTAAAAACTCTTAAAGCAATTATGGTCGATGCAAGAAATAATTCTTAATTTATATAGAGGAAACAATGAGCTTTAAAAACTTATTAGAACCATTTGGCGATACATCAATTGACCGTGTAGAAGCTGCAATCGAGGCTCTAAAAAAAGGTCGCGGTGTTTTAGTTGTAGACAATGAAAACCGTGAAAATGAAGGCGATTTGATTTACGCAGCAGAAACTGTAACTGATGAGCAAATGGCTTTCATGATCCGTGAGTGTTCCGGTATCGTATGCGTATGCATTTCCAAAGAACAAGCTCAAAAGATGCAACTTCCTATGATGGTTGAGCATAACACATCTGTTTATGGAACTGCATTTACCATTTCAATTGATGCAGCTCACGGTGTTACTACCGGTGTAAGCGCTCCTGATAGAGTTAAAGCAATTAAAGCTGTTATCAATCCAAATGGCAAACCTTCAGATCTAGCATCTCCAGGTCATATGTTTCCTCTAGTTGCAAAAGACGGTGGCGTTTTAGAGCGTGATGGTCATACTGAAGCTTCTGTAGATCTAGCAAGACTAGCAGGACTACAACCAGCTGGTATCCTATGTGAGCTATGTGCTCCTGATGGCCTAATGGCAAAATTACCTCGCGTAACTCAATTTGCTATGCTGCACGATCTAACCTGCCTTTCAATCGAAGATTTAATTGCTTATAGAAAAGCTAAAGGCGTTTAATTCTTCAAAATGGCGCTGCTTTATGTAGCGCCTTCTATTAAATACCGTTATGAACTCAACTGTTGATCTAAAATTAGGTGTTACCTATCTTGGCAATCCTAATGGTATTCCCTTGGTTATTACTCCTGGATGGGCTTGTGATCATCACTTTCTAAAGCCTTTGGCAAACTTATTTCCAGACTTTAAGATAATGCTTGTAGATATGCCAGGTTATGGTAAATCAAAAGCTCTTAGTAAATTTAGTATTTCTACAAGACAAAGTGCAAATTTATTGCTCAATACTATTCCTAATAATTGCTATCTAATGTCCTGGTCTTTAAGTACCTTAGTAGCAATAAGAGCGATAGCTAATGATAAAGATCATAAGATTTCAAAGTTTGTATCCATCTGTGGCACCCCAAAATTTCCTTGTGATCCTAATTGGCCTGGTATTGATTATAAATATGTAGTCAAAGCACAAAGATTATTTGATGGACAAAGAAATAATCGTTCTATTAAATTGTTCTTTAAAATGCAAACTAAATCAGGATTACTTACTAAAGAGCAAGGATGCGAACTTATAGAAGCCTACGATAAGATGGGTGAGATTGATACTGAAGTATTACAAAATGGAATATATAAAATGTCTTATTCTGACCATAGAGAAGCTTTTAATTCCATTAAAATCCCTTGTTTGCATATCTTCGGGCAAAAAGATCACTTAGTTAAATCCATTCTAGCAAATAAAATTATCAACCCTCCATATCATCTGTGCGCAGTACTTCAAAACTCTGGTCATATGCCATTTTATACCGAGCCTGATGAGCTAAAAAAAATTATAAATTTATTCTTTTTTATTTAACCTATTGATTATTAACGAAATTTAATTTTAAAGTTTCACTTTAAAATTTCCGATAAAGTAAGTAAGGGTGTAGTTTAACTAAAATTTGATACTTTCTATGGATATTGTAAACAGTACTATCTCAAATGTTGTCAATATCGGACTTCCGCAAGGAGCTGCAGAAGCCCGCAGAGATAGTATGGCTCGTGAAACTATACCTCAACTCAATCAAAACGCAGCTTCCTCTCAAAACCAAGGTGCAGCACAAAACACTGCAGCTAACGTTCCAACTAGCAGTAATCTTTTTATTCAAACTGACTCAATTTTAAAAGTAAGTCAGGAAAAGAATTTGTCCCAAAAGGGAACTATAAAGAATAAAAAAGAAGAAAAAACTACTGAAGCAAAAGCTGAGAAAACAAAAGAGCAAGGTGGTGCTAGTGGGGCAAGTTCTAGTTTATCGTCAAAAAGCTTGTCCTCAAAAGTTGCAAGTATTGACGAGATAAGAGCTACTCTGTCAGGGGCTTTTGGTAAAAGTGGTGTTGATTATTCTTTAGATGCTGATCAAAAAAGAGAAAAGGGCAATGGTTACAAATCAAAAACCATAGCTTCAAAGTATGGTAGTTGTGCCCAAAGATCAGTATATGGTAATTTTATCGACACAACTTCCTAATCGTGAACTAAAGTCTTTAAATACTCTTGTTCAATCTTCTTTTGCTCATCTTCTGACATCTGTTCAACTTCTACTTGAACATCATCATCCTCAACAGCTAAAGAATTTTCTACGATCTTTTGCTCTTCAAACCAATCAGGCTTAGTGTAAGAGATTTTGTTTACAAACCAAGTACGTTTACCTTTTGGGGTAATCACCTCACCACAATCGTCGACTGCTTTTCCAAGTAATGCTTTAGCCATAGGAGCATCGACAGAGACGCAATTTGATCTGCCAAAGATTTCATCAGAACCTACAATACGGATCTGCAAAAGCTTGCCGTCATCCTCAGCTTCAATTTCTACATAAGCCCCAAAGAAAACACGACCTTCTTGCTGCTTGTTATATTCAATAACCTGCAAATCATTTAAACAATGTCTTAAATAACGAATTCTACGGTCAATTTGACCTAGTAATCTTTTGTTGTAATGATAATCAGCGTTCTCAGAGCGATCACCTAAACTTGCAGCCCAACTTACTTTTTGAGTAATTTCAGGACGCTTTACTTCCCATAAAAAATCTAATTCTTTATGTAGTTGTTCGTAACCTTCACGAGTAACAAATGGCTTACCCATAAGTACCTCCATAAAGAAGCCCGACTAATAGTCGGGCTTACAAATTAAATTAAACTAATAATTTAATTAAATTATAGTTGTGGACCTGACTTAACTAGGTCGCCACCTAAAGCTTCGAACTTCTTGAAGTTCTTGATGAAGCGCTCTGCTAGATCCTTAGCCTTTACATCCCAATCTGCTGGGTTTGCATAGGTATCACGTGGATCTAAGATCTTAGGATCAACGCCAGGTAATGCTGTAGGTACCTTGAATGAGAACATAGGAATTGTCTTAGTCTCAGCCTTATCGATAGAACCATCTAAGATTGCATCGATGATACCACGAGTATCCTTAATAGAGATACGCTTACCAGTACCGTTCCAACCAGTATTTACTAAGTATGCCTTAGCGCCAGACTTGTTCATTCTCTCAACAAGTACTTCTGCGTACTTGGTTGGAGGTAATGATAAGAATGCTGCACCGAAGCATGATGAGAAGGTTGGAGTAGGCTCAGTAATACCACGCTCAGTACCAGCTAACTTAGCTGTGAAGCCTGATAGGAAGTAGTATTGAGTTTGACCCTTATCAAGAATTGATACTGGAGGTAAAACACCGAAAGCATCAGCTGATAAGAAGATTACGCGCTGAGCTGCTGGGCCCTTAGAAATTGGCTTAACGATGTTGGTGATGTGGTTGATTGGGTAAGAAACACGAGTGTTCTCAGTTACTGACTTATCAGCGAAATCAATCTTACCATCAGCAGAAACAGTTACGTTCTCTAATAATGCATTGCGCTTGATAGCTGCCCAAATATCAGGCTCGTTTTCCTTAGATAGGTTGATTACCTTAGCATAGCAACCACCTTCGAAGTTGAATACGCCATCATCATCCCAACCGTGCTCGTCGTCACCGATTAGTAGACGCTTTGGATCGGTTGATAGAGTGGTCTTACCAGTACCTGATAGACCGAAGAAGATAGCAGTGTTCTTGCCTTCTTTATCAGTATTAGCTGAGCAGTGCATTGCAGCAATACCCTTTAGAGGTAAGTAGTAGTTCATCATTGAGAACATACCTTTCTTCATCTCACCACCGTACCAGGTGTTAAGAATTAACTGCATACGCTCTGTTAAGTTGAATACAACAGCAGTCTCTGAGTTTAGACCTAACTCTTTGTAGTTCTCAACTTTTGCCTTTGAAGCATTTAGAACAACGAAGTCTGGCTTGAAGTTCTTTAACTCTTCAGCTGTTGGACGGATGAACATATTTGTTACGAAGTGAGCCTGCCAAGCAACTTCCATAACAAAACGGATAGCCATACGAGTATTTGCGTTAGCACCGCAGAAACCATCAACAACATATAACTTCTTGTTTGATAATTCTTTACCAGCAAGAGTCTTTAATGCATTCCAAGACTCTGTTGATAGAGGCTTGTTGTCGTTCTTGAACTCGTCGGTTGTCCACCAGAAAGTATCCTTTGAAGTCTCATCTTTAACGATGAACTTATCTTTTGGAGAACGGCCAGTGTAAACACCAGTCATTACATTAACAGCACCCATCTCGGTGTTTTGACCTACATCGAAACCAGTTAGACCAGCTTTGGTCTCTTCTGCATATAAGTCTTCATATGATGGGTTGTGAACAATCTCAGCAGCAGCGCTGATGCCATATTTAGCTAAATTAAGCTCGTCAAATAAGCTCATTTTTTTCTCCACGTGTTAGTACCTGAGCGATGCTCAGTTTTCATTTAAGTACAGTACGATTTTACAGTAATTTGTAAATTTATGCGATTATTTTCAGTTAATAATTTGAATAAAATGTAAGAAATTTTCTTATGTCAGATAAGTAAACAAACGACACAAAAATCGTATACAATATTCAAACTTAAGAATTTTACATTTCAAGTGTATTTTCCGTGTTAAAAATGGGATCTTTATGACCAAAATTAGTGTTAGCGATAAAGCTCAAGAATACTTTTTAAAAATCATTACCAAGCAAAAGATGGATGGCTTAGCAATCCGTCTTACAGCTACTAATGTAGGAACCCCTGGCGTTCAATGTGGCATCCTATATTGCCCAAAAGAGTACATCACTCCTAATGATGAGCACTTCCAAATGAAGGGCTTTGAGATTGTTATTGATCAGTCTGTATCTGAGTACCTAGACGATTCTATTATTGATCTATCAAAGAATGATGATGGTGAAGACTTATTAACTTTCCACGCTCCAAACTTAAATAAACAAGACTTGCCTGCTGATGCAACTATGTTTGATAGATTAAAGAAATTTATCGATTCAACTGTAAGCCCATCACTAGCAGCTCACGGTGGCGCAGTTTCTTTAGTTGAAGTAACCGACGATGGTATAGTAAAGGTTAAATTTACAGGTGGTTGCTTAGGTTGCTCAATGGTTGGAGTTACCTTAAAAGAAGGTATTCAAACTCAACTAAATCAAGCTTTCCCTGGAATGATTAAAGACGTTGTTGACGTAACAGAACACGAAGTTACTGACAAGACTTACGGTTAGCAACAATAGTTGATCCTCTAAATGAGGATCAACTTCCATTATTCTGCTTTTTGTTCTCTGCTTAGTAAAGATAAAGCAGCTTCCTTAACTGACTTATTGTTATACAAGATTTCATAGATTTCAGTACAAATTGGCATCTGAACATTACACTTATCTTTAAGATCTTTGATAACCTTACTCATAGTGTAACCCTCTACCACTTGACCGATTTTTGCTAGAGCATCTTCACAACTCAAACCTTGTCCAATATAAACACCAAAACGTCTATTTCTAGATTGGTTATCAGTACAAGTTAAGATTAAGTCACCTAAACCTGATAACCCCATAAAGGAGCGATCTGTAGCACCAAGTGCAATACCAAGCCTACACATCTCTACTAAACCTCTAGTGATTAGAGCAGTTCTTGCATTAGCGCCATAGCCAAGTCCATCAGATAAACCTGCGCCTATAGCGATGACATTTTTAATAGCTCCACCTAATTGAAGACCAATTAAATCATCACTTGCGTAAATTCTAAAGGTCTTAGTATGCATCAAATCAGAAAATTCTTTGATGAAGTTTTGATCAGTACCTGCCATAGCAATAGCAGTTGGAAGACCTTTAGCTAATTCCATCGCAAAGGTAGGACCTGACAAGACAGCCATAGGTATATCATTACCTAAAACTTCAACTGCTACAGAACTTAATAAGCGACCTGTACCTTTATCTAAGCCTTTAGTAGCCCAAGCAAGTCTATGCTCACTTGTAAGATAAGGTTTTATTGCAGAGAGAACCTCACTGAAGGTGTGAGATGGAACAACTACTAGAATATTTTTAGAAGCTTTTATAGCTTGTTCTAAATCAGAGGTAACAACTAAAGAATCTTCAAAATGCACCGAAGGAAGGTACTTGTCATTAGTCCTCTCCTGTTGCATTTTTAGAGCAGACTCTTTGTTACGAGACCACAGCATCACAGGTAATCCCTTTGATGCTGTAGATTGTGCAAGAGCTGTACCGTAAGATCCAGCTCCTATCACGCTTAACGCAAAAGCAAAATCAGACATAAATATCTTTAACTATGCCTGAGGAGCCTCGTTTGAAGCAGCACCATTAGCTACATCTGATTGAGCCTGTTGAGCTTTTTGAGCTTGTTGTGCACGGTACATAGCTTCAAAGTTAATTGGTTGTAAATTTAATGGAGGGAAAGTTCCACGGTTTACAAGAGAAGAAATGTGCTCACGAGCATATGGGAATAAAATGTTTGGTGCAACACCTGATAATAAGAAATCTTTTGTTGCATCATCAATGTTACGTACTAAGAAGATACCAGCTTGGTGAACTTCACAGATAAAAGCAACTTCTTCGCCTAGTTTGCAAGTTACAGTTACACGTAAGTCAACTTCATAGCTGTCTTCATTTAACTTGTTTGGCTTTGCATCAAAGTCAACTTTGATTTCAGGCTTCCACTCTTTAGTAAAGATAGTAGGAACATTAGGAGTTTCTAAAGAACAATCCTTAGCATACAAACGAATAATATCAAATGCTGGTTGATTGTTTTGTTGTGGTTGTTGTGCGTTATCAGACATAGTCTTTATTCCTTAAGTTTTCTTTTAATTTATTTCTTTGTTGATAAAGGAAGATTGTCCATTGACCATTGGGCAATGCCACCATCTAAAGTAAATACACAGGTATAACCTTGTTTTTTAAGTGAAATTGCTCCGTTGAAACAATCTGAATCCATCTTGTCTTTGCCAACTAAAATTACAGGCTTATCTTTATAGCTGTCGATTCGATTTAATTTTCCTTCCTTAATTTCATTTAAAGGAATATTGATAGAGTTAGCAATATGACCTTTTACAAATAGATTATTTGCTCTTACATCAACATAAACACCATTTTCATGGTTGATTTTAGCTGTTGCAGCATTGGAGTTTAGCTTTTTTACGCGAGCAATTAAAATTCTTGCTTGTACATAAATTAAAGCAGCTAAAAGAGCAAAAAATACAATCACCATGATTTGATGGCGACCTGCAAATGCAACTAGTTCAGAAAAATTGTCAGATGAGAAAAAATCACCCACAATGACACCTCATAAATAAAAGTAAGTTAATACAAGATTTTATCATAACTGTAAGCTATCTAAAAAGCCTTTAGTCACAGATCCTAAATCAATAAGCTATATGCAGATGCGACTTCTTGACATTTTTTTAATCCTCACAAATTTGAAATTAACCTATTATCGAGAATTTTTTGCACCAATAGATTTTAGAAAAATTTAATTTTGTATATTTCGCTTAAAAACAAGATAAATACTGTAAAATACATCGTAATTTTGTTTTTTTAATTTAGAGAATAGAGAACTTATGGCAAACAAAAAACCTCTTGCCCTAATTATTATGGATGGTTGGGGCGACAATCCAGTTAAAGAATTCAATGCTGTTGAAGCTGCTAAAACTCCAGTTCTTGATAGCCTAGTTGCAAATTATGCTCACACTGACATTCAAGCTTCTGGTATTGATGTAGGTTTACCTGAAGGTCAAATGGGTAATTCAGAAGTAGGTCACACCAATATCGGTGCTGGTCGTATTGTTTACCAAGAATTAACCAGAATTGGTAAAGCAATTAAAGATGGTGATTTCTTCAAGAATGAAACTCTATGCAAAGCTGTTGATAAAGCTGTAGCTGCTGGCAAAGCAGTTCACATCATGGGTCTAATGTCACCAGGTGGTGTTCACTCACACCAAGATCATATCGTTGCTATGATTAAACTTGCCGCACAACGTGGTGCTAAGAAAGTTTATTTCCATGCCTTTACAGATGGTCGTGACGTTGCACCTCGTTCAGCACACGAATACATTGCAGTTATCGAAAATGCTTTCAAGGAAGCAAAAGTAGGTCGTATTGCTACCTTAGTTGGTCGTTACTATGCAATGGATAGAGATAACCGTTGGGATCGTGTTCAACAAGCTTATGATCTTCTAACTCAAGGCAAGAGCCAGTTCGGTTCTTTTGCAACTGCTGATGAAGCTTTAGATGCAGCTTATGCTCGTGACGAAAACGACGAGTTCGTAAAAGCTTCTGTAATTGGTGAGAAAGCTCCTCTTGAGGATGGCGATTCACTAATCTTCATGAACTTCCGTGCTGACCGCGCTCGTCAAATTACTCGTTCATTTGTAAACTCAGACGCTGATTTCACTGGTTTTGTTCGCGAAGTTAAGCCAAAGCTTGCAAGTTTCGTAATGTTAACTCAATATGCAGCTGACATTAAGACTGATTGTGCTTACCCACCTGAGGATTTAACTAATACTCTAGGTGAGTGGTTATCTAAGAAGGGTATGACTCAGTTACGTATTTCTGAGACTGAGAAGTATGCTCACGTAACCTTCTTCTTCAACGGTGGTGTTGAAACTGTATTCCCTGGCGAAGACAGAATTCTAATCCAAAGTCCAAAGGTTGCAACTTATGACTTACAACCAGAGATGAGCTCTACAGAGCTTACTGATAAGCTATGTGCAGCTATCGAGTCTGGCAAATACGATATGATCATTTGTAACTATCCAAATGGTGATATGGTTGGTCACACTGGTGTATTTGATGCTGCTGTTAAGGCTTGTGAAGCTGTTGATACCTGCATTGGTCGTGTAATTGAATCTCTAAAGAAAGTTGATGGTGAGTGCTTAATTACAGCTGATCACGGTAACTGCGAGAGAATGAAGGATCTAACCACTGGTGTTCCTTATACAGCTCACACCAACCTACCAGTTCCTTTCATCTACTACGGTAGAAAGGCAACTATGAGAGCAGATGGTCGTCTATCAGATATCGCTCCTACCATGTTATATCTAAAGGGTATGGAAATTCCTGCAGAAATGACTGGTAAATCAATTGTTACTCTAGACTAATAATCTAGCTACAAAGATTTAGGATAAGCTACCATTTTTATGGTAGCTTATTTTTTTACTCCTATTTAAGTGATTTTCGCTTATAGTCTATAAAGCCAGATACAGCTCCTACTACAAGACCACCTAAATGACATAAGTTTGCTATTCCACTAAACAAGAAGCCTAGCAAAATAAAGATAACACTTACTGTAAATAAACCTCTTGGAACCCTAAAGGATGCAGGTAAATCTTTACGTAAGGAAACTAAGGCAGAATAACCTATAACTCCGTAAACTACGCCTGATAAACCACCAAAGTAGCCTATGTGAGTCATTAAACCATACTGCAATATATTAGAAATTAGTGCCACAGATAGAATCAACACTAAGAATTTAGCTTTACCAAAAGTATTCTCAATAGGTCTTCCCATTGCTTCAAACATTACTAAGTTAAAAGCAATGTGCATAAAGTTAAAATGCACTAAGGATGGTGTTAAGAGTTTATAAAAGGAATACCAACTATCAAATTGCTCTAAGTTATTTAAAGCAAAATAATGTAAAACGAACTCTTCATTAACTAAAAGCGCAATATATAGAACAATGCAAAGTAGTTCTACTGCAGTAGTTATAGAGAGTAAATTTATCGACAGTGGAAGAGCAAAGGAAGGTTTGATTTGCTTTTCATTCTTTATGGTTTTGCCTTGATCCCAAGATGCCTTGTTAAACTCTTTAGCATAAGGAGAGGTTGCATACCTTATGAGTTCTTGTTTTGCCTTGGTAACCTCAAGTTCATTGGTTACAAAAATAATGTAGTTTCCAGAATATCCTACTTTAGCCTTCGCATTGATACCAATAGATTGTAAATAATCTACAAAGGCTAAAGCCTTCTCCTTAGGGAGAAGGCATACTTCATAGGTATATTCGTCAATTATTTCGAATTGAGCCATTTTAGATACTCAGCTACACCTTGAGCTACTGTCTTAAACTCAATATCACAGCCTGCGTTTCTTAATTGAGTCAAATCAGCCTGGGTATAACACTGATAATGACCAATTAGTTTCTCAGGGAATGGAATAAACTCCACCTCACCATGACCGTGATGCTTAATTACAGCTTTTGCGATATTTAAGAATGGTTCAGCACGACCAGTACCACAGTTATAAATTCCTGATGGACCTTTATGCTCTAAGAACCATAAGTTAACTTCAGCAACGTCGCCTACATAAACGAAATCACGCATTTGACCACCATCTTCATAGCCATCAATGCCTTTGAATAACTTAGGATTCTCACCTCTTAGCATTTGGTTATTTAGGTGGAAGGCTACGGATGCCATGGTACCTTTATGACCCTCACGTGGACCATACACATTAAAATATCTTAAGCCTACAACTTGAGACTTTAAGGTTGGAAGTCTACGTCTTACGTACTCGTCGAATAAGAACTTAGAATAGCCATATACATTCAATGGACCTTCGTTCTCTCTATCCTCAACGAATACATTGCCATCACCGTAGGTAGAAGCTGATGAAGCATAGAAGAATGGGATCTTATGAGCTGTTGCAAATTCAAATAGTTTTACTGTGTACTCATAATTGTTCTTCATGATGTACTTACCATCCCATTCTGTAGTAGATGAGCAAGCACCTTCATGGAAGATTGCTTCGATATTGTTGCACCCATATTTAGCTTCAAAAGCTTTCTCATCAGTAAATAACTCTAAGAAATCTTCCTTATCCATGTAGTCTGCAATATCAAGATCAGTTAAATTGATGAATTTGTGGCCATCTTTTAAGTTATCAACCACTAAAATATCTTTAATTCCTCTATCGTTTAAGTGTTTAACGATATTAGAACCAATAAATCCGCTTCCACCTGTAACAATGATCATATTTTTTTCCTTAAAAAAAACTAATTGTTTCTATTATAATCTTTAATAATCAACAAAAAACTAAAAATGCTGACTATAAGTGAACAAAATATGAGTAAACCACGCTATCTTGTAATTTCTCCTTCTTGGCTTGGCGATTTAATTATGGCTCAAAGTCTATTTATGGAAATCAAACGTCAAGAACCAAATTGCATTCTAGATATCTATGCACCTGAATATACCATGCCTATTTTAGATAGAATGCCTGAGCTTGATGCAAAAATAGTAAATCCTTTTGCTCACGGTGCTTTTAATCTAAAACAACGCTATCAAGAAGGCAAAAAATTAAGATTAAACCACTATGACAAGGTTTTTGTGTTACCAAATTCCTTAAAGTCAGCCTTAATTGCCTTTTTTGCAAAGATCCCTCAAAGAATTGGTTTTAAAGGTGAATCTAGATATTTCATTCTTAATAACTTAAGAACAAATAAACAGGATTTTCCTTTAATGGTACAAAGATATGTTGCTTTAGCCTTTGATAAGAATAAGGTTAAAACAGCTTTGGATTTACCAAAATTTGCATATCCTAAATTAACTATTCAGCCACTTTCAGAAAGCTTGATTAACAAACTTAAGCTAGATACTAGCAAAAAGATGTTAATTTTAGGCTGTGGAGCTAATTACGGTCCATCTAAACTTTGGCCTGTAGAGTATTTTGCAAAAGTCTCTGACTGGTGGATTGAACAAGGTGGTTGTGTAGTAGGTCTTGGTTCAAAGAAAGATATTCCTACTGTAGAGAGTATTTACTCTCACATTCAAAACAAAGAACACTTTTACAATATTGCAGGTAATACTAATTTAACTGAAGCTCTAGATATTGTTGGTCACGCAACCGCAGCTGTTTGCAATGACTCAGGTTTAATGCACACTGTAGCTGCAGCTGATATTCCTCAAGTTTGCATCTTTGGTTCAACTTCAACTCATTACACTCCACCTTTATCTGATAAAGCAATTTGTGTCGAGTCCACAGAGCCTTGTCACCCTTGTTTTAAGAGAACTTGTAAATTTAATACCTATGCTTGCCAAAAGGGTATTAAGCCAGAACTTGTAATTGAAAAACTAAAACAACTAGTAAATCTATAATTATGAAACTTTACGCACAGATAGTTCTTTTGCTCTATAAAATTTTAACTATTTTTATAGCTCCTATTGGAGCTACTTTTCTAAGCTATAAAAAAAGAAAAGATCCTAGTTACGGAGTAAAGTTTTTTAATTTATTAGGTTTTTACAAGAAACAATTAGGTAATTTCGTTTGGTTTCATGGAGCTTCTGTAGGTGAGATTAACGCTTTAAAACCACTAGTAAATGAATTTACTAAAACTCACCCAAATCAAAAGGTTGTGGTTACAACCATGACCATGACAGGATATTTGCAAGCAAGAACCATTAAAGATGTACACGTTGCAATCTCTCCTTTAGATTCACCACTTAGCTTATGGGGCTTTTTTCATGCTTTCCATCCTAAAGCTTTATTTATCATCGATACTGAGCTTTGGCCTAATATGCTTGATAAAGCATATAAAAATCATTGTCCTGTAGTTATCTTTAACGCTCGCTTGCAAGATAAGAATGTTAAAAGTTATCTAAAACATAAATTCCTCGTAAAACACCTTATTGCAGATAAGTTATCAAGTGTTTTATGCATGAGTTTTGCCGACCTAATGCGTTTTAAGCATATTGGTGTTGATGAGGATAAATTAAAGGTTACAGGAAACATCAAATACGATTTAAAACCAAGAGATGAGCTATTTGCTAAGGCTTTAACTTACAAAAATCAATTGTTTAAAGGAAAAGTATTTGGAGCAATAAGTACCCACGAGGGTGAAGAGGAAATCGTTATCAATTCCTTTATTGAAGCTAAAAAACACCTTTCTAATTTAAAATTGGTCTTAGTTCCAAGACATCAAACTACTGTAAGTAAAGCTTGCGAACTCTTAACCTCTAATCAAATTACCTTTAAAAAGAAGTCAGAATTAAAAGATCTTTGTGATTTTAGCGCTGATGTCTTAATTGGCGACACTATGGGTGAAATAGAGCTTTACTTAGGTCTGTGCGATCTAGTGTTTATGGGTGGTAGCTTTGTTAATGTAGGTGGACATAATCCTTTAGAGCCAGCTTATTTCTCACTGCCAATTCTTACAGGTCCTGATTATCACAATTTCCAAGAGCAGTTTGATAAGCTAATTGATGCTAATGGAGCCTACCTTGCTTACGACCCTAAGGAATTAACAAGACTCATAGTAAAACTACTTGAGGATCAAGAGCTTTTAGAAAAGACTGGAATAAAAGCCCTTGATATTCAACAACAAGGGCGTGGTGCTCTTAAACGTACTTTAAGCAATATGGAGAAGTTTATTATTTAGCTTGAATAGACTTTAAGAAATCAATATATTCTCTTGCTCTTGCAGCAATGGCATCTGCGTTAACAATTTCTTTATCGTTGATGCCATATAATACGAAAGTACCAGCATAATCTGCTTTGCACATCTCAAAAGCACGTAGCATGCAGGCTAAATATTCTTCAACCTTACGGTGATGACGACCTTCAGCAGTGTATGCAGCTTCCTCACTACCACAAGTTACTGCGATTGCTACTTTCTTGCCCTCTAAATGATTACCGTTTTTAAAAGCCCAATCTGAGGTTAGGACTTTATCAAACCATTCTTTAGTCTTTGGTGGACAGGTAAACCAATATAATGGAAACTCAAAAACTAATGATCCGTTATTATCAATTAAACAGTGCTCTTTGCTTGCATCGATTTGACCTGTAGGGTAGCAACTTTGTAGATTGTGAATAAGAATATCATCAGGATACTTTCTCATTTCCTCAACAAATCTACGATTTGCATTAGATAGATCATAATTTGGGTGATCTAAGATTACGACTGTTTTATTACTTTTCACTTTTTGCTCCTTACTCTGTCTAGCTTAATTTGATTTTAGAGCTTCATTACATAGTTTATTAAAATACTCTTCATTAAACTCACTTTGACAATCAAGCTTCTTTAACAGCTCTTTATTAAAGGATCTTTTTAAACGATCTAGCATGCTTTGCTTCTTATTATCGCTTAATTTTTCTAATAGGAAGCATTTGTCAAAGTCGATTACATATACCTCTAATTTATCATTAATTAGGATATTTCTAATGTTTAGATCTGTATGAAGTACACCTGCTTCAAAAAATTTCTTTATACATTTACCAATTTGTAGATATTCTTCTTCAGAAAGGTTTCTGTTTGATAGCACGTAGGATAAGTCATTAAAACCAACTAATCTCTCAATTACAATTTGTTGCTTTACACTAATTAGGTTGGTCTCTTGCCTTGCAATGATAGGTGTTGGAACAGGTAAGTTTAGTGCTTTAAGCTTTAATAGCAATCTAAACTCATCAAACGCTCTATGAGGATGACTTTCAAATTTAAAGAATTTATCTTTAACTAGCTTGCCAAACAAACCGCCTCTCTTATAGCTTCTTAAGATGAGGTTTAAGTTATCTTTAGCAAATAGTATGGTTTGACCTCTACCACCTCTTGTCTCTACCTTAGATTGAGAAGTAATTTTAGCAAGATCAAAATAATCTTCGTAGTAAGCTTGTTCTTGTGCTTTTGGCAAAAGTGAATTAACTAAATAACTAGTATTATTAAAGTCTAACTTAAAATAGTTTTCCATAGAGTCACATTCCAATGTTTGTCTCCATTATACATTCTTATCCACTTTTAAAGTTATTAACTTAAAGCTACAATAATCTAAGTTTCAACAATTAGCTCAAATTCTGATGAAAAACGACTCTAAATCTATCTGTATTTTACGCTTATCAGCTCTTGGTGATTGCATCAATGCTTTTGGTTTAGTAAATGCATTGCATAAATCTAACAAAGATATAGAAGTAAACTTTGTTATTGATAAGAGATTCTCATCGCTTTTTATTAAGGAAGATGGCACATCTATTGTTCCTCTAACTCCTGTTGATATAAAAAAGGATGGCTTACTAAAGTCTTTTTTTAAATTAAAAAAGCAATTATCAAACCATAAGTACGATGCTTTATTTAATTTACAAACTTCAATTAAAGCATCTTTACTATCCACAGCTATAAGAGCCTCTGTAAAACTTGGTTATGATAAAGATAGACGCAGAGAATGCCAAAATCTATTTATAAATAAAGAAGTTGTATCACCAAAAGATCCTCATGTTTTAGCAGGATTTTTAGAATTTGCACATCAAAGTGGTTTTGATGATTTAACTCCATGCTGGGACTATGATTTGTCAAAGCAGGAAATTGAAAGTGCTAAGACTTTAGTTTTAAATAGTCAAAGAATTTTTACTATTTCTCCTTGCTCAGCTAAAGCCATCAAAAATTGGACAATAGATGGATATACCGCCATTGCTAAACACGCAATTGAGAAAGGATTTAAAGTCGTACTAATTGGTTCTCCAAATCCAATTGAAATGCAAATTTGCTCAATACTACAAGAAAACTTAGGTGATAATGTAATCAATTTGTGTGGTAAAACTTCTCTTAGAGAATTAGCAGCTGTAATTAGTTTATCAAAGCTTGTGCTTTCCCCAGATAGCGCTACAATGCATTTAGCTTCATCACTTCAAGTACCAGTAATTAGCTTGTATGCTATTCACGATCCTAAGCGTGTGGGGTCTTGGTATTTTAAAGATCTTCAGATAAGTGTTTATGACCAATTATGCCAAAAAGAACTATATGGAAAAGAGCTCAATTGGAGATATAGAGTGAAAGATCCTAATGCCATGAAGAATATTTCCATTGAGCAAGTTGTTAACACTTTTGATTACGCTATCGATAAATACCAAATTTAACTACTATGAATACATTAGCCGTTTTTCCTGGAACCTTTGATCCTATTACCTTAGGTCACATGGATATCATTACTAGAGCTTCAAAAATCTTTGATCACGTCATTATCGCAGTCGCTAATAGCCCTTCTAAACATACCTTATTTGATTTAGATACTAGAGTCTCTCTAATCCAAAAATCTGTTAAAAATTTATCTAATATCAAGGTTGAAGGTTTTTCTGGGATGTTAATTTCTTTTTTAAAAGAAAAACAAGCTAACATTCTAATTCGTGGTGTTCGCTCTGTAGCTGATTTTGATTATGAAAACCAGCTGGCTGGTATGTACCGACTTGCAGCCCCTGAAATTGAGATAGTAATGCTACCATCTAACTCTCAAATCTCTTATATTTCCTCAACTCTAGTTAGAGAGGTAATTATCCATAAAGGTGATGTGACACCTTTTGTGCCTAAAGAGATTTGTGATTTAGTTAAGAAGTAGTCTTACTTTTGACAATGTGGGCAATAGTAGGTAGTACGTTGCCCTTGAACTATCTTTTCTATTTTAGTTCCACAAGTTTGGCATGGTTCATTATAGTGACCATAGACTTTTAAATTCTGCACAAAGTATCCAAGTTTACCATCAGCACCTTCAAAATCTCTTATGGTTGTGCCACCTTTTTTGATAGATTCATTCAAGATTTTAACAGTACTTTTAACTATGGCATGGCACTCTTGTAGTGTAATGCTATGTGAGCTTCTTGTAGGTAATATTGAGGTATCAAATAGGATCTCACTAGCATAGATATTACCAATACCAACCACAATAGAATTATCCATTAAAGCTTGTTTAATAGATTTTTTTAATCGGTTAAGTCTTTTAAACAAATATTCTGCAGTAAAGTCCTCAGATAAAGGTTCTACACCTAAGCTTTTTAATAGAGAACTTTCACAAGGAGGATTGTCTTCACCAAAATACTCAACTAAACCAAAGCGTCTAACATCGTTTAGTACAATTTGAACATTGCTATCAGTGGTTATAGCGAAGTGATCATGAATAGACAATTGACATGGTTTAGCATTAACTTTTAAATGACCAGTCATGCCAAGATGTATTAACAAATAACCTTTATCAGTGGTTATGATTATGTATTTAGCTCTTCGTTCTACCTTTAGTACCTTGGCGTTTTCAAGTTTTTTAAGATCTTGAGAAAAAGGCTTTCTAAGACTCTTATCATCAAAGTAAACTTTTGAGATTTTATGAGCTAGTAAAGGATCAATGATCCCTCGTCTTGTAACCTCAACTTCAGGTAATTCAGGCATAATAATTCTCTACAACAAATACACAAATTTATTGTATCACATCAGAGAATTTTGGGGATTGCGTTTAAGAGAGAAATGGTGCTGGCAGAAGGGCTTGAACCCACGACCCCCTGTTTACAAAACAGGTGCTCTACCAACTGAGCTATGCCAGCATCACTTGATGTGTGCACATTATACAGACTTTTTTTACCTTTACAAGTTTTTTTTAATTTTTTTTAAATTTTTTCTTCTGAACATCTATAATTGTCTTGTTTACTAAGCTTAACAAAGGAATGAAATGTGGAAATCATCCAAATAGACTGTATTGGTTTAAGATGTCCTGAACCATTAACTCTTTTGAGAAATCAAATTAGAAAAGCAAATGAAGGACAAATCTTTCATCTTTTATCTGATGATCCTGTTTCTTTAAGAGATATTCCTTCCTTTTGTAAATTTATGAAACATACTTTAGTGTCTATGCCAGACAAATCAAATCCTCATCTTTTTGTAATTAAAAAAGGACTTAATTGATATCTCTAATCCACTCAAGCGTGATCATTTCAAACAGAAAACTCAACATTAAATTTAAATTTCAACAATATTGCTTTGCTGATATGTTTAATCAGCAAATTTTTTCTTAATTTATCGTCCTTTATATCCATAAACAACGCAATTTAGTCTGCTTTAATGGTAAAATATCAAATTATTTTTATTGTTACGTGAACTGTAAAGTTCTTTTTTATTTTGTAAGGTTTAAATCAAATGTCTAACAAGTATGACCTACAAACTTTTCAAGGATTAATTTTAACCCTTCAAGATTATTGGATGCGTCATGGCTGCATGATTGCAGAACCATTTGATATGGAAGTTGGTGCTGGTACCTCTCACCCAATGACTTTTTTACGTTCATTAGGACCAGAGCCTATTTCATGTGCATATGTTCAACCATCTAGAAGACCTACTGATGGTCGTTATGGTGAGAATCCAAACAGATTACAACATTACTACCAATTCCAAGTAATCTTAAAGCCAAGTCCTGACAATATTCAGGAACTTTATTTAGGTTCTTTAAAAGAGCTTGGTTTTGACCCTACTGAAAACGATATTCGTTTTGTTGAAGATAATTGGGAAAACCCAACATTAGGTGCTTGGGGTTTAGGTTGGGAAATTTGGCTTAACGGTATGGAAGTTTCTCAATTTACTTATTTCCAACAAGTAGGTGGTCTTGAGTGTTTCCCTGTTACTGGTGAGTTGACCTATGGTCTAGAAAGACTTGCTATGTACATTCAAAAGAAGAAAACAGTTTACGACTTAGTATGGGCTAATACCGCTAATGGTGTTGTTACTTACGGTGACGTTTTCCATCAAAACGAAGTAGAGCAATCAACCTACAACTTCGAATACGCTGATACTGATTTCTTATTTAAGATGTTTGATCAGATGGAAAAAGAAAGTAGTTATCTTTTAAATCTAGAGAAGCCACTACCACTTCCTGCATATGAAAGAATTTTAAAGGCAGCTCACTGCTTTAATCTTCTAGATGCAAGACACGCTATTTCCGTTACAGAAAGACAAAGATTCATCTTAAGAATCAGAACTTTATCCAAGGCCGTAGCTGAAGCTTATTACAAGTCTAGAGAAGCTCTTGGTTTCCCTATGTGTAAAAACAATAATCAAGTAAAGGACTAATCAGTCATGGTTACTAAGAATTTATTATTAGAATTAGGTACAGAAGAGTTACCACCAAAGTCTCTACGCACCTTAGCACAATCATTGCATGACTCATTTGTAAAACTATTAGGTGAGAATTCACTTTCTTTTTCAAGTTCAAAATGGTACGCAACTCCTAGAAGACTAGCTCTATTCATCACTGATCTTGCTGATAAGCAAGCAGACAAGGAAATAGAGGTAAAAGGACCTGCTATTAAAGCTGCATTCGATGCAAACGGCAATCCAACTAAAGCTGCTTTAGGTTGGGCTAACGCTAACGGCATCAAGATTGAAGATGCTCAAAGATTAAAGACCGATAAAGGTGAATGGCTATTCATTAAGACCTTCAAAAAGGGTCAAGCTGCATCTGCTATCGTTCCAGAATTGTTTAAATCATCATTAAAAGCATTACCTATTCCAAGACTAATGCACTGGGGTGACAAGAAAGAGGAATTCGTTCGTCCAGTTCATACTCTATGCATGATGTACGGTGATGAGTTAATACCTGGTAGTATCCTTGGTGTTGAATCATCTGCTACCATCAATGGACACAGATTCTTAGGTTCACAAAAAGTAACAATCAAATCAGCAGACACTTATGAAGAGCAATTATTAAAAGAAGGCTCTGTAGTTGCTGACTACGAGAAGAGAAAAGCATCTATTATCAGCCAAGTAACTGAGATTGCTAATTCAGTAAATGGTATTGCAGATTTAGATGATTCTCTTGTTGAAGAGGTAACTTCTATTGTAGAAGCACCTCATATCTTTAAGGCATCATTTGAGGAAAGATTCTTAAAGGTACCTGCTGAAGCTCTTGTGTACACTATGAAGGGTGACCAAAAGTACTTCCCAATCTATGATAAGGATCATATGTTACTACCTTCATTTGCTTTTGCTTCAAACATCAATCCTAAAGATCCAACTTCTCTAATTTCTGGTAATGAAAGAGTTGTAAGACCAAGACTTTCAGATGCTGAATTCTTCTTTAACACAGATAGAAAGTACACTTTAGAGTCATTCTTTGAAAAACTAGAGAATATTGTTTACCAAAAGGATATTGGTACTATTGCATTCCGTTCTAATTGTGTAGAACAACTTGCTGTTTATATCGCAAACCTAATTGGTGCTGATGAGAAAAAATCAGCAAGAGCAGCTCACTTAGCTAAGTGCGATCTTGCTTCAACCATGGTTACAGAATTCACCGATACACAAGGTGTAATGGGTATGCATTATGCCGAACTAGACGGTGAAGATGCCGATGTTAGTGAGGCAATTTTCCAACAATACTTACCTCGTTTTGCAGGTGATGCTGTTCCTACTAAGCCAGTACAAATTGCTGTAAGCCTTGCAGAAAAATTCATCACCTTAGTTGGTATTTTTGGTATTAACCAATTACCAAAGGGCGATAAAGATCCTTTCGGTTTAAGAAGAGCTGCAATTGGTATTGTAAGAATTATCCTTGAGAACTCAATTCAACTAAATGTAGTTGATGTTGTTGAGAAGGCTTGCTCAATCTTAGCTGATAAACTACTATCTAAAGAAACTAAAGATAATGTAATCAGCTATATCTTCAACAGATTAAAAGCTTTTTACCAGGATCAAGGCATTGAAGGAAACATTTTCTTAGCTGTTCTATCAACTAAACCTTCTGATTTATTAGATTTTGATAGAAGAGTAAAGGCTGTTAAGGCCTTCAAGGAAATCCCTGCTTCTGAGAATTTGGCTTCTGCTTACAAGAGAATCAATAATATATTAAGTAAATCAGATATTACTGAAACTTCTGTAAATCAAAGCTTATTATCAGATCAGTACGAAATCAAATTGTACGAAATCTTACAGAAGATTACTCCAGTTATTAACAAGTACTATGACGAAGCTAACTATGCTGAAGCACTTGCAAAACTAGCTGAGCTCAAAGATCCTGTTGATCAATTCTTCGAGAATGTAATGGTAAATTCAGACGATACTGCAATTAAAACCAATAGAATTGCATTGTTAAGAAATTTACACTTAATCATTGGTCAAACAGCCGATATTTCAGTACTATACTAATCAATTAAATTAGGAGGGGTGATTTTGTCACCCCTTTTTTATCCCTAATACATTTCACCTTCTCAGCAATCTCCATAACTTGCTGTTATTCATACATTAAATGTTCCACGTGGAACAATTCAATTCACTTTCGGTAGTATACAAATTCTAAACTTATCATCCAGATGCAACTACTGACCAAAGCGAGATTCAAACTCGTATCATGTATAAATCTATTTATGAGCATCTGTTCTAATATAAATCAGTATATACTGAACATTTCAAAGAGCCGCTAGAACAGAACTAAACGTAATTTTGTTTCATGTATTTCAATGGAGTATTGTTCTACGTGGAACATTACAATTCATAGCAGTTTAAATAGATAGTCTGAACTAAATTTGTTTGAACAAATATAAGCTCTTTTAGAGGATACAATACGCCTTTAGAATATTTCTCCAATTAGAGAGTATTCTATTTGTCAGAAGATTGGTAAATAGAAGTAACTATTCAATGAATTCTAGTACAGAACTAAACGGCATCGTGGTATGTTCAATTGTTTAACTGTTCCACGTGGAACATTTCTTACCATTGGATTTCATACTAAAAATTTAGCATATTCTTCCTAGCACGATTTCAAGAACTAATGCTGATCCAAACAAAAATTGAAAATCACACAGTTGAGAGCAAAAATTTTCAGTAACGTATTAACGGAAATTCTCAAATGCATTCCAAAATTGTAGTGAACGAATGAAATTATCGGTCCACATTTCTTAAATGTGTTGTTCCACGTGGAACACTTAATATAAATCACAAATATTATGGATGTTCTATATATTTATATTGATAGTATTCACTCCTACCCTGATCTGAATAATCAAACTTGAGTAATCGACAACAGGAAAGTCTTATTTTTCCAGGTAGAACAATTGTATATTACTCATACAATTTCGCATTCATTTATTCACTGTTAGATATGCAATTGCCAATATATATATCAGAGCCATGGTTAAGTCGGTCAAAACTTGAAACATTATCTTTTGATCCCGCCTAAAACCAATAGAATAGCTCTAAACTCACCAAAATATCTATGAATCCACTTTAAGTATCGATTAAGAATCAAAAATGAGGCTCTGGTTAGGAAGAATTAGTGGACCATATTTAGAAGATTTTATGGCTCAGAATTATATTATTTTCCAATATATCGCTGAACAAATCCTTTTGACTCCCTGGTAATACATCAGCTCTCTGTTAGATTACTAAGGTTTAACTAACAGTATGTAAATGAGTAAATTGAAAGTACAAACAATTATCCTAACTCGATAGAATTAAACTTAAGATCATCGCATATTGTTCCACGTGGAACATCAAATTTCAATTTTTCGTTTCAAGCCTAAGATTTAGCGATTACATTTATACAGGGTTTGAACTTAACTTTTAGAATGTCTTGTTATTAACGTTCTGCTTAACAGCTTTACCAACATAATCGAAATAAACATAGAATTAGACTGTCCATAATTGTTCAAATTTGATATTTTCTCTTTCGATTCGAATAGATGCATCGAGAGAAAAGTGAAATAGTATAAAGAAAATTGAACATGCTCAAAATAGTAGAATCATAAATTATAGGTAAAGAAAATTGTTCCACGTGGAACATATGTGACAAAATTCTAGAACGTTAATATGGTAGCAATACTAACAAACTATAGATTACTTGGTGAGAAAAAATTTTTAAATGAATTGAAGAAAAAAGTAGGAAGAAAGAAAAGCCCCTCAGATATTTCCTCGGGGCTTTATTGGACTAGATATCTAGATTTGCTTTTGAAGCATTTTCAGCAATGAATACCTTTCTATTTTCAACATCCTCACCCATTAATTCGGTAAATAGGCGATCTGCTTCCATTGCATCTGTTATGCTTACTCTTAGCAAGGATCTTGTATCAGGATTCATTGTGGTCTCAGATAATTGTTCTTTATTCATTTCACCTAGACCTTTGTAACGCTGAATCTTTACGCCAGAAAAACCTTGTTTCATTAACAACTCATATGCTTGATGGAAATTAGTTACTGGAACTTCCTTAGTTCCAACTTGTACATATCCACCATCTTCAATTAGATCAAAGACTTTAGCATTCATATCCTTGAGTAACTGGTAATCAGTAGTTGACATAAATTGATTATCTATAGCATATCTGTAATCAATTCCATGTACGTGCTGAATGATTACAGGATAGTAGATATTATTGATAGAGTCGTATTTAACTTCATACTTGAAGTAAACACCCTCTGACATGTTTGCAGGCAATAATTTAATAAAGCCATCGCACCATTGAGCTACTGAACTTTCAGAACTTAAGGTCTCATTATTTAGGAATTTGTAGTACATTAGATTGATTAGAATATCTCTATTTATCTTTTGAGATAACTTAGAAATTCTAGATAGTACTTTATTATAATCGGTAAATAATGACTCTAAAGCAACACCTGATAAAGGTGCAGCGTTTCTGTTAACAAAAATAGAACCAGCTTCGATAGCCATGTTAGTCTTGTACTGTAAGGCTTCCTTGTCATTTAAAACATAAACGACCTGCTTTCCTTTTTCGTACTTATATAGAGGTGGCTGAGCTACATAAACATAACCTCTCTCAATAAGCTCTGGCATATGTCTATAGAAGAAAGTTAATAGAAGAATTCTAATATGAGCACCGTCAACATCAGCATCAGTCATGATGATAACATTGTGATATCTAAACTTATCAGGATTATATTCTTCTTTACCAATACCACACTCAAAGGCACTTACTAGAGTACCAATTTGCTGAGAATCGATAATTCTGTCAAAACGAGCCTTTTCTACGTTAAGAATTTTACCTCTCAAAGGTAAAACAGCTTGATATTGAGCATTTCTACCGCCCTTTGCTGAACCACCAGCAGAATCACCCTCTACCAAGAAGATTTCTGATAATGCAGGATCTTTTTCGCGGCATTTTACAAGCTTATCTGGAGCGACATTTAAATCAATACCACCCTTCTTACGAGACATATCACGAGCCTTTCTCATGGCTTCACGAACACGAGCTGTCTCAATAATCTTTGAACAAATAGTCTCAGCATCCTTAGGATTTTCTTGTAAGAAATACTCAAGATTTTCTGTTACAGAGTTAGCAACAGCTGTTGCTGCTTCAGAGGAAACAAGTTTATCCTTTGTTTGTGATGAGAACTTAGGGTCAGGCATCTTAACTGAAATAACAGCAGTTAAACCTTCACGAGCATCATCACCAGAAGTAGTTACCTTAAACTTCTTAGTATAACCTTGTTTTTCTAAGTAATTATTTAAAGTTGTGGTAATTGCACGCTTGAAACCGGCAAGGTGAGTACCACCATCCTTTTGAGGAACATTGTTAGTAAAGCAATAAACATTTTCTGTATAAGCATCTGTCCATTGCATACCAACTTCTACAGTAATGTAGTTTTCACATGCTTTAGTAAAGTGAATTACCTTTTCATTTAGAGCATTTTTGCCTCTATTTAAGTAAGCGATAAATTCACCAATACCACCTTCATGATGGAAAACTTCTTGCTTATTAGGTTCTTCTCTTAGATCAGTTAAAGTAATCTTAATACCTGAATTTAAGAAGGATAACTCACGTAAACGCTTTGCTAAGGTTGCATATACGAAAGTAACATCAGAGAAGATTGAAGGTGAAGGCCAGAATCTTACTTTAGTACCAGTCTCTTGTGATTCACCAATCTTATGAAGTGGTGCTTCTGGATGACCACCATTTAAATAGATTTGTTGCCAAATAAAGCCTTCACGCTTAATAGTTAATTCAAGTTTATCAGAAAGTGCATTTACAACGGAGATACCTACACCATGCAAACCACCTGAAACCTTATAAGAATTAGAATCAAACTTACCACCAGCATGTAAAACTGTCATTACAACTTCAGCTGCAGATACATGCTCTTCAGGATGCATTGCAACAGGAATACCACGACCATTATCTGCACAAGAAACAGAACCGTCTTCGTGAATGGTAACTTCAATATGAGTACAGAAACCAGCTAATGCTTCGTCGATAGAATTATCAACAGCTTCGAACACCATGTGGTGTAAACCAGAACCATCATCAGTATCACCAATGTACATGCCAGGACGTTTTCTAACAGCCTCAAGGCCATGTAGCACCTTAATACTTCCAGTATCATAATCGTTATTAGCTTCTACTGACATTTGATCCTCTATTTTGAAAATTAACTATTTGTTAGATCTTCGATATTGATATAAAGAACATCTTTAAAATTAGGTAATTCTAATTGCTTATTTATGTTTGTTATAAATACTTGGCTATCTAATTTCTGAATTAAACTTAATAATAACTGTTGAGAATTACTGTCTAATTCCGAACTTAAGTCATCAATTAAATAAACACAATTTTTACCTGTCTGTTCTTTAAGCAACTGTCCTTGGGACAATCTCATTGCACAAACTAGCAATTTTAATTGACCACGAGACAGGATTTCGCTAGCTAAAAAATTGTTACATTTAATTTTAATTTCAGCTCTGTGACAACCATAAAAAGTATACCCTAAAACGCTATCTTTTTCAAGGTTTGAGTTAAGCACAGTTCGCAACTGTAAGCCATTTGTCCACCCTTTTTGATAGTGAAAATCAAATTCAAAATTAGGCAAAAATAAGCGTAAATTTTCCTTCAAAATAGAGGTTAAATCCTCTAAATATTTTTGCCTAAAACTATCAATTTTTTCTCCGTATTCAGCTAAAAGTTCATCCCAAACAGAAAACATGGAGAAAGCAGCTTTCTGTTTAATTAAGGTATTTCTTTGAGATAAGAGCTTTCTATAATTTAACCAAGAGTTTTTGAATTCTGTTTGTGAATAAAAGATACCCCAATCTATAAAATTACGTCTAAGTTCTGGACCTTCTAAAATTAAGTCAACACCTTGAGGATGAATTACTTGTACACAGAATTTATCAATTAAATCCATTAACCTATTAGTGTTTTGAGAATTAACTTTAATAGCTATATTCTTATTTCTATAGCGACAGATACCTAAAGTATCATGCAAGGAAGAATCATCTCGTAAGACGTCGGCTGCTATAGCGAAAAATTCTTGTTCGTTATTTATTAGATATTGATATTTAGGGGTTCTAAAGGATCTACCTAAACCTAAGTAAGAAATTGCTTCTAATAAAGAGGTTTTTCCAGATCCGTTTTTACCAAATACCACATTCATACTTTCAGAAGGAGAAAGATCGATATATTGTAGATTGCGGTAATTTTGTAAAACGATATGAGATAATTTCATGAATAAGAATAAAGGTAGCCTTTGAAGGCTACCTGAAAAGATTAAACTACTACTTTACTTATGATGTAGCTAGACTTGATTCCAAACTCATTTTCTTCAGTATCAGGCTTAATCATAACTTGAGCCATAGGCTGGCTAAAGCAGAATAATACATTCTCTGACTTTAGAACGTTTAAAACTTCTCTTACATACTGTGAGTTTAGAGAAATCTCAATTGGTGTTTGTGCATCAGGTAAATCCAAGCTAGCAGTTGCAACTTCATGCTCAGAGTTTTCGCATCTTAGATCAACTTTGCCATTACCAAAATTAAAGGTTACACCGTTAATTCTCTTTGAAGAAAGTACAGATACTTGTTTAATTAGGTTTGAGAAACTCTCTCTTGGAATTGATAACTGAGTATCGATAGTTCTTGGAATTACTGTACGCACATTTGGATAACCACAGATAATTTGCTTTGAAACTAGGCTGTAATTATTGCAAGTAGTTAAAACTGCATTCTTAGTAAAGGACAAGGTAACTTCAGACTCACCATTATCATCTAAGATCTTTGATAATTGTGTAGCACAACGCTTAGTTAATATAGCGCCAAATGGAGCAATAGTAGGCTCTTGATTATCAAGATTTGTCTCTAGGATTGCCATTCTATGACCATCTGAAGTAAAGATTTCTAACTTAGTGCCATTAAGCTCAAAACGAACACCTTTTAAGTAATCTCTAAAGTCTTCATTTGAAACGCAGAAAGAAGAAGAATCAATAATATTCTTTAATTGTTTTTGCTTTAAAACAATTGATTGAACGATATTATCAATCTCAAAAGAAGGGAAATCTTTTGAGGAACGAGCTCTGATTTCAAAAGAAACACTGCTGTTTGAAATAATTAGTTTTTCATTGGCTAATTCAAAAACAACATCTGAGTTGATATCAAGATTAGCTAAAGTATCTTTTAGCTTAACTGCATTTACAGTAGTTTCACCCTCTGATACCACATCCATTACAGGAATTTTAGTTTGGAGTTCAATATTGTAATTTGTAGCCTTGAAAGTAAGCTCATTACCAGTAACGTTAATTAAAATATTCTGGGTAATATCTTCTTTGTTAGGAGCAGAACATGCAATACTTGCAACTTCGCTTAATTGTTTACTTATTGATGATAAAGTAATGCTGAATTTCATATAGTAAACTCCAACTATTATTTCTTTAAAGAAAGAACTAATTTTTGATGAATTGCTGCGATTTCCTGACTTTCTTCAATTCTAGCTTTAGTTCTTCTAATAGCAGTCAGAACTGATGAATGATCCTTATTAAAGGATCTTCCAATATCAGAAAGTGACAAAGTAGGAATAAGTTCATTAGCAATTAACATAGCCATTGAACGGGCTGTAGTAATTTCCTTTTTTCTAAGTGCAGATTCCATTGAAGCAACACTTATTTCAAACTCTTTTGCAACTCTGTCTTTAATTGAATCTAAGGTAGTAACCTGACTAGTTACGTTAACTAAATTAGATAGATTCTTAATAGCATCATCAAGAGAAATCATCTGACCTGTTAAATCAACATGTGATTTTAAGGTCTTGATAGCACCTTCTATCTCTCGAACACTAGATCTAATATTATTAGCAATGTACTCAACTACTGAATCAGGGAATTCAATTTTTAATTCACTGCACTTGCTTTTAATAATTGCCAAGCGAGTTTCATTGCTAGGTGGATAGATTTCTCTACATACACCAGAACCGAATCTAGAAACTAATCTTGGAGAGAAATTCTTTAAATTTCCAGGTGGAACATCAGAAGCTAGTATAAGTTGTCTACCAGGCTTATCTAAGAACTCTGCAATAATATCAAAGAAAGTATCTCTAGCCTTTTCACCTCTAGTTAAGCTCTGGATATCATCCATGATAAATACATTATATTGAGTAAATCTATCTTGGAAGTGAACCTGTTGAGGATCAAAAGCATTTTTTTTAGCCATTGAATCAACATAACTTCTAATAAACTCTTCTGCTCTGATATATGCTACTGAAACATTTGGTTTGGTTTCTTTAATTCTATTTGCAATTGCCCATAGTAAATGGGTTTTACCAAGACCAGATCCACCATAAATATAGAAAGGATTATAAGAATCTGTACCTGGATTATTAGCAATAGATTGAGCTATAGCATATACAAGTTGATTTTCAGGATCGGTAACGTAGTTCTCAAAAGTCTTAGTAGGGTTGATATTGCCATAATCCTTAAAAGAAGAAACTTTCTTCTGTACAGTAGCTGTATTTGCTTCAGCATAAGTAGGATTATTAAACTCAACAGTATTCTGTGTGGATACAGATGTTGTAGCAAAAGAATTTTGAGAATTTACTTGAGCTTGGATTCCTTGAGTATAATTTTGATTATTTGAATTATTCCCCACAAAATCACTAGCCATCATAATATTCATAGCTAGTGAGTTATTTCCAAGCATTCTCTTAATTTCATCATGAAAATCAAAAGCATAACGTTTAATTACTTTATAAGCGATATCGTTCTGGCATAAAAAACAAACATTATTATCTTTGATTGTAAAGGAACACTGAGTACTTAAAAGCTGTATCAAAGCTTTTTTACTTTCATCTTTTTCTGATTCAACAAAACTTTGAATAACATCATTCCAAATTTGTTGCAAATCCATAAAACAGCCTTAAATAATGAGAAAACTAGGAATAAGAAAATTAATTAAGATTAATGAACAGTATTAACTAATTAATAGTCTTGTGATTTTATCATAACAGTGTTGACGTTAGTAGTATTTACAATGTAAAATGTCGTACTTTGTATTAATTAGCAATTAATAGCTGATTAATTTGAGATTTTAATATATTAATAATTGACGGTGTGAACCGTCATTGGAGATACAAATGAAGCGCACTTTCCAACCAAACGTTACAAAGCGTAAGCGCACCCACGGTTTCCGTGTTCGTATGCGTACTGCAGACGGTCGTAAAGTACTATCACGCCGTCGCGCTAAAGGCCGTAAGCGTTTAACTACCGTTAATGGCTAGTAATATATTTCCTCGGTCTGCAAGGATCTTGTCTACCGAGGAATATGATAAGGTATTTAAAAAACCTGTCCGCGCTAGCGAACCTGGTGTGTTAGTTCTTGCTTGCAAAAACGACAAGGAAGGTTCAAGGCTCGGCTTGATTGTACCTAAAAAAGTTTTAAAAAGGGCTGTTTGGCGAAATCGTATTAAACGCATAGCTAGAGAGACCTTTAGGCAAAACCAACATTCTCTTCCTAATATAGATCTTGTAATCTTGGCAAGACCAAAGATAGAAGAAAAATCAAATTCTGAACTACGAGAAGTTTTTATACGCCTATGGAGACAAATATCTCACCGTTTGGAAAACTAGCAATCGCTTTGATTCGTTTCTATCAAATCTTCATTAGTCCTATTCTAGGACAGCACTGCCGTTTTTACCCTAGCTGTTCACAATATACTCTTGAAGCAATTAAAGAATGGGGTTTTATTAAAGGAACATACCTAGGAATAAAAAGGATCTCAAGATGTCATCCTTTAAATCCAGGTGGATATGATCCTGTACCTAAAAAAGAGCATTAAGTAATTTCCGTAAGGTTACTCAAATGGAACAACAAAGAAATTTATTATTTATCCTTTTACTTTGCGCTGCTATGTTCTTATTCTGGGATTGGAACTCAGATAAGGATAACGCTTTAAAAGAAGCTGAAAATGCAGCTGTGGCTAGTCTAAATCAAGAGATTAATGACAAGTCTGATATTAGCAATACAGTAACAATTAAAAGTGATAATCTTGAGTTAACTGTTAACTTAAAGGGCGGCGATGTTATTGATGCTAAATTATTAAAAATTAAGCAGTATCAAGACAAAGACGATCCATTCCATTTGTTAATGACCAACAATAAGTTCCTATATCAAGCACAAAGTGGTCTTGCAGGAAAAGATGGAATTGACAATCAATTCAGACCTGAATTTACCGCTGCTCAAAAGGAATTCTTATTAAAAGACGGCGAAAATACAGTTGTAGCTAACTTAGTGTATGAAAAAGATGGCGTTACTTACACTAAAAAATACTCCATCGATAAAGATTCCTATGTAGTTAACGTAAGCTACGATATTCAAAATAATTCAGAAAAAGATTTAAATCTTTGCTTCTACGGTCAGTTAAAACAAACCTGCGATGATAGCTACTTAAAGAATGATACAGGCTTTGGTATGGTAGCTAGTGCATACCGTGGAACTGCTTATTCAACTGATGATACTCGTTATGAGAAAGCAACACTAGACGATATCAATGATGATTTAAAACTTAACATTGCAACCAAAAACGGCTGGGTTGCAATGATCCAACACTATTTCGTTTCTTCTTGGATTGGAAGTGGCGATGATAATGGAAATGTTATCTATTCTTCACCAGCTGAAAAGAATACTGCTGCTATTATTGGTATCAGAACTAATAATATTTCAATTAAAGCTGGTGAAAACAAAACTATCGGTTCAAAACTATGGTTAGGTCCTAAAGAGCAAGACGCTCTATCTCAAGTTGCTAAGAACTTAGACTTAACTGTAGACTACGGCTGGTTATGGTTTATTTCTATTCCATTATTTAAAATTCTTAACTTTATCCACAGCATCGTAAACAACTGGGGTTTTGCTATTATTTTATTAACCTTAGTAGTTAGAGGCGTGATGTTCCCATTAACCAAAGCACAATACACATCTATGGCTAAGATGCGTTTATTGCAGCCAAAATTAATGGAAATCAAAGAGAAATTTAAAGATGACCGCCAAAAGATTGGTGCTGAAACAATGAAGTTATACAAAGCTGAAAAGGTTAATCCTTTAGGCGGTTGTTTACCATTGTTAATTCAAATGCCAATATTCATTGCTTTATATTGGACCTTAATGGAATCAACAGAATTACGTCAGTCAAGTTTCATTCTATGGATTACTGATCTTTCTGTAAAAGATCCATACTTTGTACTACCTATTTTATACGGTGTATCCATGTTCTTATTACAGAAGATGTCACCTACACCTATTACAGATCCAATTCAGCGTAAAGTATTTATGGCAATGCCTTTCATCTTTACCTTTATGTTCTGTACATTCCCAGCAGGCTTAACCTTATATTGGTTAATCTCAAACTGCTTCACAATCTTCCAACAAGTGATTATCTTTAGATCACTTGAGAAACGTGGATTAAGCATGAAAAAAGCTTAATAGAGAAAAGAGTCAATGTCATCAATAGAAGATACCATTGCTGCAATAGCAACACCACCTGGTAGAGGTGGTATTGCTGTAGTTAGAGTCTCAGGTCCACTTGCAAAACAAGCAGCTAAAATTCTAGGTGATGTAGATCCAAAACCTAGAATTGCATATTTTAGAAAATTTAAATTACAAAATGAGACTATCGATGAAGGTCTTGTTTTGTATTTTAATGCCCCAAATTCTTATACTGGAGAAGATGTAGTTGAATTCCAAGGACATGGTGGAAATTTTGCACCAAAAAGAGTTCTTGAAGCAGTAATCTCTATTGATGGTATAAGACAAGCTGAGCCTGGCGAATTTACCAAAAGAGCCTTTTTAAACAATAAGATGGATTTAACAGCTGCAGAAGCTGTTGAAGATCTTATTTCAGCAGGTTCAGATAGTGCTGCAAAAGCTGCACTATCTTCCTTAGAAGGAACCTTTGCAACTAACCTAAATGAATTATCTGACAAGATTACTAATTTTAGAGTTAGATTAGAAGGTTGTTTAGATTTTCCTGAAGAACATGAAGATTTTTATGAATCAGGAAAAACAGATCTTGAATTAAACTCTATAGAACAATTAGCAGCTAAAACCATTCAAATTGCTAAACAAGGTATTAAATTGAATGAAGGTGCTAAGATTGTTCTATCTGGAGCTCCTAACGCTGGTAAGTCAAGCCTACTAAATGCTTTATCAGGTACTGATAAAGCAATTGTAACTAATATACCTGGTACTACTAGAGATGTATTAACAGCTCAAATTGAAATAAGTGGTGTTCCTGTAGTTATAACTGACACAGCAGGTATAAGAGATACTCCATCAGATGAAATCGAAGCTATTGGTATCAAAAAAGCTATTGAGGAGTTGAAGAAGGCTGATTTGGTACTATTTATGATAGATGGATCATCAGATGGCAGTGATGCTATTGATAACTATGAAAAAATTAAAGAATTTGAAAAAGATGAAAACCGAATTCTGTTAATTATTTCTAAAGCAGATAAATCAGTATCTAAAGAAGTTAATAAGCTTTTAGAACAAGAGCCTTTCTCTAAGTTAAAGAAAGTTTTTACCTCAACTAAGACTGAAGATGGTCTAAATTCATTAAGAAATGAATTAGCAGATGCCTTAGGAATTATGCCTGTAGAAGGTGTATTTATTGCTAGAAGACGTCATCTAACCAATCTAGAAAAAGCGTATCAATATATCATTAACGCTAAAGAGATCCTTCAAACAGGTGATCTTGTGCTATGTGCTCAAGAAATTAGACAGGCTCAAGATTATCTTGGAATGATTACAGGAAAAGTTACCTCAGATGACATTCTAGGTAAGATATTTAGTACTTTCTGTATTGGCAAATAGATCTTTAAAAGTAGTATTTTCTAAATCTGTATTCACTAGAAAATACTACTTACATTTTAAGTAGATCATCTTTTCAAATCAAAACTATCTAATATCAGCCACTATTTCCTTACATATTTCCTTATAGAAGCCCTTTAATTTAATCACCAAGGCATCATATCCACTAGCATCTTGTTTTCCCTTTCTTACGTAATTTTTAAAGAGAATTTGCTTATTATTTTTGAAAGCAGCAACGGATAAATCTATTTCTACTGTACCATCAAGAGCCCCGTTAAACTTATTTACATAAATTGCAAAAGAAGTATTTTTAGCAAAATTTTCTTTATACAAAACATCTTTAAAGATTGACTCAAGTTGACTTCTTAGGGATGAAGACCATAGATGTTTATTAGCAGAACGCAAAGAGACATCAGAAGTTTTCAAAACAATGCCAGGTTGATTTAAGATCTCATTAAGGCTTACTTCAACGTTGTAATTACTTTGAATTGATATAGCACTAACATCTTCTATCAGAGAATACCTATCATAATTAACAACTTGAGAAGAACATCCATTAAGAGCAAATATCATACTTGCTAATATAATTAATGAAAACTTTGCCATAATTACTCCTAACGAACTGAAGGTTCAACGTCTTTATCATCTGAACCACTAAATACTAATGAATTACTCTTTTGTCCTAACTTTTTAATAGTTGGGGATAATTCATTCATATTGTTATTTAGTTTATCTAATAGTTCTGTTATTGACTTATAAAGCTTTGAATTCTCATCATAGCTTTCAATGGTTGAATTTAGTTTTGAAATAGTACCCTTATTCTTAAGCTCTGACACAACCTCATTTACAGACAAGATAGTCTTATTTAGAGAATCTAAAGAAGTATTTAAATTGTTTGAAAGTTTGTCTAAATCAAGCTTATTTAGCTTACGAGAAAAGGTATTTAACTCTTGAGTCAAAGAAACAGAATCAACTACAGGAATGACGCTTATTCCTCTAAATTTAGTGGTTTTTGTAAAGCATTTTGCTTTAGTATCTGATTTTAAGTTAATTACACTACCTGGGGAAATAAATGATTTCGAATCTACATTAGCACACAATAGCCCCTGTTTTAGTAACTTATCAAATTTATACTGAATAGCATTTTTTTCTTTAGAAGGTACGCTAATGCTAATAAGAGCTGGAATATCTTTATTTACATCAAATTTATCTGTTTCTTTTTCAAAGAAAGGTACTATTGATACACGACCAGCAGTAATACCTCTAAAATTTACTTCGCTACCTGCTGATAAATTCTGAATACCGTGTTTTAAAAAGACTACATATTCAAGAGAATCACTATCTTTATTTAAACTTGCTTCAGCTTGGTTTGCATAGAGATCAAACTTGTCATTATTTTGGATTTGCCTGCCTTTTAATTTAGATTGGTTATCAACACTAATACTACCTAAAATCAAATTATCAAGATTTTGCATATTGAAGTTGAATCCATTGGTATTAAAGGTCATATTGATGCCATAATCAATCCAAAAAACAGAGTTGGTATCAATTAAATAAGCGAACTTCTTTTTAATTTTTGCTATATAAACTACCTTGCCTAAATTACCATCAAAGTTGTTACTTTCGATAGCACCAATTTGAAATCCGTGATAATTGATAGGAACACCATTTTTTATAACTTTACTGCCTAAGCCAATAAGATTTAATTGAATATACTCAGTATTTTCATCAGAAAAAATAGGAGCTTTATCTACAGCATAAAACTCACTTGAGTAATGATAAGATTTACCTTTACTCAACTGAATATAAACACCAGATAAAATGGTTTCTAGACCAGAAATATTATTAGTTTGAATGGTAGGTTTAACTACCCAAAATTTAGTGTCTTCATTTAGCAATTTATCAGTATTTGGATTCATTCTAATGGAGACTACAGCTCCATCTAATCTATCATTTAATACTACATTCTCAACTAAGCCAACAGGAACTGAATGAAACTTAACTAAAGTTTTTCCTATTTCAATTCCAGTAGCTTCTGCAATATGTAACTTTACTAATTCACCTTTATTAAAGGAATTTTGCCAAATTAAACTTGCTGTTATTATTAAAGCTAATAAAGGTACAAACCAATAAAATGAAATATGTTTTTTGTTCAAATTTAAATTACTTTTCATTTTTATCGTCCCAAATTAACCTTTCATCAAATGATTCAGCTGAAAATATAGTTATCAACACTACACTGCAAAAGCACACAATCGCAAAGCCTGGATAAATAGTTAAAATTCCACCAATTCTAACAATAGAAGACATAATGATAACTACATAAACGTCAATCAATGACCATCTTCCAATAAATAACACACAACGATAAAGTTTTGATAACTTAAGCTTGTTGTAGTCATTTGCCTTTGAACTTACATAAAGTATGTAGCCTAGCGATAAAATCTTAAACGCAGGTATAAATATGGAGGCTACCAAAATTACTATAGCAACAAAGTAAGAATTCATTTCCCACATTGCAACTACACCATCAATGATATTAGAGCCTGTTGTTCTAAACAAAAATTCAGTATACATAACAGGGTACAAATTTGAAGGTAAGTAAAAAATTAATGCAGCTATTAGTAAACAACAGCTTTTAACAATACTATTAGAAATCCTATATTCGTTTTTAGCTTTACATCTAGGACAGGTATCTACAGCATTAGTTGATTTATATATGTAGCCACACTCATGACAGCACTTAACCTGCTGATCTTTTGCATTATCACCTACATTTAAATCAATTTTTTCTTGAGGTTTAATTTCATTCCATAATTTTTCAGGTTTATAGTTAATACAACACCATAAAAGCAAGATAGAGAAAATGAAAGAGGTATAAAAGCCTGTATAAAATACTACCTCAGCAAGACTAGTAAGCTTAACTAAGCTTACAATGATACCTAAGATAAATACATCAACCATACACATCTTATGATTGAAGGAATAAATCTTTCCAACTAATACATTTGGTTTAAATTTCAAACCACAAGTACAAAAGATAGTAACTAATACGTATAAAGGTGCAAAAAAAGTAAAAAATAGAAAGCAATAAAGTAGTCCACCCCATTGTTTTTCTAAAATATCCACTATAGAGAGTAAAGACATATTAGCTGTTAAGCCCATGGAATTTATGGACATGTAAGGCTCTACAATGCTAATAATAAGAAAAATTATGGCGCTAACAGAGACTACTGCAATATCACTATTTACAGGATTTTTAGTGGAAAGTAATTTTTTTCCACAACGAGGACAATATTGATCATGCTCATCAAGTTTAACTATTAAGTCACATGAGCTACATACAGTTACTTTATCCAACTAGACTATAGGTTATTTATAACCTTCCATTAAAACTACTGAATTTTTTGCAAGAGTCTCTTTTACGTTAATTAAACGTTGATTACTTGAACCTCTAAAATCAAGATCAAGTGATTTTAATGACAAAACAAAAGGTCCGTCAACAAGAACATCTACATATTCTAGTAATTTTAATCGTTTTTGATCAGTAATAAGTTTATCGTATGTAAAACCAGTATAGGCCCAAATAGAATAGCCTTCTGCTTTTAAGATTTTAGCAAAAATTGTTAATGGCTCTGGTTGAATGAAAGGTTCACCACCTGAGAAAGTAACGCCACTAACTAGAGGATTGGATTTTATTTCATCGTAAAGAACACGTAGATTAACATCTAATCCACCTGTTAAAGATTGTGATTGTACATTATGACAACCTTTACAGTGGAATGGACAACCTTGAGTAAACACTACATATCTAATACCAGGACCATCAACGATTGATTCGCCAACAGCCCCAGCAATTCTAACAGTAGTTTTATCTAATAAAGAATAATCTACGTCTTCCATAAATTAAACAGTTAAATGCTTAACACGATCTCTTTCTTCAGCACGCTTACCGTCGTTAAAGCGATCTAGAGTACCTACTAAATAACCGGTAACTCTTCTAATTCTTTCGAATTTAACACCAGTGCCTACGATTCCATTTCTAGCATGTAATCTTGTTTGCATAAATAACACACCTCAAAGTAATATCAATAAACAACTAACCAGTGCAGATGCAACCTACACCCAACTTTCTTAATCTCTCGATGCTTACACCTTCACCATCGCGTCTTCCACAACGAGGGCAAACATCACCAATAATTCCAACGTAATTACATACAGGACAACGATCTACTGGGTGGTTGATAGAACCATAGCCTACGCCGCATTCCTTCATATAAAGAATAACTTTTTCGAAGGCTTCAATGTTCTTAGTTAAATCACCATCCATTTCTATATAAGAAATAGAACCTGCATTACACAATTCGTGGAAAGGTCCCTCAATTCTAATCTTCTCTGCAGCAGAGATTTCATAGTAAACAGGAACATGGAAACTATTTGTATAGTACTCTCTATCTGTTACACCAGGTATGATTCCATATAGCTTTTTATCAATTTTTACGAATCTACCTGATAAACCTTCAGCAGGAGTTGAGAATAATGAGAAATTCAAGCCTGTATCAACAGTGTGCTTGTCACAGATATCTCTCATGTATTTTAGAATTTGATAACCTAAATCAAAAGCTTCCTTGCTTTCACCATGGTGTTTGCCAATTAAAGCTACTAAACACTCAGCTAAACCAATAAAGCCTACTGACATAGTGCCATTTTTAATTACGTCTTCAATGGTATCTTCTGGATTTAATCTCTCAGAATCAATCCAAACACCTTGTCCCATTAAGAATGGATAATTTAGTACCTGCTTTTTAGCAATAATCTTGAATCTATCCATCAATTGATCAAATACCATGTAAATTAGCTCATCTAAAGATTCATAGAACTTACTAATAGAACCATGAGCTTCAATAGCTAATCTTGGTAAATTGATGGTAGTAAAGGATAAATTACCTCTACCAGGAATTACTTCCTTTGTCTTATCAAAATAATTTGATACAACTCTAGTACGGCAACCCATTAAAGCAACTTCAGTCTCAGGATGACCTTCCTTGTAATACATAGCATTATAAGGAGCATCTAAGAAAGAGAAGTTAGGGAATAATCTCTTAGCAGATACCTTGCAAGCTAATTCAAATAGATCAAAGTTTGGATCACCCTTCTTAGTGTTAACACCATCTTTTACCTTGAAAATTTGAACAGGGAAAATAGGGGTTTCACCACCACCTAAACCAGCATCTGTAGCTAATAAAACATTCTTCATAATCATTCTATGCTCTGGCATAGTACCAGTACCATAGTTGATTGAAGAGAATGGAACCTGAGCACCAGCTCTAGATTGCATAGAATTTAAATTGTGAATTAAAGCTTCCATAGCTTGATAAGTTTCACGCTCTGTAAGCTTAATTGCCTCACTTAATACGTAATCAACATCAGCTTGATGATCTTTATTAGGATCTTCTCTCTTGAAAACTTCAATTACTTTATTACGAATAAGTGCTTGAGTCTCATCTGATAGACATGTATTAAACTTAGCATAAATCTCTTTACAGTAAGCTTTTAAGTCATCAACTTTTGCATCATCATTTCTTAAGCAAATGCATACTACTTTGCATAAGTGCTTTGAATAAGAAATTGCAACATAAGGTGCTAAATCGTACTCAAATAATGGTATAGACTGACCACCATGCATGTCATTTTGATTTGACTGAATAGCAATACAGCATAAAGCAGCAGCTGATTGAATAGATTGAGGCTCTCTTAAGAAACCGTGACCGGTACTAAAACCTCTCTTAAATAGATCTTTAAGACCAATTTGGCAGCAGTTAATTGTTAACATGTAGAAGTCTAGATCGTGAATATGAATATCACCTCTAGAATGAGCAATTGAATGTTCTGGTCTTAAAACATATCTTCTTACGTAATCTTTTGAACCTTCAGAACCAAAACGAAGCATCAATCCCATAGGGGCATTAGCATCAATGTTGGCATTTTCTCTCTTAAGATCCATGTCAGCAGTGCTTTTTGATGTTAAATCTCTATAAATTTTGGTTAATTCGGTATTGTAAATTCTGGCATTAGTTCTGTTTTGACGATATAAAATGAAATTCTTAGCTTCTTGAGCCATTTCATTTTGAATCAAAACTTTTTCAATAATATCTTGAGTATTTTCTACTGATGGCTCTTGTAAATTTTCTTTCTCAATTTCAGAAACTACTTGTCTTGTTAATTTCTCAATTAACTGTTCTTCTGAAGCTGAGGTAGACTTATCATCTGGGTGTGAAGAAATTAAAGCTTTTCTTATTGCGTTAGATATCTTATCTTCATTGAAAGATACCTTACGACCGTCTCTTTTAACAATAAATCTAATCATTACAAGTGCCCAACAATAATTATTATATATTATAAAAACTTAATAATTTTTCTTTATAAATCAAATAGTTAAATAACTTTGAATTTTAACTGCTAATATTATCTACAATACGGTAAGTTATTTCAAATAGAATAATTCATATTTTTTTTGAATATTGCTTGACAGCTCAAAATCATCAAATAATAAAATATTTGGTATTGACTAAAAATTTCTTTTTTTATTTTAATAGGTTAACTTAAAACTAATGATTTCTGTCTTTTGTGATGTTATTGATAATTATGGCGATGCAGGCTTTTGTTTAAGGCTTTGCAGGGATCTTTGTAATAAAAAATATCAAGTAAGATTTTTTTGCAATAATTTAAACACCTTGAAACAAATTTATACAAAAGAAGATCAATCTAACCATTTATTAGAAATTAAAACTTGGCCTTCTAATAGTGAAGACTTCACTCCTACAAGAGTTATTATTCAAGCTTTTTCTGTAAGACTTCCAAGTCAATTAAATCAAAAGATAAAAGAAGCTAATAGTCTAGTTATAAATTTAGATTATTTAACAGCTGAGAAATTTGCAGAAGACTGTCATAAACTATCATCTTTTGCAGATAGGATACAAAGTTATTTTTTCTTTCCAGGTTTTACTAACAAAACTGGTGGCCTAATTATTGAAAATAACCTCTTAAGGTTAATAAAAGAAGAAAAAGGCAAAGAAACCTCAAAAATTTCTCTTTTTTCATACGAAAACGAACGATTACTTAAAATAATCTCTCTTTTAGACAAATTAGATAAAGAATTTGATGTACAAATTTTTGAAGGAAAAACATTAGATAACTTTAATAAAGTATTTAAACATAATTTAGAAGTTAATAAAGTTTTAAAAAATAATAAGTTAACTTATAAAGCCATAAAGATGGTAAATCAAGATGAGTATGATTCAATACTTCTAAATTCAGATTTAAATTTAGTAAGAGGTGAAGACTCTATAGTTAGAGCTATGCTAATTGGAAAACCTTTTTTATGGAATATCTATCCACAAAAAGACAACTACCATATAACAAAGATAGAAGCTCTTTTTGATCTAATGAAAATTTATTGTACAAATAAACAAGCTGTAGAAAAATTAAGATCTATAACCTTATTTTACAATGGTGCTGATATTAATATTGACCAGTTTGATATTTGTTATTTTTGGAAGGAATGGAAAGACTTAAGTAAAGAATGGTCTAATCACTTAATTTCACTTGGATCACTTACAGATAATTTGATAGCTTTTCTTAAAGAAAAAATAAATTTAACACGAGAAATAAGCCATTAAATCTGATAAAATTATAAAAATATTGTTCTTTGATTAGAACTATAGATGCTTTTATTTTAAAAATTCTTAATTTTTTAAGTAAAATAACAAAACTTTTGCATCAATAGCAGATTTTTTTTATTGGCTCGATATAATCAAGCCGTAATTTTTTCTCAATGAAGGATTTAAGAATGAAATTAGCTCAAGAAATCCGTACTGGTAACGTAATCATGCTAAACGGCAACCCAATGGTTGTTCAAAAGGCTGAGTACAGCAAATCAGGTCGTAACGCAGCTGTTGTTAAGATGAAGTTAAAGAATCTTCTATCAAACGGTGGTACAGAGACTGTATTCCGTGCTGATGATAGATTAGATGATGTTATCTTAGAGCACAAAGATTGCACATACTCATACTATGGTGATCCTTTATACGTTTTCATGGATGAAGAATTCAACCAATATGAAATCGAAAAAGACAACATGGGTGACGTTTTAAATTACCTAATTGACGGTATGGAAGATGTTTGCCAGGTAACTTTCTACAACGGTAAAGCAATTTCTGTTGAATTACCTATCACTATCGTTCGTGAAGTAGAATACACTGAGCCTGCTGTTAAGGGTGATACCTCTGGTAAAGTTGTAAAACCTGCTCGTCTAGCTGGCACTGGCTACGAAATCTCAGTTCCTGATTTCGTAAACATCGGTGACAAGATTGAAATTGATACACGCACTAACGAATTCAAGAAGCGCGTTTAATTCAATTTAACCAATTCAAAATGCCCTACACTGTAGGGTATTTTTTTACCATTAAAATGCTTTCTATTTTATATAGTACTATTCATCTTGGGTCTCTTGTTGTTGTTTTTTGGTTATTAACATTATACAAGTAGACCCTTTATTTTTTAATTTTAGATCCTATATTGATCTGCTAATTTTTGGTGATCCCACACTTTTCTGTACTGAACCAAATTCTTTTTATCCAACCTCTATTCATTAAATTACCAGTTCTACACAATCTTAATTTAGTAAGTCATCAAATAAGTAGCACTTAAATAAACAAGAGCTCCTACTGCATATTTAAAGCATATTAACTTAGAGAAAATAATAGAAAAATTACTGATAAAAATATGCTTTATTTTGTACAATATGCACTGTTGAAAAACGGTGGAAAAATATTGGAAAACTCTGTGAAAATTAATTTGAAAAAAGTGTTAATAAAATAATATAATTTTTATATTGTTTAAAATTAGTAAGTTTTCCACAGTTTTCCACAACTAAACTACAATTTTTCAATAAGTTTATTTTTAATTAACTATCTGAAAAATAAATAATTTTTTCATAATCTACAGTTTTTTTCTTACTAATAATAAACATAATAAGATATATATAAATTAATAAATTAATATTTTATTAATGATTATTAGTTCACTTACGATTTGTGGAAAACTTAAATTTACGATATCAAAAAAACAATTACAGGTTTGCTAAATGAATAACTTTAGAAATTTCGATATCATCGTTATTGGCGCAGGTCACGCTGGAATTGAAGCTGCAGCTGCAAGCGCAAGAATGAAATGTAAAACGCTACTCTTAACTCACAATCTAGAAACTGTAGGTGAGATGTCTTGTAATCCAGCTTTTGGTGGTATTGGTAAGGGGCATCTAATCAAAGAAATTGATGCTATGGGTGGTGTTTGTCCTGATGCTATTGATAAAGCTGGTATTCAATTTAGAACCTTAAATTCCTCAAAAGGTCCTGCAGTAAGAGCAACTAGAGCTCAAACTGATCGTCACTTGTATAAAGAAGTGATGAGAAAAAATTTATGGAGCTATGAGAATTTAACCATTTTCCAACAACCAGCTACAGAAATCATCTTTAAAGACAATACTATAAGTGGTGTAAAAACAGCTGCAGGAATTGAATTCTATTGTAATGCTGTGATCATTTGTGCTGGTACTTTCTTAAATGGATTAATTCACATTGGTCTAGAACACTATTCAGGTGGTAGAGCAGGTGATCCTGCTTCTATTAAGCTTGCTGAAAATTTAAAAGATTTAGGTTTAAAAGTAGGTAGATTAAAAACAGGTACTCCTGCACGTATTGTTGCAAGTTCAATTGATTTTTCAAAAATGACTAAGCAGGATCCTGAATATCCTCAGCCTACTTTCTCATTCTTAAATGATGAAAAGATCCATCCAAATCAAGTTCCTTGTTACATTACTCAAACTAATGAAAAGACTCATGACATTATCAGAGGTGGATTAGATAGAAGTCCTTTATATTCAGGTGTTATTCATTCTGTTGGACCAAGATATTGCCCTTCTATTGAAGATAAAATAGTAAGATATCCAGATAGAACTTCACATCATGTATTTATTGAGCCTGAAGGATTAACATCACCTCTTGTTTATCCAAATGGTATTTCTACATCCTTACCTTTTGATGTTCAAGAAAACTTTATTAGATCTATTAAAGGTTTGGAGAATGCTATTATTGCAAGACCTGGCTATGCAATTGAATATGATTTCTATGATCCAAGAGAACTTTCAGTATCTATGCAATCTAAGAAGGTATCAGGTTTATTCTTAGCAGGACAAATCAATGGTACTACAGGTTATGAAGAAGCAGCAGCTCAAGGTATGCTAGCTGGTATTAATGCTGGTTTATATGTTAAAGGTCAACAAGCTTGGTTCCCAAGAAGGGATGAAGCATACATTGGTGTGTTAATGGATGACTTATGTACTTTAGGTACAAAAGAGCCATATAGAATGTTTACTTCAAGAGCTGAATATAGATTGATTTTAAGAGAAGATAATGCTGACTTAAGATTAACTCCTAAAGCTAGAGAACTTGGCATTATAAGTGATGAAAGATGGCGTATTTTTGAAGATAAACAAAATCAAATTGAAAAAGAAAAGGCTCGATTAAGAGAAATTTCTGTAAAACCATCATCTCAAATGGGTAAAGATATCAATAAGATTTTAAATGCTCCTCTATCTCAGGAACAAACCTTAGAAGAAATTCTAAGAAGACCTGAAGTTAAGTTAAATAGTTTAATTGAAACTACTAATTTAGATAGAATTGCTAATACTGATCAAGCAAGAGAACAAGTAGAAATTCAAGTTAAATATCAAGGATATTTACAAAGAGAATTAGAAGATATCAAGAAGAATAAAGTAAATGAGCATACTCTATTACCATTAGATTTTGATTATAAAACTATCAGAGCTTTATCTAATGAGGTTGCTCAGAAATTAAATGAGCATAAACCAGAAACTATTGGTATGGCTTCTAGAATCTCTGGTGTTACTCCAGCGGCAATTTCTATTCTATTAGTTCACTTAAAGAAGATGAATTTATTAGGTAAAAACTAGGTTTATCTATGAAAAAAAATAATGTAGCTGACAAAGAATTAATTCTATTAAAAATAAAAAAATTAATGAGTGAAGCTAATATTGATGCTACAGAGGATCAATTTGATAAATTGGCTACCTTAGTAATTCTTTTATGTAAGTGGAATAATGCTTTGAATTTAACTGCTATAAGAGATCCTAATGATATGGTAGTGCTACATATTTTGGATAGTGCAGTTTTATCACCTCTAATCAAATATAAAGGTAATAATATTGCGGATGTAGGAACTGGTGCTGGTTTTCCAGGATTAGTTCTTGCTATCTTAAACCCTGAAATTCAATTTACTTTAATTGATTCAATAGCTAAAAAATTATCTTTTGTAAGAACAGCTATGGTTTCACTCAATTTAAAGAACGTTCATATTATCAATGATCGTTGTGAAAACATAGAAATTGAAAATAAATTTGACTGTATTGTAAGTAGAGCTTTTGCACCTTTATGTAAAATTGTCGAATGGTGCAAAAATCTTATTTCAGACAATGGTATATTTATAGCTATGAAAGCTAATTTAGATGAGAAGGAAATAAGTGAAATTCCTTCAAATGCTCAATTAGTTGAAAATATTGAGCTTCATGTACCTACATTAGATGCAAAAAGACAAGCTGTAATTATAAAATTACAAAATTCATAAGGAAAATAAATTGAGTAAAGTAATTTCAATAGCCAACCAAAAAGGTGGTGTAGGAAAAACTACAACTTGTGTTAATTTAGCAGCATCCCTTGCTGCTATGCAAAAAAAAGTTTTAGTTATTGATTGCGATCCTCAAGGTAACGCAACAATGGCTTCAGGTGTAATGAAGTTTGGTTTGGACAAGTCAATTACTAATGTTTTAATCGATGGATTAGATATTAGAGAATCTGTTGTAACTAAAACAGAAGGTGATTATCACTTAATTCCAGCAAATGAAGATTTAACTGCAGCTGAAGTTAACTTATTAGATAAGTTTGGTAGAGAAAACTTTTTAAGAAAAGCTTTAGATAATATTAAAAATCAATATGACTTTGTGTTGATTGATTGTCCTCCTTCATTAAACATTTTAACTGTAAATGCACTATGTGCTGCAGATTCAATTTTAGTACCTTTGCAATGTGAATATTTTGCACTAGAAGGTTTAACTTTGTTAATTGAAACTGTTGATCAATTAGCTAATGCTGTTAATTCAAAATTAAAAATAGAAGGCATCCTACGTACTATGTACGATAATCGTAATAGATTATCTATTGATGTTTCTAATGAATTAAAAAATAATTTTGGAGACTTGGTTTACGAAACAATTATTCCAAGAAATGTAAGACTTGCTGAAGCTCCAAGTTATGGTAAACCAGCCATGTATTATGATAAGTCTTCAGCTGGATCAAAAGCATATTTATCATTAGCAGCTGAAGTTATTGATAAATCTAAATAAGGAATAAAAAAATGGCAGGCTTAGGACGTGGTTTAGATTCATTATTAAGTGAATCTAAGAAAAATCGTGAAGAAAAAGTAAGAGAAAATGAAGTTTCTCAGCCTCTAAATACTATTTCGCAAGATATTTTTACTTCTGAAAAAAATAAAATAGTTGAACTACCAATCTCTATTTTAAAGCCTTCAATTTATCAACCTAGAAAGAATTTCGATAAAGAAAGTCTAGAGGAATTGTCTTTGTCTATTAAAGAGCACGGTCTTTTAGAGCCTTTGCTTGTAAAAAAATCAGATGAAGATAAGTATGAAATAATTTGTGGTGAAAGAAGATACAGAGCTTGTAAATTAGCTAATCTTGAAAATGTACCTTGTTTAATTAGGGATGATCTTGGTGATAATGGTTACGCTGTGGCTTTAATTGAAAATATTCAGCGTGAAGATTTGAATCCATTAGAAATGGCTCAAGCTTTTAATCTAATGTTAGAAGAATGCAAATTAAGCCAGGAAGATTTAGCTAAAACTTTAGGAAAATCAAGAAGTAGTATAGCTAATATTGTAAGACTTAATAATCTTCAAGAAGATGTTAAGAAGATGATTTTGGCAAATCAAATTGATTTAGGACATGCTAAAGTTTTACTTTCTCTTGATGATCCAAACTTACAGTTAAAAGCTGCTCTTTATGTAATAAAGAAATCCTTATCTGTAAGACAAACAGAACAACTAGTTAAAAATATCAAGTTAAACAATACTGAAGAACTTGAACCTACTTCAACCAAAGAAAAAGTAGAAAATAATTTTGGTGGTCTTGAAGAAGAACTTAATCAGAAGTTTTCTGGTATTAAGTTTAAATTTAAGGCAACTTCAGAAGAAAAAGGAAAAATTACACTTTCTTATTCCTCAAAAGAACAGCTTGATAATTTACTAGCCTTTTTAAAACAGGAATAATGAATGCAAAAGGTAAAGAAGTATCTTCAATATAATTTGTATGAGCTTTGCCTTTTGCTTTTGATTATAAATAGTGCATCATACTTTTTTGATAAAAATTATCTATTAAATTCTTTATCTGTCTTATGCGGATTTTTAATTTATTTTACAGTTGATGTCTATTACTTTGTATCTACCTCGTTTTTTAAAAGTAATAATCCTTCATTAATTTTATTTAAAGGCATTAGTTCAACTTTAATTAAGTATTTGATATTGATATTTTTATTAGTTATTGCCTTTAAATACCTTTCTTTAAATAATTTAATAATTTTAATTTGTTTTATTCTACTGACACTTTTTAAGAATTTGGTGACATTTGCCATATGCAAAGATAATTAAATTATTTTAGAATAGAAACACTTATGTTATTCTTGTTTTTGACAAAGTAGTCTAATAGTCGTATTTTCTTTGTTGGTCTATTAGTTACTTTGGTTTAATAACATTAAATTTTGGTGTTTTTATGTCAGAGAATAATTCTCAAAGTTATATATCCCACCACTTGCACTTTTTGCAGATTGATTTAAGGGATATGTCTGTAGTAGACAGTGTTAAACCTGTTTCAAAAGAAGATCTAGAACTTTGTGTAAATCAAACTTCTAACCTAAATCAATGTTTAACTACCGTTAAAACTGAAAAATGCAAAATAACAGATCTTGGTAGTGGTGTTTGTTATGCAAGTCATACAGAAGCTAAAGAAAGTCAGATTGTAAATCCTTATACTTTAAACCTAGATTCACTTGGATTAACTGTTATTCTTGGATTTTTGTTTTTAATCTTATTCAAATATGCTTCAAAGAAAACTACAAGTGGAGTTCCAACTAAACTTCAATGTTTTCTTGAAATGATTTTTGAGTTTGTACAAGGTACTGTTACTAGTATCTTTAAACAAAAAAGTAAATTAATTGCACCACTTTCATTAACTGTATTCATGTGGATTTTCTTCATGAATTTGATGGATTTGTTACCGATTGATTTAATTCCTGAATTAGCTAAATCATTAGGTATTCCATACTTTAGAGTGGTTCCATCTGCCGATGTTAATGTGACCTTGTCCATGGCAGTTTGCATTTTCCTTTTAATATTCCTATTTTCTTTCAAAAATATTGGAGTATTAGGCTTTTTAAAGAGCATCACTTTACACCCATTCAATCATTGGTTGTTTATTCCTGTAAACTTCCTTTTAGAAGGTGTTTCCTTACTTTCTAAGCCAATTTCATTAGGTTTACGTCTGTTTGGAAATATGTATGCAGGTGAGATGATCTTTATTTTGATCGCTTTATTACCACTTTGGTACATACAGTGGACATTAAATGTTCCTTGGGCTTTGTTCCATATTTTAATTGTTACACTTCAAGCATTTATTTTTATGGTTTTGACGATAGTTTATCTATCTATGGCCAGTGAAGAAGATTAATTTATATTATTGATAGGAGATAAAAAATGGAATTAATTTACCTTGCTGCAGGTCTTATGATGGGCTTAGCCGCCATTGGTGCTGCAATTGGTATTGGTATTCTTGGTGGAAAATTCTTAGAAGGTTCAGCAAGACAGCCTGATTTATTACCTTTACTAAGAACTCAGTTCTTCATCGTTATGGGTCTAGTTGATGCTATTCCTATGATTGGTGTTGGTCTTGGCATGTATTTAATGTTTGCAGTAGCAGGTTAGTTATTAACAAGTTGTAACCAAATTAGAGGTATCTAGGTTGGAAATTAATGCAACATTTTTAGGTCAAGCTGTAGCATTTCTTATTTTTGCTGTAATTTGCATGAAATACGTATGGCCACCTTTATTAGGAGCCATCGAAAAAAGGCAAAAAGAAATTGCTGATGGTCTTGATTCTGCTGAAAAAGCAAAGAAGAGTTTAGAACTTTCTAACGAAAATGCTAAAGAAACTATTCGTAAGGCAAGAGCAGAAGCTCAAAAAATCATTGATGAAGCTAATAAGACTAGATCTCAAATTATTGATAAAGCATCTACTGAAGCTCAAGAAGAGCGTAAGAAGATTCTTGATTTAGCAAAGAGTGAAATCGAAGCTGAAAAGAATAGAGCTAGAGAGAGTTTAAGATCTGAAGTTATTGCTTTAGCAGTTGATGGTGCTCAGAAGATCATTGATCAAAAGATTGATGAGACTACTGATTCTCAAATGTTAAAGAAAATAGCTGATTCTTTATAGGCTAGGAGTTGTAATGGCAGAAAATTTGACTGTTGCAAGACCTTATGCAAAAGCTGCTTTTGATTTTGCTGTGGAACAAAATAATCTAGATAAGTGGCAGAACTTTTTAGAGGCTATGTCTATAGCTTGTTCTGATCGCTACTATTTAGATCATTTAAAGTTAGAGTCAAATTCTAAGTTAGCTGCTAACAGTCTAATTTCTTTATTAAAAGATCTTGTAGATGAAAATCAAATCAATTTCATCAACCTTATTGGCGAAAATAACAGATTTGATGTAGTTCCTCAGATTTACGAGGAGTTCGTTGAATTAAGACAACAACACGATAAAGTTTTAAGTTGTCAGCTAATTTGTGCAAGACCTTTTTCTAAAACTGAAATTGATTCATTAAAGGATAAACTTTCTATCAAACACAACTGTAAAATTAACCTAGAAGTAAAGATTGATCCAACTATTGTAGGTGGCGCAATTTTGAAAATAGGTGATAGTGTTATTGATGCAAGTGTAAAGACAAGTTTAGAAAACTTGGCTACAGCCCTAAGATAGTTAAGGTGATTCATAATGCAACTAAATTCAACTGAAATTGCTGATTTAATTAAAGAAAGAATTAAGCAATTTAAAGTTGTGACTGAAGCTCGTGATGAAGGTACTATCGTTTCTGTTAACGACGGTATTGTAAGAATTCATGGCTTGTCCAACGTGATGCAAGGCGAAATGCTAGATTTTGGCGATGACTTGTTTGGTCTTGCTTTAAATCTAGAGCGTGATTCTGTAGGTGCAATTGTTTTAGGTCCATACAGTAAGCTATCAGAAGGTATGACAGTAAAAAGCACTGGTCGTATTTTGGAAGTTCCTGTAGGCAATAACTTATTAGGTAGAGTTGTTAATGCCTTAGGTGATCCTATTGATGGTAATGGTCCAGTAAATTGTGATAAGTTCTATCCAGTAGAAAAGATTGCTCCAGGCGTTATTGCTCGTCAAAGCGTTTCACAACCAATTCAAACTGGTTATAAAGCTGTTGACTCAATGGTTCCAATTGGACGTGGTCAACGTGAGTTAATCATTGGTGACCGTCAAACTGGTAAGACTGCTCTTGCAATCGATACTATTATTAACCAAGTAAAATATGGTGTTCGTTGTATTTATGTAGCAATTGGCCAAAAGGCATCAACAATTGCTTCAGTGGTTAGAAAACTAGATGAGGAAGGTGCTCTTTCAAATACTATTGTGGTTGTAGCATCTGCATCAGATACTGCAGCTTTACAGTATATTGCTCCTTACTCTGGTTGTGCTATGGGTGAATATTTCATGGATCAAGGCGAAGATGCTTTGATCATCTATGATGATTTATCAAAACACGCTGTAGCATACCGTCAAATTTCTCTATTACTACGTCGTCCTCCAGGGCGTGAAGCTTTCCCAGGTGATGTTTTCTACTTACATTCACGTTTGTTAGAAAGAGCATCTAGAGTAAATGCTGAGTACCTAGAAAAGCTAAGTGGTGGCAAGATTGTTGGTAAAACAGGTTCTTTAACAGCTTTACCTATTATTGAAACTCAAGCTGGTGACGTATCTGCATTTATTCCAACAAATGTTATTTCTATTACCGATGGTCAGATTTTCTTGACCACTAGTTTGTTTAACTCTGGTGTCCGCCCAGCTGTAGATCCTGGTATTTCAGTATCTCGTGTTGGTGGTGCAGCTCAGACTAAGATAATTAAGAAGTTATCAGGTGGTATTAGAACAGCTTTAGCTCAATATAGAGAGTTAGCAGCTTTCGCTCAATTCTCATCTGATCTTGATGAAGCAACAAGAAAACAGTTGGATCATGGTCAAAAAGTTACAGAACTTATGAAGCAAAATCAGTACCAACCACTTACTGTTGCTGAGCAAGCCTTAGTAATTTTTGCTGCTGAAAGAGGATTTTTAGAGGATGTTGAGTTATCTAAAGTATTGCCTTTTGAAAAAGCAATTTTAGAGTTCGCTCATACCAAATATGAATCCTTATTAAAGGACATTGATGCAAAGCCAGACTATTCAGATGAGATTGTTAATAAGCTAACTGAATTGGTTAAAGACTTTAAGTCAACACAAACTTACTAGGAGCTCTTAAATGGCAGGTGCAAAGGAAATACGTACTAAGATAGCTTCTGTGAAAAATACACAGAAGATAACTAGTGCTATGCAGATGGTAGCCGCCTCTAAGATGCGTAAAGCTCAAGAAAAAATGAGTCAATCGCGTCCTTATTCAAAAGGTTTGCGAAATATTATTGATCATATTGCTTCAAGTCACTCTGAGTTTCATCATCCGTTTATGATTAGGCGTGATGTAAAGAATGTTGGTTTTATTGTTGTATCTACCGACAGAGGCTTGTGCGGTGGCTTGAATATTAACTTGTTTAGAACAGTTCTTTCAAAGATGAAGGAATTCTCTGAACAAGGTATAGGTATTAAAGTAGTTTTATTAGGCTCTAAAGCAGCTGGCTATTTTAATCACAGCAATATACAAGTGATGGCTCAACATGCAGGTTTTGGTGATGATCCTCAACCTGATAAGTTAGTAGGTGTGATTAAGGTGATGACCGATGCATTTTTGAATGGTGAGGTTGATGAAATTTATCTTTCATGCAACTCTTTCAAGAATACCATGGTTCAAACACCATTAGTTGGTAAGTTATTACCTTTAGAGCCAAATAAAGAAAATGAAAGCTCTAAACGTCACTGGGATTACTTATATGAACCAGAGCCTGAATCAATTCTTAAGGTAGTGCTAGATCGCTACATTATGCAAATGGTTTATCAAGCTGTCCTAGAAAACTTAGCTTCTGAACAAGCTGCAAGAATGGTTGCTATGAAAGCTGCTACAGATAATGCTGAAGCTCTTGTAAGTGATTTGCAACTTGAATACAACAAGGCAAGACAAGCTGGTATTACTATGGAGCTAAATGACATCGTTTCTGGTGCATCAGCAGTATAAATTAAAGAGGAATAAAAAATGGCAGAAACTTCAAATCGTGCTGGTGAAAAGGGTACTATTGTACAGATCATCGGCGCAGTTGTTGATGTTGAATTTCCTGAAGGTCATATTCCAGAGTTATATGATGCTTTGGAAGTAAAAGGCGATGGAGTACACCGTAAAGACCTTATCCTTGAGGTACAGCAACAAATTGGTGGTGGTGTAGTTCGTTGTATTGCAATGGGATCTTCTGATGGTCTATGCAGAGGTATTGAAGCTATTAATACAGGTGATGGTGTAAAAGTTCCTGTAGGCAGAGAGACCTTAGGTAGAATTATGAATGTTTTAGGTGAGCCTGTTGATGAGAAGGGCCCTATTGGTGAAAAAGACAAGTGGGTTATTCACAGAGCAGCTCCTACCTATGCAGAGCAGTCATCAACTACCGAAATCCTAGAAACAGGTATTAAGGTTATGGATCTAATTTGTCCTTTTGCTAAGGGCGGTAAAGTAGGTCTATTCGGTGGTGCTGGTGTAGGTAAAACTGTTAACATGATGGAGCTTATCAATAACATTGCTAAAGCTCACTCTGGTTTGTCAGTGTTTACCGGTGTAGGTGAAAGAACTCGTGAAGGTAACGACTTCTATCACGAAATGCAAGAATCAAAAGTTATTGATAAAGTATCAATGATTTATGGTCAGATGAACGAACCACCTGGAAACCGTCTACGTGTTGCTCTAACCGGTTTAACTGTAGCTGAGAAGTTCCGTGATGAAGGCTTAGATGTATTGTTATTCATCGACAATATTTATCGTTATACCTTAGCAGGTACTGAGGTATCAGCTCTATTAGGTCGTATGCCTTCAGCTGTGGGTTATCAGCCAACCTTAGCTGAGGAAATGGGTGTTTTACAAGAGCGTATTGCTTCTACTAAGAAAGGTTCTATTACTTCTGTACAAGCAGTTTATGTTCCTGCTGACGATTTAACAGATCCTAGCCCTGCTACAACCTTCGCTCACTTAGATGCAACTATCGTGCTTTCACGTCAGATTGCTTCATTAGGTATTTACCCAGCTGTAGATCCTTTAGCTTCTACATCACGTCAATTAGATCCATATGTAGTTGGTAAAGATCACTATGAGGTAGCTCGTGGTGTTCAAACTGTGCTTCAACGCTACAAGGAATTAAAAGACATTATCGCTATTTTAGGTATGGATGAACTATCTGAAGAGGATAAGTTAGTTGTAGCTAGAGCTCGTAAGGTTGAGCGTTTCTTATCTCAGCCATTTAGCGTAGCTGAAGTATTTACAGGAACTCCAGGCAAGTACGTACCACTTAAAGAAACTATTCGTGGCTTTAAGGGAATTATTGATGGTGATTATGATAATTTACCAGAGCAAGCCTTCTACATGGTAGGTACAATTGACGAAGCTGTAGAAAAAGCTAAGAACTTATAATGTAGGGGTGGAAAATGGATTCTATATCATTCCATCTAGACGTAATTAGTAGCGTCGGTAGTTTATATTCAGGTCATGTTAAGTCTGTCAGAGTTACAGGATCTGAAGGTGAATTAGGCATTAGATATGGTCATACACCATTGCTAACTACCATTAAGTCGGGTATGGTTACTTTTATTGATCTTCAAGATAAAAATGACCAAATCTTTCTAGCTGGTGGTGTATTAGAAGTTCAGCCTGATAATGTTACTATTTTGGCTGATACTGCTTTAAGAGCTGATGATATTGATGAAGCAAAGGCTCAAGAAGCTATTAAATTCGCTAAGACTGCATTGGAAAATCATTCAAGCGGTGATAATGACTACGCTCATGCTTTAGCTAAGTTAGCCGATGCTATGGCTCGTATTAAGGTTGTTCAAATCTCTAGAAATAGAAGAATCTAACCACTTAGGTGGTACTCAAAGGTACCACCTATCTAATTTATTCAAAATAGAAAATTACTCTTTCTCCACAAAGAATATTTTGCGTTTCCAGCTGAATGTTCTCTAAAAATCTCATATCCAGGTACAGATTGAGAAGATCCGTTTTGCATTTCTACGTAAACAATACTGTTTTCATTGATTAAATTTCTTTTTAATAATGAAGTTAAAACATCTTTATAAATATTTAATTTATAAGGAGGATCAATGAAGACAATATCAAATTGTTGATTGCAATTATTTAAAAATTCTAGAGCATCGCTGTTGACCACTGTTAAATCTTTAGGATTAATACTTTCAGCTACAGCCTGCAATTGTTTTGATGTATTCTTATTAAGTTCAACTAGAGTTACCTTTTTTGCTCCACGAGAGTAGGCTTCAAAACCTAAGGCACCAGATCCTGCAAATAGATCAAGTACATTAGAATTTTCGATATTATTTAACCAAGAGAAAATAGTTTCTCTTACGCGATTAGTGGTAGGTCTAAGATCTTTTTCATCTAAGATCTTTAATAATTTTCCTTTATATTTACCACCAATGATTCTAATTTCATGATCTTGCATAAATAATTAGCCTACAATTGATTGAACTGCACTTTAGTAATCTGCCTAGCACTAAAGCAAAGACAAAAGATATTATAAAAACATTGTATAATATCAGCAAAAGCAATTTATATTAAGTTGAGGAATTTGATGGGTATTTTTTCTATATTTTCTAAAAAAAATAATGATCACGATGTTGCAACACAAAATAGTACAGAAAAAGTAGAAAATAAGGAACATTCAACCTTAGAAGCACAGTCACAAGAAGTTTCAACTGCAGATACATCAGAAGTTACTGCTATTGCTCAGAAAGAGGTAGAAAGTTCACCAATGAAGGTTAAGTTAACCTTCATGGAAAGATTAAAGAGAACTAGAGAAAATTTAGCTTATGGATTAAGTGCTTTAGTTGTTGGTAGAAAGATTGAAGAAGATTTATATGAAGATCTTGAGACTGCCTTATTAACAGCAGATTTAGGTGTTGAAACAACACAATCAATTATTAACAAATTAAAAGAAGAATCAAAATTACGTGAATTGCATGATGCAGGTGCGTTAAAAGAAAATTTAAAAAGGATCCTTAAAGAAATCTTAGCTCCTTGTGAAGTTCCTTTAGATATAACTAAAAAAGCAGATGATTTACCTTATGTAATCCTAATGGTAGGTGTAAATGGTGCTGGAAAGACCACTACCATTGGTAAATTAGCTAATAAGTTTAAAGCTCAAGGTAAAAAAGTAATGTTAGCAGCTGGTGATACATTTAGAGCTGCAGCTGTTGAACAATTAAAAAGTTGGGGAGAGAGAACAAATACAACTGTAATCGCTCAACAAACTGGAGCTGATAGCGCTTCAGTTATCTATGATGCCTTAAATTCAGCTAAAGCTCACCACGCAGATGTTTTAATCTGTGATACAGCAGGTAGATTACAAAACAAAGACAATCTTATGGAAGAGTTAAAAAAGATTGTTAGAGTGATGAAAAAAATTGATGAAAATGTACCACATGAAGTTTTACTTGTTCTAGATGCAAGTACTGGTCAAAATGCTATATCTCAAATGACCTTATTTAATGAAGCTGTAAAAGTTACAGGACTATGTCTAACAAAACTTGATGGAACTGCAAAAGGTGGTATTGTATTTTCATTAGCAGATAAGTTTGGTGTACCAGTAAGATTTATTGGTATTGGTGAAAAAACAGAAGATTTACGCATCTTTGATAAAGATAATTTTGTGGATGCTTTATTTGGTGAATAATAATCTCAAATATAGCTTAAGATAAAGCTATATAATAATTTTACTTTATCCTTAATTTGTAGTTATAAATGGCAGAAGATAATATTGAAGAAAGCAAAGGGGGAATGTTAGCCCCTGTTGGAAATATTGATAGCTATATGAAAGCTATCAACAGTGTTCCTATGCTCGAACAAGATGATGAGAGATCTTTAGCTATTAGATTAAGGGATTATGGTGATATTGAAGCTGCTAGAAAACTAGTGTTGTCTCACTTAAGATTAGTAGTAAGTATAGCAAGAGGTTACTCAGGATACGGTTTACCAATAGCTGATTTAATTCAAGAAGGTAATATTGGATTAATGAAAGCTGTTAAGCATTACAATCCTGATGCAGGTGCAAGACTTGCAGCCTTTGCAGTCCATTGGATTAAATCTGAGATCCACGATTACGTCATTAAGAATTGGCGTGTAGTAAAGATTGCTACTACTAAAGCCCAAAGAAAGTTATTCTTTAAATTAAGACAAAATAAGAAGCATTTAGGTTGGTTTACTGAAAAAGAAAGAGAAGATGTTGCCGATGATTTAGGTGTAACCACAGATGATGTAGCAGAAATGGAAACTAGATTATCAGGACAGGATATAGGCTATGATTTAACCGCTGAAGATACTTCTGATAATGCTTCACTACCATTGTTAGCACCAGCTTCTTATTTAGAAGATGAGAATTCAAATTTTGCTAAAACCTTTGAGAATAGAGATTACAAAACCTTTGAGCTAGAAAGACTGTCTCAGGCTTTAGCTATGCTAGATGAGAGAGCTAAATACATCATCAAACGTAGATGGTTAGATGAAGAGAAGTCTACCCTTCAAGACTTGTCTTCAGAATTAAAGATTTCTGTAGAAAGAGTAAGACAAATTGAGAATGCCTCTTTAAAGAAGATTAAAGAGTATATTCTCAAAAGTAACAACACTGAAAGTAAACAACTAGAAGTCAAAAAAGACTAGCATTTTTGACTGTTTTGGCGTGACTTAATTAAAGAGCGGTGTCTTACTTTAACGCAAATTCCTCTTTGTTGGAATTTATCTGCTAGGCTTTGGGCTATGTAAACTGAGCGGTGATATCCACCTGTACAACCTATAGCAACAGTAAGATAACTTCTATCACTTTGCTCAATTGCCTTTAAAATTCCAAATAAAAGATCGTCAATCTTATCTATATAATTTTCAACTTCAGGATATTTACTAAAGAATTTCTTAATAGGCTCGTCTAAGCCACAGTATTGACGAATACTTTTATCCCAATAAGGATTTGGTAAAAATCTTGCGTCAAACACGAAATCGGCATCTTTGGTAATACCATCTTTGTAACCAAAAGACTCAAAGATAATAACGATTTTTTTATGAGGTTTACCTTGGACGCAAGTTATAACCTGCTGACACAATTCGTGGATTGATAAATTAGTAGTATCTATTCTTAAATCTGCAATAGATGAGATTACCTTTAGTACTTCAGCTTCTTTAGCAATAGCTTCATTTAAGGAGAGGTTTTTTAAAGATAAAGGATGTAATCTTCTAGTCTCAGAATATCTTTTGATTAAAACTTGATCATCAGCATCAATGAAGATGATAGTAGGGTTGATATCAGGATCATGAATTGCTTTTGAATAAATATTATTAAGCTCTTCATAGTCATCACCTAAAGGCATATTTCTTACATCTAGTGAAACAGCTAGCTTTGGGTAATTCTGCTTGGCAAGTTTAATTAGATCTTCTAAAAAAACAATTGGTAAGTTATCAATACAGTAAAATCCAAGATCTTCAAGTGCATGTAGTGCAACTGTTTTTCCCGATCCAGATCTACCTGAAATTACAACCAAATCAACTCTTGATGACATATGTAAGCCTAAGACTCTTGCTCTAATTTTGATTGCTCTAGTAAGCAATCAATTTGATTTAAGATAACATTCAATTTAGGTTTTTCAGTTTTTGCTAATCTTAAAGAATTTAGCAAATCAACATTTGATAACACTATTGTAAGATTTTTTAATAAAGACTCAACCTTTTGAATATCATCTTTTTTGTTAATGAAGATGGAAAAAGCAATATCAATTAATTGTTCATCTGCATCGATAGAATTGAAGGTGATAGGTTTATCTAAAATACTAAGGATAGAAAAGGTTGGTACTTTAGAATCAATCACAGCATGTGGCATAGCTATACCATCAAAGAATACAGTAGTACCTAATTGTTCTCTTTCATTTAGAGCGCGAATGATATCTTTAGGATCTTTTTCTAAGATGTAGGATGAATATTTTGCAATCTCTTCAAATAGTCTTTTTTTACTAAAGCAGAAAAGAGGAGACAAAATTTGAACTTCTGGTAATACAATCAATTAATTATGCCTTATAAAAAATAAGGCCTCATAATGAGGCCTATTCTTACTAACTTACAAAAGAAAACCTGTTATGACTTTAGCTTTTCTTTATATTTTACCAATTGACCATCAACCTTGTCGATAAGACCATCAATTGCAGGATACATGCTCTCAGCTTCATGTTCAGCATGAAGATTACCACCAGCAACAGCTAAATCAGCTTTAGCAATTTGTGATAACTTTTCAACAGTAAGAGTTACGGATATAGAGGTGATGATATCACCTTTACGCTCAAGACGCTTAAACTTGTCGTTGACGTAATCCCTTAAAGAGTCTGTTACCTTAACGCCTACGCCATGAATATTAATTTGCATATTTACTTCCTTAACCTGATCTTCTTGTCAGGTACTGATTAAGCGAATACAAGTTTGTAACTACATTACTAATAATAGTAGAAATATTCGTAAATTAAAGGCGTAAGTTCACAATTAATTCATAATTTAATTAATTGTTTCGTAAATGATAGGAATATGTCACATTATTGATCAATATTGAAAATTTTTATTGAAATTTTCGATAGTTAATCTATACAAGTTGTTTTCTTTGAGATGAAGACGCAATACCTAAAGCTTCACGGTATTTAGCTACCGTTCTTCTAGCTACATTTAAACCTTTATCATTTAGCATTTGAGCAATCTTACTGTCAGATAGAGGTTTACGTCTATTTTCATTAGATATGTATTCTTTTATTAAAGATTTGATTGCTGTAGAGGAGGCTGCACCACCATCGTCGGTACTTACACTTGAGGAGAAGAAATATTTCAACTCAAAAGTTCCTTTAGGGGTATAGATATACTTTTCAGTAGTAATTCTTGAGATGCTTGATTCATGCATTTGAATCTCAGTAGCTACATCATTTAGTACCATAGGGATCATGGCACTAGCACCTTCTTCCATGAAAGCTTTTTGATGTTTAACGATACATCTAGCTACTTTTAACAGAGTTTCATTTCTTTTCTCAAGACTTTGAATAAACCAGTTTGCCTCTTGTAAATTGTTTTTAAAGAAGCTTTTTTCTTCTTTGGTTCTTGCTTGGTTAGCAAGTTGTCTGTAACTGTCATTTATGCGCACGATGATATTAGAGGTAGGGTTTAGCTCTGCTGTATATTCACCGTTTGCATCTTTTACTACAACTACATCAGGAACTATAAAGTCGTTTCTTTTAGAAACTGTGTAATTACCAGGTCTTGGATTTAAAGAGGTTATTAGCGCAATAATCTCTTTTAAGGTATCTTCTTTAACACTTAGTTTTTGGCAAAGTGACCTAAAATCTCTATTAGATAATAGGTTAAGATGATCATTAACTACAGTTAAAGCTTCTTTTTTATATTTAGTATCTTCTGGTAGATTTTCTAATTGAAGTCTTAAACATTCTTGAATATTTCTAGAGCCAACCCCTAAAGGATCGTAGTGTTGAATAAGCTTTAAGATGGCTAATACATCTTCGTGAGTGGTCTCAGGAAAGCTTTCTTGAACACTTGTAAGGATGTTTTCTGTAGTATCAGTAAGATAGCCTGACTCATCAATTGCATCAATGATAATTTGAGCTATGAATTTGTCTGCGCCTTCTAGTGGAGACAATTCTAGTTGCCAGGTTAAGTGATCATGTAAAGTTTCAGTAGTTTCACCCTCGTATACACTATCATCGTCTATAGATAAACCTTTTGATTGTCTTATACCTGAGGTTAAATTAGATAGTGAATCGGAGAGTTGATCTTGAGTTTTACTGTCTTCAGCAAGTTGTGTACTTTCAATTTCATGATCTGCTGTAGCAACATGCTCAAGATTATTAAGATCTGATGATTGACCTTCGTAATTACTAAAATCAGTATCTAAATTGTCATTATCGAAAGGATCATAATCATCATTGTCAGAATTATCATTATCAGACATAGCATCTAAAGATTCTTCCATAGAGGAAAGGGAAGAATCATCTATTTCAAGCATTGGATTAGATTCTACTGTTTGTCTGATTTGTTGTTGTAATTCAATGGAGGATAGCTGCAACAATTTAATGGCTTGTTGCATTTGTGGTGTTAAAATTTGAGATTGAGATTGCGTTGCGCGTATCTGCAAGACATTTTTTAACCCAGCCATTTTATTTACCTACTATAAAGAAAAGTTTTTTCCTAAGTAAACAGATTTAACTTTATCATTGCGAAGTACTTCCTCAGCAGTACCGTGAGCAATAATTTTTCCTTCATTAACTATATATGACTTTTCACAAACATCCAAAGTTTCTCTTACATTATGATCTGTAATTAAGATACCGATCCCTCTATTGCGTAAATGAAGAATAATTTCTTTAATTTCACCTACAGAAATTGGATCAACACCAGCAAATGGTTCATCTAATAAAATAAACTTTGGTGAGGCAGCAAGAGCGCGAGCAATTTCAACTCTTCGTCTTTCACCACCTGATAAAGACATACCTAAATTGTTTCTAAGTTTTGCAATATTAAATTCATCAAGCAGATCGTTAACTATTTGCTCTTTTTCTTTTTTCAAAAGATTTGGTAAAAGCTCTACAACTCCCATTAAATTTTCATAAACAGTTAACTTTCTAAAAATAGAATTTTCCTGTGGCAAATAACCAAGACCAGCTCTTGCACGAGCGTGCATAGGTAGAGAGGTGATATCTTTATCATCAATTAGAACTTGTCCATCTTCAGAACTTACGATACCAACTATCATGTAGAAGGAAGTAGTTTTACCGGCACCATTAGGACCTAGTAATCCCACAATTGAACCACTTTCTACACTGATGCTGACATCTGATACAACGGTTCTTTTTTTATAGGTTTTCTTTAAATGGAAAGCTTGTAATACACTCATGTTTTCTTTCTTTTATAAAGTAATTAAATTCTTTTCAAAGTTATTTTTTGTTTTTATCGTTTTGGAATTCTTGAGGTATAAATATACTTTGAACTCTGCCACCTTGGCTATTATCATTAGTTGCTTTTAACTGCTTGGTCACAGTGTTATATTCAATCTTTTCACCATTAACATGAGAGTTATCTTGCCAAATGGTTGCTCTACCAATCAGTATAAGTAAATTCTTCTCTGGTAAATAATGAATAATCGCAGATTGTGAATTTACAACTTTGCCATTGTCTTGTAGCTGCTTAAAGGTAGCAGGTTTACCATAGGCAATAACTTCTTGTAATTCACCTTGTTCATTACGAAGTAATTCTGCTTTATCAGCTTTTAGTTCCATAGAACCTTGAGTAGCAACAACATTACCTAAAAAAATTGCTTTATTACTATTAAAATCAGCTACTTGTTCTTTAGAAACTACATTTAAAGGTTGTTCTGTATCATTTTTTAATGAGTAAGCGTTACTAGAAACAAGTAACAAACCTACTAAAAGTAATTTACTTAACTTTTGGGTAGAATATTGCATTAGGTTGACCTTTATATTTAATAACATTGGTATTTAGATCTACTGAAAAGATAGTACCTTGTGTTTTGAAACCTTTTCCATAAATTGTTACTAGTTTGTCTGAAGTAACAAGATTGTCCTTAAAATCGTAAAATAATTCTGTAGCTTCAACCTTTTGTAAGGTTGCATCTTCAAAACCTGGATATAGAATGACATTACCAAAGATAGTAGCGTTTTTATTGACTACCATATCTCCTTTATTACCTTTTAAATGCCACAAATTAATATTAGATTTGTCATACACATATCTAGAAATCAAAGGATTATCAAAGAAATATTTATTCTTTGAATCATAGTAGGTGGTTTTAGTTGCCACCATAGTTTTATCTATCTTTCCTTCTAAATTATAGATAGTCATATCTGTATCAGTGGCAATGAAAGTAGGTAAGGAGCTTTTATCTACCACTGTTGGTTGTACTAAAGATTTTGCGTAAATATAAATTAGTAGGGATAAAACTAAAAATATGAACGCTAGCCATATAGATTTTTTAGTAACGTTCATCTACAAATCCACCGTCTGCTGTCATGATACCTTTTGCAATCAGAATTAAATCGCATAACTCTCTAAATGCACCATGTCCACCTGGTAAAGTGGTAATGTAATCGGCATGATTTTTAATAAATGGATGTGCATCCTGAGGGCAAACAACTACGCCTGCAATTCTGAACATAGGCATGTCGTTTAGATCATCACCAAAACAAACTGCATCTTCAGGCTCTATAGATAAACTTTGACAAAGGTTTGTAAGAGCTTTGCCTTTATCAGCTTCCCCTTGAATAATATGAGAAACCTTAAGATCTTGCATGCGTCTTTCGGTTAATTTGGCATTTCTTCCTGTGATAACAGCACATTCGATGCCTTCTTTAATCAAAGTTACTACACCAAAACCATCTTTAACATTGAAAGCTTTTAATTCAATGTCATGGTTGTCATAGTAAATTCCACCGTCAGTTAAAGAGCCATCAATGTCAAAAGCAACTAGCTTTATGCTAGATAATCTTGTTAATAAATCAGAGTCTATCTTTCCATAACAGGTGTTAATTTTTAGCATTGAGCTCTCCTAGAGAATTTTTTTCTATTATAGCAACAATTATGCCATTAATTATTTTAGGGAAGAGATTTTAGTTAACACATGTAACAAAAACTGAGAAAACGCATCTAAATTTTTTTAACAATTATTGATAAAATAGGAAGTATATACTCTACATGTGGAATTTTTGTAATGACTGATAATTATTTGATTAGAGTAAAGGATGTATCTTTCTCATATCAAAGAAAACAAATTTATAAGGATCTTACTTTGGATATTCCAAAGGGTAAGATCACCGCAATTTTAGGTCCTTCAGGTACTGGTAAGACTACAATTCTTCGCCTAATTGGTGCTCAATTAACCCCTGATAAAGGAACTATTGAATTTGACGGTATCAATGTACATTCTTTGTCTAGAAATGCTTTATACAAGTTACGTCAAAGAATGAGTATGCTGTTCCAAAGTGGCGCTCTATTCACTGATATGACAGTGTTTGATAATGTAGCTTTCCCTATTCGAGAGCATACAGATCTACCTGAAAAGCTTATCTTTGATATCGTAATGATGAATCTTGAAGCTGTGGGTATGAGAGCTGCTGCTAATTTATATCCATCAGAGTTGTCTGGTGGTATGGCAAGAAGAGCTGCCCTTGCAAGAGCGATTGCTTTAGATCCTGATTTAGTTATGTATGATGAGCCTTTTGTAGGTCAAGATCCTATTACTAAAGGCGTTTTAGTAAAACTAATAGCAGATATCAATCTTTCTTTAGGTAAGACTTCTGTAGTGGTAACTCACGATGTTAAAGAAATCTTAGAGATTGCCCATTACGTTTATATCCTTGCAGAGGGCAAGGTATTAGGTCAAGGAACCCCAAGTGAGATTATACATAGTCAAGATCCTAGAGTAATTCAATTTATTCAAGGTGATTTTGATGGTCCATATGCCTTTAAGCTTAAAGGATCTGAGAATTATATTGAGGAACTATAATGCTTAGTTTTCTAGGTTCATTAGGTAGATATTCATTATTTAAATTGTCTTCTTTAGGCAGATCTACCTTGATCTTTTTTCATTCGATTTTTGTAATACCAAACATCGTAAAGACTTTTCCTTTATTGATAAGTCAAGTTTACTTTGTAGGTGTTCAATCTGTAATCATTATTATTGTTTCAGGTCTATTTATCGGCATGGTTTTAGGCCTACAAGGTTTTAACATTCTAAAGGATTTTATGGCTACAGGCTCTTTAGGTAGCTTAGTATCTTTAGCTATCATTAGAGAGTTAGGACCAGTAGTTACTGCCTTGTTATTTGCCGGTAGAGCAGGTTCAGCTTTAACAGCTGAAATAGGACAATTAAAGGCTTCAGAGCAGTTATCTGCTATGGAAATGATGGCAGTTGATCCGCTAAGGCGTGTTATCGCCCCAAGATTTTGGGCGGGCATGATAAGTATGCCAATTTTATCTATTCTATTTTGTTTAGTAGGTATCTACGGTGGCAAATTAGTAGGTGTTGATTGGTTAGGCTTAGATGATGGTATTTACTGGTCTAGCATGCAAGCAAGTGTTGATGCACTAAAGGATTTAGGTCCAATGGTGATAAAAGCTTTAGTTTTTGGTTTTGTTTGCACTTGGATTGCTTTATTTAATGGATATGACTGTAAACCTACTTCTGAAGGTATTAGTAGAGCAACCACAGCTACAGTGGTTCAATCTTCATTAGCTGTATTAGGTTTAGATTTTGTGTTAACCGCTTTAATGTTTTAATAGGTATTTGTAATGAAGTATATAAAAGCTGAGATTTTAGTTGGTTTATTCGTATTACTAGGCATTATTGCTTCAGTAGTTTTAGCACTTAAAGTAGCTGGTTTAGTATTAGATAGTGATACTCAATCCTACAAGTTATACGCTAAATTTGAGAATATTGGCTCTTTACGTTTACGTGCCCCAGTACGCATTGGTGGTGTGTTAATTGGTCGTGTAAGCAATATCTCTTTAGATAAACAAAGTTTAACTCCAGTTGTGGAATTAAGCATTGAGCAACAATACAATCAGATTTCTTCAGAATCAAAAGCTGCCATCCAGACTTCTGGTATTATCGGTGAGCAATATATCAGTATTACTCCAGGTTTTTATGATGAGGATATGGGATCTGAGTATTTCAAAGATGGCGATTACTTCACTGATACTGGTTCAGCTTTAGTATTAGAAGATTTAATCTCAAAATTTGTGTTTAACTCAAGTCAAGACAAAAAAGAAGATCAGAAAGTAGCTGATGAGCAAGATAAGGAATAAAAAGATGTTTAAGAAGATTGTTTTAAGTTTGTTATGTGTTGCCGCCATGGTGTTTGGTGTTGCTAATGCAGAGAATGTTGTAAATCCTTATGAGTTAGCAAACAGCGTTGCCTCAAAGGTAATTGATGATATTAAAGCAAATAAAGATAGATTAGCAGATAAAAAGGTAGCTTTAAGCATTATAAATAATGATTTAATGCCTTATGTTGATGTAAAGTATGCAGCCTACAAAGTAATAGGTACATCATTAAAGACTACTTCTCCTGAGGATAGAGAAAAGTTTACAGAGGCTTTTGCTGTATACATGCAAGAGAACTTTGCTAGTGTATTGTCAAAATATACCAATCAGCAAATCGTTCCTGCAAAAGTACAAGAAGTTGATGCTAATACTAAGTTAGTTTCCGTTAAGATGTTAATTCGTGAAGAAGGAAAGAAAGACTTAGAGTTAATCTTAAAATTAAGAAAGAATAGTAAAACTGGTGAATGGAAAGCTTTTGATTTAATCGGTGAAAATATTTCTATGTTAGATGCAAAAATTTCTGAATTATCTCCTGTAATCAAAAATTCAGGCATTGATGCAGCTATTAAGAAGTTACAAGAGATTTCTAATAAGTAATATGAATCATTATCAAGAATTAAGCTTTCAGACAGTACCTGCGCTTTGGAAGCAAAGAAGCGGTATCTTCAAAAGCAATGAAATCGATTTATTAGATACAAGAATCGATAGTGCAGGTATTGCATTTTTAGTTCAATGGTCAAAAGCTTTGAATGGACAAAAGCTTAAAATTAAGAATGCACCTGACAATGCAATAAATTTAATTAAAACCTACCGATTAACCGAGTTATTTGAGACCGAGTAATAGATAGTATGGCAGTACAAGAACATTTCGAAGGCTTTGATGTTGCTCCTGATGAGGAGAGCAGAAGTGCACATAAGCGTGAAGCCCAAGCTATTAGAAAATTAGTTGAGAAAATAGCTAATTTAGGCGAACAAAGCTTTAAATCTTTAGTTTTACCTCAAGATGTAAAAGAAGCTTTGTTGATAGCTAGAAAGCTAAAACCAAAGAGCGATGAGCGCAGAAGACAACTACAATACGTAGCTAAGTTACAGCGTGCTTATGATGACAGCGATCTTGAAAATCAAGTTAATATGTTAGGTGCTTCTTCAAAAGAAGATCCTAATGTCATGAAACTTGAGAAGTTAAGAGAAAATATGATTAGTGGTGGAGTAGAGGTAGTAAATGCCTTTTGTTCACTGATTTTAGATACAGACAGAAATAAGCTTAGAAATTTGGTTAAAAAGGCTAAGGTTGAGGCTGAAGCTACAACTGATACTGAAGCTCCTAAGCCAAATTCCCGTGCGCTCTTTAAGTTCTTAAAGCAAGAAATTAACAGAGCTAAGATAGAGATACCTAGTGAGCTTCTAAAATAAAATTAAGCTTCAGTACCACCAACTGTAATAGCATCAATTTTTACAGTTGGTTGTCCAATTCCAACTGGGACTGATTGTCCTGCTTTTCCACAAGTTCCAATACCAGCATCAAACTCAAGATCGTTTCCAACCATAGATACTTGTTGCATGGTTTGTGGTCCATTACCAATTAGTGTAGCTCCCTTAATTGGGGTAGTTACCTTTCCATTTTCGATTAAATAAGCTTCTGAAGTGGAGAATACAAATTGACCTGAGGTGATATCTACTTGACCACCTTTGAAGTTAACTGCATAAATACCATTCTTTACAGAGGAGATAATTTCCTCCTTGTCATATTCGCCTTGTTGTAAGTAAGTATTTGTCATTCTTGGCATTGGAAGGCAGTTATAGCTTTCTCTACGACCGTTACCAGTTACCTTCATTTTCATTAGACGAGCATTTTGCTTATCTTGCATGTAACCTTTTAAGATACCATTTTCAATTAAAACGTTACATTGTGATTTTGTACCTTCATCATCTACAGTCATTGAGCCACGTCTATCTTTTATTGTACCGTCATCGATAATAGTACAATGTTCAGAGGCTACTTTTTGACCAATTTTACCTGTAAAAGCTGAAGATCCTGTACGATTAAAGTCGCCTTCAAGACCATGACCTACTGCTTCGTGAACTAGTACTCCAGGCCAACCAGATCCTAATACCACACACATGTTACCAGCAGGTGCGTGCACAGCTTCCATATTTACAGCTGCAACTCTAACCGCTTCTTTAGCAAGATTTTTTAAATCGTTGTTTTTTAATAAGGTATCAAAGAGGATGGCACCACCAGCGCTAGCACTTCCAATTTCTCTTCTACCATCTTTTTCCATTACAACAGATATGGAGATATGTACGATAGGTTTAATATCAGCGCTAAAATCGTCATCAGTAGGTAGGATAAGGGTAGTACGGTGAGCGCAGGATAAGTTTGCTATTACTTGTACAATTCTAGGATCTAAACTTCTTGCGCACTTATCTAAAGTTTCAAGAATAGCTACCTTTTGTTCTCTACTTAAAGAATCAATAGGATTATCTTCAACATAAAGAGGAGGTACGCTCTTTACATTATTATTGATACAAACACAATTACAGTTGTGTCCTTGGCTTATGGAATGAGCTGCACTGCAAGACTCAAGTAGTGATTTTTTATCAAGCACATCAGAGTAAGCAAAGCCTATTTTTGCACCTGTAACTGCTCTTACACCCACACCTTGTGAAATATTAAAAGAACCACCTTTTACAATACCTTCTTCTAAGCTAAAGCCTTCGCTTACAACTCTTTCAAAAAAGATATCACCAAAGTCAATGTTTCTTTTAGTAAGTAGGTTTAGAGCCTCAGTTATAGTTTGCTCATTGATATCATTGTTAGACCAAAAGATATTTTTTGCTTTTTCGAATGTGTTCATATTATTCTTCCAAAGGCATAGGGGTAATGCCAAACTCTTCTAGTGCTATTCTAACCTCACAAATAGGAAGTCCTACTACGGTACTTACAGAGCCTTCTACTTTTTTAATAAACATGGCTGCTATTCCTTGAAGGGCATAGCTACCAGCTTTATCCTTGCATTCCCCTGAGGCTATATAAGTCTTTATTAGTTCATCAGACATACTAGCAAAGGTAACCAGAGTTTTGCTTAAGAAAGTTTTGCATTTAGTCTTACTTTCAATAGTAGTGCCAGTTAATACCGTGTGAGTTTTACCTTGTAATCGTTTAAGCATTAAAAAAGCATCATGATCATCTTTAGGTTTTCCTAAAATCAAATTGTCGATAGCAACTACAGTATCGGCTGCTATAACTACGCAATCTGATTGACTATTAGCCACAGCATGAGCTTTTAATTTAGATAATCTTAAAACAAGCTCTTCAGGTGATTCTCCATCAAGATGACTTTCATCAACATTAGGAACACAGATTTCAAAAGGTAAACCTAGAAAGGATAAGTAATTTTTTCTTCTAGGAGATGCAGATGCAAGAATTAACTTTGCCATGATTAGTCAATATTATCTTTTTCAGTAACCACAGAAAAAGTGGCGCAGAGAATTTGTAAGACTAAATAAATCAAAGGCCAACATAAAGCAGTGATTAAAGCAGGATACAAGAAGTTGATTTCATAGTATCTCTGTCCAATGAGGTGTTCAAGCCAATAACCAATGCAGTTAGTTACCAAATTAACAATAGCTACAATCAAGACTTGTTGATAGATTTTATATTTTGCAAAGTTAAATTGGGAACTAATTAGGTAAACTTGCAAAGCTATGGTAAATACGTGAATACCTAATGGAGAGCCTGTAATTAAATCTACAGTTAGACCAACAAAAAAGGCTAATTCTAAAGATAACTTTATTCTATTTGTCATTGAAAAGTACAAAATGATTAAAGTTAACAGATCTGGTCTATTGTCAGATAAAAAAGTTGGTAAATGTACAATCTGTAAAATTAGTGCAACTAATAAGCTTGGTATTAGCACAATTAGAGCAGAAGAATTTTTCTCCTTGTTAATCATGAGCTTCTTTCCTTTCTTTTACAGATAGGGTTTTAATTAAATCTTTTACCTTTTGCTGATGTAATATCACTTTATTGTCAGTCAAAGGTTTAGCTTTTTCGTTAAAGTTGTCGTTGTAGCTACTATCATTATTCCAAAACATTAGCACAAATCTCATCTTATCAGTATCTACTAGTGGTTTGGCTTTAATAGAAGCAAAAGGTTGTGAATCAGAAATACCAACAGAGGTAACTGTAGCTACAGGATATCCTCTAGGATATACACCACCGATACCAGAGGTTAGCAATAAATCTCCTTTTTTGATATCAGCAGAGCGCGCTACATTGTTGATTTCAATTTCAGCTTGAGAGCCTGTTCCTGTAGCAATTGCTCTTACATTAGATCTTGCATCAATTACAGGAATGGAACAACTTGGATCTGTTAACAAAAGCACTCTTGAGTAGTTGTAGTTTACGTTCATTACTTGTCCTACTAGACCTACATCAGTAATAACCGGCATACCTTCATGAACGGAGGATTCAGTACCTCTGTTTACAATTACTCTGCGTAAAAATGGATCAACATCTACATCGATAACTTCAGCAAATAATCTTTGAGTATCTTTTCTTACAGGGGAATTTAATAGTCTACGTAAAGCCGCATTCTCAGATTCAAGATCTTTTAATCTTAGAATATCTGCTCTTTGCATGAAGTTCTCTGTAGAGAGTTGCTCATTTTCTTTTAGTAATTCACTGTGACTTTTAAATTGGCTAGATACTAATTTACTTACATAGTGAGGAGAATCTGCAAAGACAAGCACAGGGTAAAGTGCAGACTCAACGTAGTATCTAAAATTGGATAGTACTTTAGAGCGAACATCTAATGCCATTAAACTAACTGCTAATACAATAATAATGGCAAAACGATAATGAATATAAGAGTTTTGTTGATCTGAGTTTTTCAAATCAAGTCCTAAAGAAACTAATAGGATCTCCAAAATAGGAGATCCTAGATGATTTAATCAAAGATTTCGTTATCTTGAGTATCGTATAACTCAAGTGCTTTACCACCACCACGTGCAACGCAGGTTAGTGGATCATCAGCGATAGTAACAGGAATACCTGTTTCTTCACGAAGTAATTTATCTAAATTGTGCAATAATGCACCACCACCTGAAAGCATCATACCATGCTCAGCGATATCAGCAGCAAGCTCTGGAGGTGATTTCTCAAGAGCGGTTCTTACTGCAGCAACAATGCCTTTAATAGGATCAGATAAAGCTTCTAGAATTTCGTTGGAGTTTAGAGTGAAGGAACGAGGTACGCCTTCAACTACTGATCTACCACGAACTTCTTTCTCATGCATTTCTTGTTCTGCATAAGCAGAGCCGATTTCAATCTTTACCTGCTCAGCTGTAGATTCACCAATTTCGTATCTCTTAGTGTTTCGTACATAATCGATGATAGCTTGGTCAAATCTATTACCACCGATTCTTACTGAACTAGAGTAAACAATACCATTTAAGGAAATAATAGCAACTTCAGTGGTGCCACCACCGATATCTACAATCATAGATCCTTTAGCTTCAGAAACAGGTAAACCAGCACCAATTGCAGCAGCCATAGGCTCAGTGATTAAGAATACTTCACTTGCACCAGCGCCTTCTACAGATTCTCTAATTGCTCTTCTTTCAACTTGGGTTGCACCACAAGGAACGCAAACTAAAACTCTTGGGCTTGGTTTAAAAGGAACAAAGTGAGAACTTTGTAAAACCTTAGAGATGAAATACTGCAGCATTTTTTCTGTATATTCAAAATCTGCAATCACACCATCTTTCATAGGTCTGATAACTTCTAGATTATCAGGGCTACGACCTAACATGGTCTTTGCAGCTTTACCTACAGCGTCAACTTTGCGTTGAGAGCCACCATTTCTATCTAATCGTACTGCTACAACAGAAGGCTCATTTAAAACGATGCCTTTGTTTTTTACATAAACTAAAGTGTTTGCTGTTCCTAGATCAATAGAAAGATCATTAGAGAACATACTGCGAATTTTTTTAAACATTTACTAAGGTCCAAAGCCGAAGTTATTCATAAATTAATTTTAAATAATCATACATGATCATTTTACGCAAAAGTATAACACAGTAATTGAGCTGTTTGGCTTATCTAATGCACGATCTAATAAAAAAGTCATATGTTTATCACACAAATTTATTTTAGCCTTAGAGCAAAATTAGAATTTAAAAAATTTGAGTTAAAAATTGGCAAATTTTTCCAAAATCAAAAGGAAAAAGTAAGGTTTGAGTAAAGGTTTAGAGAAATAGACTGAAGCTACTTTAGAAAAAGATGCTTTACAGTTTGAAAAGAATTTTAGACTTAAATAAATTTAAGGCTCCTCAAAAGAGGAGCCATGCACTAATTAGAATGGTAAATCGTCGTTTAATTCGCCATCTACAGTGGTAGTGTTTGCAAAACTGTTAGGTTCTTGCATTGCACCTTGGTTTTGGTAAGGATTCTGATTGTTATAAGCTGCTTGACCGCCATAAATATCAGTACCTTGATTGCTATTTGAAGCATAGCCAGTTTGACCTTCAGAACCATACACTGGTCTTGAGCTACCATATGCATTTGGTTCACTTGGTTGATATGCATTTGCTTGGTACTGATTGTTTGAATTTTGCATGATGTTGTTAGAGCTTTGATCATAGCTATCGCTAGCTTGAGCTGCAGAATTCTTACTGCCTAACATTTGCATTTCGTCAGCAACAATCTCAGTAATAGTTCTCTTAATGTTCTGTTTGTCAGTGTAAGAGCGAGTTCTTAACTTACCTTCGATATAGATTTGAGAACCTTTGTGTAACCATTGGTGAGCAATTTCAGCTAATTTGCCCCACATTACTACACGGTGCCACTCAGCAAGTTCTGTTTGCTGACCAGTTTCAATGTTGCGACGCATCTCATTGGTTACCATTGAAATGTTAACCACTGCAGTACCAGAATTGGTAGTTCTAAAAGATGGTTCGTCTCCTAAATTACCAATTAAAATTACTTTATTAACTCCGCGAGCCATAAAATTTCCTTTAAAGTTCAGTAAAAAAATAAAATTGTGAATCGATGTTTTTCTTTATGATAAGGTTGATGTTTTTTGCATATATGTACGTTATGGCAAAAAGCGAAATTTTGTGAAAAATCTTTTCAAGAGCCTTATTCAAACTTCAAAAAAACTTCATGTTCATCATACATTAAAGTTAAAAAAAGATAGAATTTTTTTGAATAAAAAAATCTCCTTAAATCGCAAAAAATGTCATTTAACTCGATCTTTAATTGTTAAAATGGTATTGACAAAGAAAATAATGGAAATTTTGATTGTAAATCATGGATAAAATTACTGTTCGTGGTGCTAGAACCCACAATTTAAAAAACATTACCTTAAGTATTCCTAAAAATAAGTTATGTGTGATTACAGGTCGTTCAGGATCAGGTAAATCTTCCTTAGCTTTTGATACCTTATATGCAGAAGGTCAAAGAAGATATGTTGAATCCTTATCTTCTTACGCTAGACAATTCCTATCTTTAATGGATAAGCCTGATGTAGATTCTATTGATGGTTTATCTCCAGCTATTTCCATTGAGCAAAAAGCTACCTCTCATAATCCAAGATCTACTGTAGGTACTATTACAGAAATCCATGATTACTTGCGTTTAATGTGGGCAAGAATCGGTGTTGCAAAATGTCCAGAGCATGGAACCATCTTAAAAGCACAAACTGTAAGCCAAATGGTAGATTCTGTACTGCAGATGCCTGAAGGTAGCAAAATTATGATTTTGTCACCTATTGTAAGAAGCAGAAAGGGTGAATATAAGCAGTTATTTTTAGATCTATTAAAGGATGGTTTCTTGCGAGCAAGAATCGATGGAGAGGTATGTGACTTGTCAGATCCTCCAACTTTAGCTTTGAGAGAAAAACACAATATTGATTTGATTGTGGACAGAGTAAAAGTAAGAGCTGACATCAAACAACGTTTGGCGGATTCTTTTGAAACAGCTTTAAAGTATTCTCAAGGCTTAGCTGTTGTATGTCCAATGGAAGATCATAAAAAAGAAGAGGAAGTAATTTTTTCATCCCAGTATTCTTGTCCTATCTGTGGTTACTCAATTCCTGAATTAGAGCCAAGAGATTTTTCTTTTAATAATCCTCACGGATCTTGTCCAAAATGTGAAGGTCTAGGATCAATGATGATTTTAGATGAGGATAAAGTTGTCGTAGATAGAAAAAAATCTCTAGCGCAAGGTGCAATTATTGGCTGGGATAAACAAAATCCATTTTTCTTCAGGTTACTACAAGCAGTATCTAATCACTTTAAAATTGATCTAGAAAAACCTTTTGAGCAATTGTCTGAAAAGGAAAGACAAATCATTTTATATGGTACTGGCAAAGAAGCAATTCCAATGGAAATTGTGTATGCAGGTGGTAAAAAATCTCGTTCTAGTTTCGAGCCTTTTGAAGGTGTAATGCATAACTTTGAAAGAAGATTAAGAGAAACAGAATCAGAGTATGTGCGCATATATATTTCAAAATTAATGCGTCCACTACCTTGTCCTGAATGCCATGGAACTAGACTTAAAAAAGAATATTGTCATGTATTCGTAGCTGGCAAGTCATTACCAGAGGTTAATGATATGTCGATACGAGAATGTGCTGATTTCTTTAATAACATACAACTTTCAGAACAAGATGCTGCTATTGCAAGCAGAGTATTAAAAGAGATTAGAAATCGTTTAGGCTTTTTAATCAATGTAGGTTTAGGTTATTTAACCTTGTCTCGTTCTGCTGAAACCTTATCTGGTGGTGAATCTCAAAGAATTAGACTAGCAAGTCAAATAGGTGCTGGTTTAACAGGTGTGATGTATGTGCTTGATGAGCCAAGTATCGGTTTGCATCAAAGAGATAACTCAAAATTACTATCTGCACTTAAGAATCTTAGAAATATCGGCAATTCAGTAATTGTGGTAGAGCATGATGAAGATACCATGAGAGAAGCTGATTTTATCGTCGATATTGGACCTGGTGCTGGTGTTAATGGTGGTAAGGTGGTAGCTTGTGGCAGTGTTGAGGATATTGAGAATGCCAAAGACTCTATCACAGGTGATTATTTAGCTGGCAGAAAATATATTCCTGTACCTAAAAAAAGAGTTAAACCTAAAAAAGGAAAATTCTTAACTCTAAAAGGTTGTAAAGGCAATAATCTTAAAAATATTACAGCTAAGTTTCCTGTAGGTTGCTTTATTGTTGTAACTGGTGTTTCAGGCTCTGGAAAATCTACTTTAGTTAACGATACCTTAGTTAGAATTGCAGAAAGAAAACTAAATGGTGTTACCGCAAATGACGATCCAGCTCCTTTTGATAGCATAGAAGGACTAGAGAACTTTGATAAAATCATTTGTATTGATCAAAGTCCTATTGGTAGAACACCACGCTCAAATCCTGCAACTTACGTTGGTCTATTTTCAGAAATCAGAGAATTATTTGCTAAAACTCCAGAAGCTAGAGCTCGTGGTTACAGTGCAGGTCGTTTCTCCTTTAATGTTAAAGGTGGACGCTGTGAAGCCTGCCAAGGTGATGGTACGATTAAAGTTTCGATGAATTTTTTACCAGATGTTTACGTTAAATGCGAACAGTGTGATGGTAAAAGATATAATAGGGAAACCCTAGAAGTATTATATAAAGGAAAATCTATTTCTGATGTTCTAGATATGAACATTGAGGAAGCTTATGAGTTCTTTAAGGCAGTTCCTTCCATTGCTAATAAGTTAGAAACTCTAATGCAAGTAGGTCTATCGTATATTACTTTAGGTCAATCAGCTACCACCTTCTCAGGTGGTGAAGCTCAAAGAATTAAGCTTTCAAAAGAATTATCCAAAAAGGCTACCGGCAAAACCTTATATGTGTTAGATGAGCCAACTACAGGTTTGCATTTTGAGGACGTCAAGTTATTACTTGAAGTTCTAATTAGACTTAGAGAGCAAGGTAATACTGTTGTAGTAATTGAGCATAATTTAGATGTAATCAAGAGCGCGGATTATCTTATTGATTTAGGTCCTGAAGGCGGTGATGGCGGTGGACAAATTTTAGTTACAGGAAGTCCTGAACAGGTTTGTGAGTGTAAAGAGTCATTTACTGGTCAATTTTTAAAACCAATGCTAGATAAAGGAGTATATGAGTAATGAGTGAATTAACCGAAAAGGAATTTGAAGCCATTTTAGCTTTAAATGCAGATTATAGACATGCAATGTTTAAGCGTGTAGCTGCAGAACAAGGCGGATTTTATTTGTTAGTAGACAAGGATGGTCCTTTGGTTTTAAATGATACCGAGTGCGATGAGGATAATAACTTATATAGCATTCTTCCTGTATGGTCTCATGAGAAATTAGCCTCTGAGTATGCTAAAGATAACGGTCATGAGTCTTTGAAACCACAATTTGTAACTCTTGATGCTTGGAATAATCAATGGGTTCCTAAATTACAAGAGCAAGAGAATGTCTTAATCGGTTTTATGATTGTAAAAGATAAAGACTTTGCAGTGGACGATCCACAACCATTGTAATCAATTTTTTTATTGGCCCTATTATTCTTGATAGGGCTCAATCCTTTCTTTTTGGCACTTCATAACTTGCTTTTCTCTTAAGTACATTTGAAAAGCGTTGATAAGGTTTTGCCACAATACATAGGTGCCAGGAATTATCGCAACTGTAGATCCAAGATAAGCCATAGCAATCCAAATTGCGAATAAGGTATTCTTTTGACCTAAGCCTTGCCCTGCGCTTACTCTTTGACCGTCAAATTGTCCGATTATTTTGCCAATTACAAGTTGCAAAATGGCGCATAGCAAGCCAACGCCTCCCATCCATATTAAAGAATTTAAAGAGCACGCTTCTTTAACAATGTTTGCAGTAGTTTTAGCTGAAAGGACAACAAGCACAAAAGCCCAAAGGTAGTAGCCAAGATCTTTTGTATGATCAATTATCAACTGTTGTAGTTTTTTGAAAGTAAATCTAACAACAATTGAAGCTATTAGAGGAAGGATAATTAAAGGAAATACCTTGAGTAAAATGGTAAAAAAGTCTAATAAAATGTGAGTATTTTCCACGTGTCTTATTATTGGAAAGAGTATTGGAATTTCAATGGCTGCAGCAATATTACTTATAATGATGTAGGTAGTTAATGAGGATTGACATCCACCTAGTTTGCTAGCTATCACTGATGCAGAAGCAGCTGTAGGAGTAATAATACAAACTAATGCACCACACAGATAGATATTGTTTTCTAGATTAGAAGTTACAGCAATTAAAACTATTATTGAACTTACAACTAGTTGTAATAACGCAAGATAAAAATGCCATCTTTTAGGTTTCATTTGCTTAAAATTGATCTTTGAAAAAGCAAAAAATAAAATAAAAAATAGCAAATATGGCAACGTATTGTATACACTGTTAGCTACTGGTTTTATCGGTGCAAGATAGCTAATATTATGAAAGCAAATAAAAGTAACTAATCCTAAAAAGATTGAAATTAGCAAAGTATAAGGTCTTAATTTCTTTAACAGTAGACTAATTTTCATGGAAACATTTGCTTATTAAAAGATATACAAGTTACTTATCACTATACTACAAATGTACTTTAGCAAGTGATGCTTAAAGGTAAAGAAATGAATCAATTTGAAGAAAAATTAAATACTAATCAAGACAAGCTTAAACAGATAGCTTCTGAGGCTGTTAAAAGTGCAGTTCAAAAGGGGGCTAGTGAATGTGAGGTTAGTATTGGTGGTGTAAAAGGTTTATCTGTTACCAGTCGTAATTGTGAAGTAGAAAACATCGTCTTTAATCGCGACAACGGTATGGATATTACCGTTTATAAAAATAAGAAAAGAGGCAGTGCTTCAACTACTGATTTGTCAAAAAAAGCTATTGAAGAGTGTATTGAGAGTGCACTTAATATAGCAAATTACTCAGATGAAGATGAGTGTGCTGGTATTGCTTCTAGTGAGCTTCTTTGTACCTCTTTTAAAGATTTAGGTTTGGTTTTTGACAATCAAGTGGATGCTGACTTTGCTGTAAAGCAAGCCATTGAACTTGAACAGTTAGCCTTAGATCAAGGCAATAAACTTATTAAAAACTCAGATGGCGCAAGTTTTGATAGTAACTTATATACAAGTGTACTTGCTAATTCTAATGGTTTTTGCCAAGCAAAATCCTCAAGTTGTGTAAGCTCTTCTTTAGTTTTACTAGGTGAACATCAAGGAAAGATGCAACGAGGTAGTGGCTATAGCGTTGCAAGAAGCTTAGAGGATTTGTATGAGCCAAATAAAGTAGTCAAAGAAGCTATTGATAGAACTACTTCTAAACTTGATTCAAAATCAGTACCTACTGGAAAATACAACGTAATTTTCTCAAGATCAGCCGTAGCTTCTTTATGGGGAATGTTAGCAAGTGCCATTAGTGGTGGTGCTATTTACAGAAGAAGTTCATTCTTATGTGACAAGTTAGGTGAGCAGATTTTTCCAAACTTTGTAACTGTGCATGAAGATCCTTTTGTAGTAAAGGGTCTTGCCTCAAGAAACTTTGATGGTGATGGTGTTTTTGTAACCAAGTCAGATCTTGTAAGTGAAGGTATATTAAGGGCTTACCTACTAGGTTGCTATTCTGCTAAAAAATTACAATTAACCTCTAATGGTCATGCAAGTGGTATTCACAATTGGTTTGTATCTTTTGATAAAGCACATACTTATCAATTTGACGACTTGCTATCTAGTGTCAATGAAGGTTTAGTTATTACAGATCTTATGGGACAAGGTATTGATATGGTCAGTGGTAATTATTCCCGTGGAGCAGAAGGTTACTATTTTAAGAATGGTAAATTTGAGTATGCAGTAGATGGAATTACTATTGCAGGAAATATCAAAGATATGTTTATGAATATGAGCGCGATGGCTACAGATATTGATGAACGTATGAAGATCAAAACAGGATCAGTGTTAATTCCAAATTTAACCGTTTCAGGTCTGTAAAAAGTAAAAAGGTGGCTTTTGCCACCTTTTGGTTATTGATACATGTAGCTTAAGAAAAGTACATCCATTACAATTGGTTTTCCAAACTTATCTTTTAGAATATCAATAATCTTTTCTCTACATTCAATTCTTATTTTTTCTCTAGCTTCATTAGTTGCTACTTGACCATACTCTTTTGCACCTAAAATATCTATTACAGCATCTTTGAGCAATGGTTCAACATCAGCAATAATCGCTGCATCATTACTATCTTCAAGCATAAGTGCAAGCTTTAATCTTACATAATGAATTTTGTCCCTTGGATTTAAGGTAGCAACATTAGTAGTGATATCAGGAGAGAAAGTGTAATAACCTATCTCTGGCTCAGTAGGTGCAGCAGGAGCTTCTTCTTTAGCTCCGTGACCTGCGTAAGCACTAAAGGATACTGGAAGAACAATAATTGCAAATAAAAAACAAAAAACTCTTTTTATCATGCTGATACCTTAGTTTTCATTAACAGAACCTTCTAAATGGGTAGTATCGTTCTTTCTTGCTAATACTCTACCATTTAAGATCCTTACATCTCTTGCTCCAAGAAGTGGAGAAGCTGCTTTATTTAATTTTTGAACCTTTTCTTTATTAACGTAAATTTTGTTATCTTCTTTGATAAAGAAATATTTATGTCTTATAAATGTATCACACATAATCTTAAATAAGATAGGATCTGCAAATTCTGGTGAATTATTTGTGACTTCTATAGGTAATCTCTTAGAATAAGCAATACATTTATCCACAAAAGTTTGTACGTTGATGGTTCCGTCTTTAGTATTTTTCAATGCCGTAGCTGCTACTAGATAACGGATTAAATTATGATAGATGCAACGAGATAGAATAAAGAATTCTTGATAGCCATCACCAGATACAAAAATCATATCAGCATCTCTTGTGATATAGCCTTCAACCAAGAAAGTATCTAAGTATTTATCTATTAAGTTATCAAGATCTTCCTCGTCTACAGGTGCAAATAATTCGTGACGTAGAAAATAGAACAACGAACGAGCATGAGAGCGAATATCTTCCCTTAGAATATGTCCATTTCTTAAAATGATATTTGCCAAAAGTGCAGGTAATGCAAATAAGTGCACAATGTTATTTTGGAAGTAGGTTAGCTGTAAAGTTTGACCATAGCTAGGTCTTACAAATTTCATATCTTCACCAACATCGTAGATATGGAATTTCTTTAATTCAATAGCCTGTTTAATCAAGGTTAAAGTTGTAGCTGTTGGAATAGAAGCTCTTCTTTTTGGATCTACGTGTAACAGCTTTAGGTACATATCAATGCACTTTTGTAGTTGTCTTATGCTGATGGCATGATCTGGGGTATTCATAATTGCCAATGCACAGAGATTTATGCCATTGATAGTAGCAGAATCGTTTAAGTTGATAATGATTCTATGAGCTAATTGATTTACAGTATCATTAAGCCATTCAGGTCTAGCTGTACCTGTAGGATCTATATCATCTTTCCAATTAGGAACGTGTTGTGATAGAAATTTAGGTACGATAACCGGTTCACCAAAAGTAACGTAACCACGACCATAATTTCTAAAGCGTTTAAAAATTCCTAAAAGTGCCATAGCACTTTCTTTCTTTTTGCTCTCACCATTAAGTTCACGCATGTAATTACCAATTTCAGAAACATGCTCATAACCTAGGTAGGTAGGAATAAAGGCAATAGGACGCTTAATACCTCTTAATTGCGATTGAACAGTCATAGCAACCATGCCTGTTCTTGGTGGTAGAGTTCTTCCTGTTCTTGAACGACCACCTTCGATAAAGAATTCTGTAGCATGACCATTTTCAAAAAGGTGATTTAGGTATTCTCTAAAAATGGTAATGTAGAATTCATCCCCCTTCATTTTTCTTCTAATAAAGTAGGAGCCACAGCGTCTAATCAAAGGTCCTACAGGGAAAAAGTTAAGGTTATCACCAGAAGCTATTTGTGGTAATGGTAAGCCTTCATGGAATAAAACAAAGGTTAATAATATGTAATCCATGTGGGAACGGTGGCATGGAATATAAATAATTTCATGCCCAGTTTGCACAAGTTGTCTTACTTTGTCTGCACCTGTGATGGTTTGCCCTTGATAAATTTTTTTCCAAATGTGGGAGATAATACCATTTAAAAAACGCAGTAGTGGGTAACGAGTATCTGCAACCATTACCTCAAGAATATTTTTTGCTCTTTTTAAGTTCTCATCATACCCAAGACCATTATTATGGGATTCTACATTTATGGCATCTTGAACTGCAGGCTTGCTTAAAATATCTTCAATTACCTTTTCTCTATTAGGCAAAGGTTTTCCAACAACAGAGCGCGCCTTATTCATAAAGATAAGTCTAAAGGTTCTGTTTAAATCTGTTGAAAATCTAGAATTATCAAAGCGGTCTTTAGATTTAGTAATATCAAAAGATCCACAAAATATGGTGCAATTATCACGACCAGCAAAGATTAAGTTAAAAAACTTTTTAATTGCGGGGGTTGCTGTACCTAGACCTGTTAGTACCAATCTGTCGTAGCCTGGGTTTCTTGACCACAATACAGTAATAGGAATAACTTGAACTTCTTTTCCTGTGGTTGTTGCTAAATCGTACCAACGTCTAAAGGTTGTTTCAATATCATGGTAGGTTGTGCCTTTAGCTCTAAAAAAGCCAGGACTTCTTAGGTAACAAACTCTTGGGGTTTTATTGCCAAAAATATTTATGTCTTCAAATGGGGATGGTAATCCTAGGCGATTAGTTGCTCTTTCTATACATAATAGATTACCAAGAGAAGAGGAAACTGTTACATAAACAATGATCTTGTTCTTATCAATATTGATTTGTTTTAGTGGCTCAAAAGGGATAGTGTCGCACTTAGTGGTCAATCTAAATGGCCAGTAAAAAATTAGTCTTAGAATTTTATTTAGCAACATACCTTTTCAAAGCGTCAAAAGCTTTGCCCCAAACAATCTATTTATTACATTTTAAGTCTTATTTATAGTTTAGTGTATAGTAATCATAATATTCACATTTGCTTGTAAATTTTTTGATAATATTTTAGAAGTAGTGAAATATCTCACCTTTCAAAAAAAGTGTTTTCTAAGTTGTATAATGCTTCCTAAAGGGTAGTTTTAAAATTTTTTTTGGACAAAGAAAAATGGTAAATGAGGCTCAGCAAAAAGCTTGTTCTTGCAACGAGAATACCTCATTGCAAAAATATAAAAAGTTAGTGATGCTTGCAGGTATCGCTTCTGTAAGTGTTGCAGTTATCTTTATTGTGATAAAGGTTGTGGTATGGTTAATTAGCTCCTCCACAGTTATTTTTGCATCCTTAACGGATTCTATTTTTGATTTACTAGCATCTCTAGTTAATTTGCTAGCACTAAGATTTTCTTTGACTCCTCCTGATAAAGAGCATCGTTTTGGCCATTTTAAATCTCAAGCTTTAGCTTCTTTAGCTCAAGCGGCTTTTATCGGTGGTTCTTCTGTATTGCTAGTTATTCATGGTGTAGAGCGTTGTATAACCCCTCAGAATTTAGTTCACGTTGATTTAGCTATTCTAGTATCCATAGTAAGCATAGTGTTCACTATATTATTAGTTCTATTCCAAACTTATGTATATAACAGAACACAAAGCGAAGCTATAGGAGCTGACAGACTTCACTATCTTTCAGACGTAAGTTTGAATATAGGTGTAATTGCAGCCTTAATCTTAGATAGATATGGTTATAAGTGGGCAGATGGTTTGTTTGCTTCTTTAATTGGTGTTTATATTTTGAAAGGTGCTTATAGCATTGGATTTAGGGCTATACAAACTTTACTAGATAAATCATTAAGTCAAAAGTCATTAACTAAAATATTAAATCAAATAAATAGCGTTCATGGTGTAAAATCTATTCATGACTTAAAAACTCATAGAGCAGGACCAATGGTATTTATTCAAGGTCATATTGTTATGGATGAGAATTTAAGTTTGAAAAAGGCCCATGATATAGTCAATGAAGTTGAATCACTTATAAGACAAGATTTTCAGGATGTGGAATTTTCTTTCCATATGGAGCCAGATCTAGCATCAACTTACGAGTCAGTTCAATTTGAAGATAAGCCTCATTTGAATGAAAACGGTGAGGAAAAACTGACTACTGTACAAAGATAACTTGTTTGGAATACTTTTCTTTGAATAATAATATGTCGCCACAAGATCAAAAAATGATAGACGATTTTTGGAATGTTCTTGTGTCTTTATCTTTACAAATCGTCAAAAAAGAGCCGGCTTTAGAGGCTCTAATGAATAAGTTAGTGTTAACTTGCAGATCTTTTGATCAATGTTTAGCAAGAATTATTAGCTCAAAACTTGCAAGTTATGAAGTTGATAGACAACAGCTCTTCCAAATTTGCATGCAAGCTTATGCTGACAATCCTAATTTGCTTTGCGATGCTATAGCGGACGTATATGCAGTAGTAAATCGTGATCCTGCCTCTAGTTCTATAGTAAGAGTGCTTTTATTTTTAAAAGGTCCTCATGTTTTAGAGTCTTGGCGTGTTTCTCATTGGTTGTGGGAAAAAGATAGAAAAGATTTTGCTAGTTTCTTACAAAGTAGGATCTCTGATGTATTTTCAGTGGATATTCATCCTGCAGCTAAAATTGGTAAAGGTCTAATGCTAGATCATGCTACTAATATTGTTATCGGTGAAACTGCTGTAATTGCAGATACAGTTTCAATGTTGCACGATGTTACTTTAGGTGGTACTGGTAAAGAGCAAGGTGACAGACATCCTAAGGTAGGACGCGGTGTAATGATAGGAGCTGGAGCTAAAATTCTAGGTAATATTAGAATTGGAGAAGGTGCTATTGTGGGCGCAGGTTCGGTAGTTTTAAGAGATGTTCCTGCTCATACCACCGTTGTAGGTGTGCCTGCTAGAGTTGTGGGTAGACCTCAAATGGAGATGCCTTCTTTGGATATGGATCAGACTTTAAGTGGTTGCAATCAACCTACTATTACAGTTGATCAGTGTCCTGCAGTACCTACTATAAAAATAAAACAAGTATAATAATAAAGTGTAAAATTAGCCCTAGTAATCAAATAAAACAGCACAAATAAGGTTTTTGATATGCGTATATGTGATCTTTTAGATCCTCGAGCAATTCAACTAAATGCCACTGCTTCTTCAAAAGAGCAAGCTATCAATCAATTAGTTGATTTAATCTCTAATACCGATTGTCTATCAGATCCTGATAGATATAGAGCTGCTGTTTTTGAGCGCGAGGAAAAAGGTTCTACAGGTTTAGGTGCTAGTGTTGCAATTCCTCATGCCAAAAGTGCTGGTGTAAAAAAGCCAGGACTTGCTGCTATGGTAGTTCCACAGGGCGTGGAATTTGATAGTTTAGACGGACAACCTGCTAAATTATTCTTTTTGATTGCATCACCTCATCAAGCCTCCGATGCGCACCTAGATGTTTTAGCAAGATTATCTACTTTATTAGTATCGGATGAATTTAGAGAGAATTTGCTTAATGCAAAGAGCGTTGATGAATTTTTAAATTTAATCAACCAAGCAGATTCTCGTGAAATTAAAAAAGAAAAACAACAAATCAAAAAAGAAGAAGATCTTGCTCAAGAGTCTTCTAAAATTGATGATACTTACGATATTGTTGCAGTAACAGCCTGTCCTGCTGGTTTATCTCATACCTACATGGCTGCAGAAGCTTTAGAAAACAAAGCTAAAGAGCTAGGTATTAAGATTAAGGTAGAAACTGATGGCGCTGCAGGCAACAGAAATCGACTCTTACCTGAGGAAATCGCTAAAGCTAAAGGCGTTATTGTTGCGGCCGACAGAATAGTTGAAATGGACCGTTTCATCGGTAAAAAACTCATTCGTGTTGGTGTTGTAGACGGTATTAGAAAACCTCAAGAACTAATAGAAAAAGTTTTAGATCCTAAGTGTCCAGTCTATCAATCTGGTGTTGTAACTAGCGCATCTTCTGCCTTCATGAGATTGTACCGTCATTTAATGTCCGGTATGACCTATTTAATGCCAATTGCAGCTACTGCAGGTATTTTGTCAGCTTTAGCAAAACTTGATATCTTACAGGGAACTCAAGTAGGTTTCTTCCTAGATAGAATAGGTTATTCTATAGGTACACTGTTATTCCCTATCTTATCAGCATTTATTGCCTTTTCCATTAAGGGGAGAACAGCACTTGTAGCCGGGTTTACAGGTGGTGTAATGGCAGACTTAGATGGATCTGGTGTGATTGGTGCTACTGTAAATGGCTTTGTTGGTGGCGCTGTTGCCCTTATTATCACTTCTTTTGCTTCAAAGTTTTTACGAGGGCATGACGCTATAGTTGCCCTTTTGCTATATCCAATTGTAGGAGCTTTAGGAACTTCTCTTATTGCCTTGTTCTTTACTAATATTCCAGCTCAATTTTTAAATGAAGGTATAAAGTCTGTAGTTGAAGAAGCAAGTCCTTGGTTGCTTTTACTCATAGGCGGTGTCCTTGCAGGTATGATGTCTGCAGATATGGGTGGACCATTAAACAAAACAGGCTATGCTATAGGCGTGCTATTTTTAGCTGATTCACTCCCAGAGATGGGCGTTGGCAGTAAGCTTATGGGCGCGGTTATGCTAGGAGGTATGATCCCTCCTTTAGCAGCAGGTTTAAGTGCATACTTAATTCCTCAAGTTTATTCTGCTAAAGAAAAGAAACATGCTTTAGCAGCCTTAGGAAAAGGTTTAGCTTTTATCACTGAAGGTGTAATTCCTTTCCTTGATTTTTCACCTGTCAAAATGAAGATTGCTTGTATCTTATCTTCGGCAGTAGGTGGTGCTTTATCCTTGTATTTTGGTTGTTCAATCTGCGCGCCACATGGTGGTATTTTTGTCATACCTTTAGCAGAAAACTTACCTTATTATTTGTTGTCCTTAGCTATAGCAACACTATTCGGAGCGTTCTTATTTGCTTATCTAAGATTAAATAGAAAAGATTTAAAATAGCTTATTCATCTATTTCAGGTAGGTTACAAATAGCACTTTCAAGTCTATTTTTCCAAGTTTGAATAAGCTCTTTTTGATGTTGGTTTTCTTCTTTTAATTTGGAAAACTCTCTTTGCAGGGAAGATAACTCTTTCTCTTTGTTCTCTAATTGAGCTTCAGTGCTAATTAACCTATCACTAAGTTGCTTGCAACCTTCGTAAATTTCGTTTAATTCTTTTAGCAGTTGCTTCTCACGAGGAGAAAGAGTTAATTTATCCATAACTAAAGAATGTATCTGCTTACATCCTCGTTCTCAACTAGAGAGCCTAAGTGCTCATCTACATACTTATCATCAATAGTAATGGTAGTACCAGGATTATCTGGGGCTGTAAACGAAATGTCCTCAAGGATCTTTTCCATTAAAGTATGTAAACGTCTAGCACCGATATTCTCTGTTTTCTGATTTACTTTGAAAGCATCTTCTGCAATGCGGGTAATTGCGCTATCTTCAAATTTAACAGTAACATTTTCAGTAGACATTAAAAGCTCATACTGCTTAGTTAAGCTATTATGTGGCTCTTTTAGAATTCTTTCAAAATCTTCAGTTGTAAGAGCTTGTAGTTCTACACGAATAGGCAATCTACCTTGAAGCTCAGGGATTAAGTCAGATGGTTTTGACATCTGGAAAGCACCTGAGGCAATAAATAACACATGATCGGTTTTTAGCATGCCATATTTGGTGTTTACAGAGGAGCCTTCAATAAGTGGTAACAGATCTCTTTGAACACCTTGTCTTGATACAGCGCCTCTATCTGCACTTTCTTGACAGATTTTGTCAATTTCATCAATAAATACAATGCCGTTATTTTCAGCAAGTTCAATTGCTTGAGTACGAAGATCGTCATTTTTAGTAAGTTTAGCTGCTTCCTCTTCAACAATAACTTTGAAAGCATCCTTGATCTTCATCTTCTTAGTAGTTTTCTTGCCTTGAGTCATTGAATTGAAGATGGACTGAAGTTGATCGTTGATTTCATCCATTCCAGGAGCGCCACCGATTACATTGACTGTAGGACCTGTATCTTCAACGCTAATTTCAATTTCCTTCTCATCTAACTCATGTTCACGTAATTTCTTTCTGAACAATTGTCTTGCTGAAGAAGAATTTTTTTCATCCTCAGTTGCACTTGGAGCAGGTAGTAATACATCGAGAATTCTTTCTTCAGCTGCATCTTCAGCTTTAGTTTTGTTATGTTTAAAAGCTTCATCTTTAACCATTTTCATGGATACTTCAGCTAATTCTCTGATGATTGATTCTACATCCTTACCTACGTAGCCAACTTCGGTGTATTTAGTAGCTTCTACCTTTACAAAAGGAGCGTTAGCAAGTTTAGCTAAACGACGAGCAATTTCAGTTTTACCTACACCGGTAGGTCCAATCATTAAGATATTCTTTGGCACAATTTCACTACGTAAATCTTTAGTGATTTGCATTCTGCGCCATCTGTTTCTAAGTGCGATAGCAACTGCTTTTTTTGCTTCTTTCTGACCAATAATAAATTTATCTAATTCGCTTACAATTTCGCGAGGGGTAAGTTCAGACATGTTATTTCTCAATAGTTTCAATAATATGATTTGAATTAGTGAATACGCAGATATTGCAAGCAATATCTAAAGATTTCTTTACAATCTCAACAGCGCTAAGATCGGTATTGTCCATTAAAGCTCTAGCTGCAGCTAAAGCGTAATTACCACCAGAGCCAGTAGCTAAGACATCATCTTGCATTTTTACTACGTCACCAGTACCAGTGATCATCAAAGAGTCATTAGCATCTGCCACAATTAAAATTGCTTCTAGTTTTCTTAAAGCTCTATCAGAACGCCAAAGCTTAGCTAATTCAATGGAAGCTCTCTCTAAGATACCTTGGTGTTCTTCAAGTTTCTTTTCAAATAGATCAAGTAAGGTAAAAGCATCTGCTGTAGAGCCTGCAAAACCTGCAATTACTTTATCATGAAAGATTTTACGTACTTTTCTAGCATTGCCTTTTAATATGGTGCTTTGACCCATGGTAACTTGGCCATCGCCACCAACAGCTACAACACCATTTCGTCTTACTGATACGATAGTAGTCATTAGTTATTCCTTGTTTCTAAGGTGCATTGATTGATTAACTGAAGCTTATCAAGCTTGTTAAAGGTATCAATGGCTTCTTCTCTTGTCTTAAAAGGTCCTAACAATAGTTTGTACACTTTATCTTGTTGCACAACATTAGATATTAAACCACTGCTCATGGCTATATTAGCCTTTGCCTCTTCAGCAAATTTCTTACTTGAGAATTTATCGCAGTATAAAGAAATATTTCCTTGTTCAGTGTTTTCTTGAGCTGCGACTTCATCTCTTGAGTTGGAATCTTGGATGTTAGCTACAGAAATTTCAGTGTCTTGTTCTTTTGGGGTTTGACTTGAAGATTCTTTAGCTGCTGGCTGTGCATTAGGCTGAATTTGCAGATCTTGAGCATCGCTATTTTGATTTATCAAATCATTTTGAGCGTTTACATTAGCTTCAATATCTAAAGGATCTGTTGCTACAGCATTATTATCCTCAAAAGATATAGTGTCAGAGGAATTATTATCATTAGGATGTAGCACTAGTTTTTCATTTGAACTTGAGGAAAATGCAAAACATAGTGCTATTACTAAAGCTAGTATTGCAACTGTTACCACAATTAAGTTTTTATACTTAATTACAGAATTCTCATCTTTTTTTAAGATATAAGCTTTAAAGGAATTAATTAAGTCACTCATTGCTAGCTTTAGGTTATTCACTTTACATTTGCTCCATTACGTTAATGCCTAGTAACTCAAGTCCTTGTTTTAGAACTTTAGCTGTAAGCTCACATAAAGCTAAGCGGCTCTTAGCAATATCTTCTTCAACGCCCTCTTTAAGAATTGGGCATGCCTCGTAAAAATGCATAAAGATATTTGAAAGCTCAAAGATATAGTTACATAGCAAGTTAGGTAAGGTCTTTGCACCTACGCTATTTACAGCTTCACTAAAAGCTAATAGCTTGTTTGCTAAATCTTCTTCTGCTTCATTGGTAATTACAATCTTACCTGCAGATAAGTTATTTGCCTTTCTGAAGATTGCTCTAATACGGCTATAAGCGTATTGAAGATATGGGGCAGTATTACCTTCAAAAGAAAGCATTTGATCCCAGTCGAAGATGTAATCGGTGGTGCGGTTCTTGCTTAAATCAGCGTATTTAACAGCACCGATAGCGATATTGTGGATTACCTTTTGCTTATCTTCATCATTTAAGGTGGAATTTCTTTGCTCTAGTAAGGTAGTTACTCTTGCTTCAGCCTCATCAAGCACATCTCTTAATTTTACAGTGCCACCTGAGCGAGTCTTAAATGGTTTACCATCCTTACCTAGCATCATGCCAAATGGACAGTGCTCTAAAGAAACGTTTTCACCTACGTAACCAGCCTTTCTACAGATAGCCCATACAGTTTCAAGGTGCTGACTCTGTCTTGAATCAGTAAAGTATAAAATTCTGTCTGCTTTTAGTTTTTCAGCTCTGTATTTTGCGCAAGCAATATCAGTGGTGGTATATAGGTAGCCTCCATCCTTTTTACGGATAATGTTACCAAGAGGATTACCTTCCTTATTCTTGAATTGAGGTAAGTAAACAACGATAGCACCTTGATCTTCAACGGCAATCTTTTTGTCGATTAAATCTTGAACAACTACAGGAAGCATGTCGTTGTATAAGCTCTCGCCCATGATATCTTTATCAGAAAGAGTAACGTCTAAACGATCATATAGTTTCTGATTTTGAACCATAGTCATGTTAACAAGTTTTTTCCACATAGATCTGCAGTATTCATCACCACCCTGTAGTAATACCACATAGTGTCTTGCTTTAACTGCAAATTCTTCATCGGTGTCGTAACATTCTTTAGCTTCGCGATAGAAGGCTTCAAAATCGCTAAGATCCATACCTTGACCAGACTCATTTTCTTTCTTTTCAAGGTAGGCGATAAGCATACCAAACTGAGTACCCCAATCACCGATATGGTTAGCTCTAATAACTTTATTACCTAAAAATTCTAAAACTCTAACAACAGCATCACCAATAACAGTTGATCTAATGTGGTGTACTGCCATTTCTTTTGCTACGTTAGGAGCAGAGTAGTCAACCACGATAGTCTTAGGCTCTGCAACTTTTGCAATACCTAATCTTGGATCGCTATTCATCTGCTCTAAAGCATCAGCTATTGAGCTCTTATTGATAAAGAAATTGATAAAACCTGGTCCTGCAATTTCTACCTTGCTGATATGCTCATCTTTAGGAAGATTATCGATAATGCTCTGTGCGATTTGTCTTGGAGCTTGCTTTAATGGTTTAGCTAGTAACATAGCGATGTTAGTAGCAAAATCACCATGAGCTCTGTCTTTGGTTCTATCAATACGAATGTTATCTACATTGACTGTGTTGTCTGGATTGATAGTTTCAATGCTTTTTTTGATTAAATTTTCAATTAATTGTTTCATAAATTTTATTAACGCACCTAAGGTTTTGAAAATTTGCAAGACCAACTAGTACATATTAATCGGATCAACTTCGATTGCAAAACGTACATCATTTGGTATTTTGCTTTGTATAACAATCTGTTGTACTACTAATAAAAACTGACTAAGTGTTTTACGACTATAGCTGTTTATTAACACATGAAAGTGGTAGCGATTTTGAACTTTCTCCATTTTATCAGATGTTACTGAACTAATTGATAAATTTCCAAAATTGCTTACTTCTATGTTAATTTTTTCGTATATATCTTTTATAAAATTAAAGGCTTTAAATCTGTTGGCACTGTTACAAAGAAGGAAAGCTTGACTAGTATATGGGGGCAAATTTAGCTTTTTTCTAGTATCTAACAGATCATTGGCAATAGTTAGATAACTACAATTTGGATCAGCAAGTTGATTGATGAGTTTATTATCAGGATGATGAGTTTGGATGATAACTCTGCCAACTTTGTTGCCACGACCTGCTCTGCCTGCAACTTGGGTAATAAGTTGAGCAGAGTTTTCTAGGGAACGGTAATCGTCATTAAATAAAGAAGAGTCTACATCTAAAATACCAACTAAGGTAACATTTGGAAAATCATGTCCTTTAGCTAGCATTTGAGTGCCTAGCATAATTTGACTTTTACCTTCCCTGATCCTTGAAAGCTTAGTTTCTAATTGTGTTTTGGTGGTGACAGAATCTCTATCTATTCTTTCAATACCTACATCAGGGTATCTTGTTTTCAAAAATTCGTATACTTGTTCTGTACCAAAACCTTCTTCAATAAGCTCAGTGTTACCACAGACGTAGCATTTATCTGGTATTGAAAAAACATTTTCGCAAACGTGACACTGTAATCTATGGTTTTGTTTATGCACGGTTAGTAAATTGTCACAGTTAGGACATACAAAAACATGACCACATTGATGACATACTAAGTGGTGAGAATAACCACGACGATTTAAAAATAGTAATACTTGATTTCCCTTTGCCGTTTCTTCGCCAATTTCGTTTTCAAGGCTTTGACAAATTCCAGTTTTTAATCCGTCAGTTAGAGGTTCATTTCTAAGATCTATAAGTTCTATTTTAGGTAAAGTAGCGCCTTTGGCTCGAATAGTTAAATCAAGTTTTTTATATAGACCAATTTGGACATTATATATAGATTCTAAACTTGGGGTTGCAGAGCCTAATACAATAGGGCAGTTATTGATTTTTGCTCTGATGATAGCCAGATTTCTTGCATGATATCTAAAACTGTCTGATTGCTTAAAAGAGCTGTCATGCTCTTCATCTAGTACTATCAAGCCAAGATTGGGAATAGGTGTAAATAAAGCGGTTCTAGTTCCAATTAGAATTCTTGATTTTCCTAAGGACATATCCATATATGAGTCTAGTCTTTCTCTATCAGAAAGAGCCGAGTGCATAGAGGATACTGGAACTTTAAAGCGTCTATAAAATCTGTCAAAAGTTTGTGGGGTTAGGGAAATTTCTGGAACTAGAATGAGAACAGCTTTTCCTTGCTCAAGGATCTTTTGAATAATTTGTAAATAAACTTCTGTCTTGCCAGATCCTGTAATTCCATTTAATAAAAAGGTATCAAAATGGTTACATGCGCTAATGGTGGTAATGGCATTAAGCTGCTCAATATTTGGTTTAGGAGGCTCTTCTTTTAAAACTTCAGTGTATTGAGTCTCACAATCTTTAACTTGTGCATCATTAAAATTGTAGAGTTCAACTAATCCTTTTTTTACTAGGGCATTTTCACTGTTGCTACTAATACCTCTTTCACGAAGTTCTTTACGTCTTACGCCTCCAGCTTTTAAGATTTCTAGAATTTGCTTTTGCTCTTTGGATTTGATTTTGTTTAAGACATCCGCACCTACAGTTCCTATGAGCCTTAAAGCAGGAATGTTCTCATAGGCAAAAGTACCACCATCTCGTAAAATTTTTGGTAGAGCAACATTAATACATTGACCTAAGGGGTAATGATAATAATTACTTCCAAATTCAAGTACTTTCATTACTTCACTTGGAATAATAGGTCTATTATCGAGTAATTGAGCGACTTTGATTTGAGATAAATCAAGGCTTGTGTCAATGTTAGGTTCTGTTCTTGTAATTAAACCAACTTGCTTTGAGTTTGCAAAATTAACTAAAACTCTCTTGCCAACTAATACATCACTGCTATCAGCAACGACTTTATAAATAAACTCTTTGAATAAAGGTCTATTGATAGCAACGTATACGAACTGATAGTTAATAGCTTGCATAGTTAGTTTTAGAACAGATAGCTTTTGAAATGTATTTTTTCTTAAATAGTGAATAATAACGGGCTGTATTATAGCTTAAATATCTCATTTAGACAGTAAGTACGCTCTATTACTTAGTATTATTAAAGCTAAAAAAACATACTTTGATCTTTAGTCTCACCTTATATATTGTCTAAATCATAAGTAAAGGACTATGATTTTTTAGCTTCTATAAAGCACTATTAGTTTGAAAAAATAATTAATAAATTATTGCATATTAATCAAAGATCATCTAATATAAGCCACCGTTTCTATTTTAAGCGTATGGTATTTGGCGCAATAATGTGGCTGAAAGAGCGATACGCATTGAGGTTTACATGAAAGAGAATATTCATCCAGAGTACAAGGAAGTAAACGTACGTTGCTCATGCGGTAACACCTTTACTATTCGTACTACAGCTGGTCACGATTTAAGCTTAGACGTATGCTCTAAGTGCCACCCATTCTTCACCGGTAAGCAAAAGATTGTTGATACTGGCGGACGTGTTGAGGCATTTAAGAAGCGTTTTGGTGGTATTTCAGCATTTGCTGTTAAGCACTAATCCAAAGTTAGCGTAAATAAGCAAAAAAGCAGATCTATCGTTAAGATGATCTGCTTTTTTAATTTAAGGTCAACCATTCACCTTCCTTTAAAACACTTTTCAAAAGAACTTCAAAAGTTAACAAACTCAACCAAACTCAAAATATTGATAAATTTGTATTAAATAATTATCAAAATCAATTCTGACATGTTAGACTATTATTTGATAAATCGAAATAAATTGTAAAAAAGTTTGATTTTGAGGAGTTTATCTAAATTCTAAGATTGCCTATTTAGCACTTTTTATCCCATAACCTATATTTAATGAAAAGAAATGAAATTTTAATAAGGAGCAGATCGTGTCACATGATGCTAAATTACTTCATGAAAGAGCCCTTGCCTATCATGAGAACCCAGTTCCTGGAAAGATCAAAATTGTAATCACCAAACCTGCTGAAACTGCAGATGACTTAACTTTAGCTTATAGCCCTGGTGTAGCAGAGCCTGTAAGAGCAATTGCAGAAAATCCTGAAGATGCTTATAGATACACTGGAAAAGGAAATTCTGTTGCCATTATCTCTAACGGTACAGCTATTTTAGGTTTAGGTGCTCTAGGTCCTCTAGCTTCTAAGCCTGTAATGGAAGGTAAAGCTTTATTATTTAATCGTTTTGCTGGTATCGATGCTATTGATATTGAGGTTAATAACAAGTCAGTAGAAGACTTTATTACTACTGTTGAGTGTATTGCAGATACTTTTGGTGGCATCAATCTAGAAGATATCAAAGCTCCTGAGTGCTTTGAGATCGAAAGAGAATTAGTAAAGCGTTGCCATGTACCTATTTTCCATGACGATCAACATGGTACAGCTATTGTTACAACAGCTGGTATCTTAAACGCAGTAGAACTTCAAGGTAAAAAAATTGAAGATTGTAAAGTTGTCTGTGTAGGTGCTGGTGCCGCAGGTGTTGCATGCTCTGACTTCTTAATTGAGTGTGGCGCAAGAAAAGAAAACTTCTTCATGGTTGATAGACATGGCGTTATTAGATCTGATAGACCTCAGTATAACAATGGTGAAAAGCCTCGTTTTATCAATGATAGCGGTCCTAAGACTTTAGAAGATGCTCTAAAAGATGCTGATGTAATGCTTGGTGTATCAGGTCCAGGCTTAGTTACTGAAGCTGAAGTTCAGCATATGGCTAAAAATGCTGTAATTTTTGCTTGTTCAAATCCAGATCCTGAAGTAGATCCTGAGGTAGTTTCAAAGCTACGTCCTGATATTATTATGGGTACAGGTCGTTCTGATTATCCAAACCAAATTAATAATGTATTGTGCTTCCCATATTTATTCAGAGGAGCTTTGGATGTAAGAGCAACTACTATCAATACTGAAATGATGAAAGCTGCAATGAATGCTTTGCGTGAATTAGCTAAAGAGCCTGTTCCTGCTGAGGTAGTAAAGGCAGCCCAAGTTGATCATTTAGAGTATGGTCGTGACTACTTAATTCCAAAACCAATGGATGCACGTCTACGCAATAAGTTATCAGGCGCTGTAGCAAGAGCAGCAGTTGCTTCTGGTGTGGCTAAAATTCCATTGCCAGATTGCTACAAAATTTAGTTTGTAAAAGTCGTAAATCAAAGGCCTTAAACGTAAAAAATTTAAGGCCTTATTTATTACTATTTTTTAACTAGTAACACCCCTGTTTCTAAATGATCTGTATAAGGGAACTGATCAAAGAAAGCTAGTTTTTGAATTTTGTGTGTCCTAGATAAGTACTCAAGATCTGAGGCTAGTGACTGAGGACCACAGGATATGTAAATCACGCGTTTGAAACTTGCTGTGAAATCTAAAGCTTCTTTATGCTCTAAGCCAGATCTTGGAGGATCGATTAACAAAGTATTTAGATTGTAGTCATGAATGTCTACATCAATTTGTTTTAGACGGTTAAATTCTCTTACCCCTTGTAAGGCTTGAGCTACTTCAACAGCAGATAATCTTGCAATTTTTGTGTTAGTAATATGATTTTTTTCAATGTTTTTAAGTGCTGTTAGTGTAGGAACTCTAGATACTTCAGTAGAAAAAACTTTTCTAAAAAGATCTGCTAAACAAACAGTAAAAGTACCACTACCACAATAAAGCTCTATTAAATCTGTGTCACTACAGTCTTTACAACAGTCTCGGGCAAACTGAACCATGTTTTGGCAAGCGTAAATATTAGGTTGACTAAAATTACCTTCAACTTGATATAGATAAAAGTCTTTATCCTTAGTGTGAATTGTTTCAAGAATAGTATCAGTATCTACTAAAATAGACTGCTTTTTAGCTCTGCCAATGAAGTTTGCTGATAAGCCTTCGTTTGAAAAATCCTGCTTTAAAGCTTTAGTGTTTTCAATAAATTCTTTCTCATCAATTTTTTTGTGAAAATTTAAAGCGATAATTAATTCACCGATTTGATTTGATAAAAAATCTATTTCAAAAAGCTTTTGATTTAAAATAGGGTAATTCATTAAATACTTTTTAAGTAAACTCATAGCCTTATTGATTGCTTTTGAGCCTACAGGAAAGGTTTGTAATTCAATTCGTTTTTTAGGTTTTGTTTTAGGTTCAAACATACAGAATGAAAAATCAGTATGATCTTCATTAAAGAATATGCTAAATTCGGTCCTCATTCTGTAGTATTCAGCAGGTGATTCAAAAACTTCAAATGAAGGTAAATCGAGGTTGTGTTCTTTTAATAAATTAACAACCTTGTCTATTTTTTCATTAAGATATTTAGTGTAGTTTTGTGGATCAGTTGTTCCAATAAGTGTTTTTAGCATATAAATAATTCCATAAATATTTTGTTAGAGATCATAAATTGTCAGAGTCTAAAGTAAAAGTAAAAAGAGTACTTTTTTTTGATTCAGGTGTCGGCGGGTTATCTGTATTAAATGCTGTAAGACAGATCAATCCTAGCATTGAGTCCTATTATCTATTTGATAATGAGTGCTTTCCTTACGGTGATAAAAGTGAACAATTTATTGTTGATAGAGTAGACTCATTATTAGAAAGTGCCTGTCACAAGTTTGATTTAAGCGCCATTGTGGTCGCTTGCAATACTGCAAGTACAGTGGCTTTACCAGAACTTAGAGACAATATAAAAATTCCAATTGTAGGTGTAGTTCCTGCAATTAAGCCTGCAGCAAAATTATCTAAAAATAAGATTGTTGGACTTTTAGCTACCCCTGGAACTATATCAAGAAAGTACACCCAAGATTTAATAGAAAATTTTGCCTCTGATTGTCAAATCATAAAGGTAGGGAATGCAAATCTTGCTGTCATTGCAGAAAAAAGGTTATCCACTGGAATAGTAGATACTAAAGCAATTCTAAAAATTGTAGAGCCTTTCTTAAATAAAGATGAAACAAAAAGACCAGATACTGTTGTTTTAGGCTGTACCCACTATCCATTTGTAAAGGATATTCTAACTAACCTTCTACCAAATGTAAGATTAGTAGACTCAGGTGAGGCAATAGGCAGAAGAGTAAAAGATGTAATTAAAGATGCATCTTTTATATATACCAATGAAAAGCAAGATAGAGTGTTTTATACAGGAAATCTTAAAAACATAGATGATAGATTAACTATGGTAAGGACATTTGGCTTTAGGCAATTGGAAAAATTCGAACTCCTGAACTAAAATAACCGCATAAAAAAGCCATTTAGAAAAAAAGTGTAAAAAAAATTAAAAAAAAGTTAAAAAATTATTTGACATAGATTAAAAAATCATTAAAATGTGTCTCCGTTGTCACGCAAGACAACGTAAATAAACCAAGCGTTTAAAAAGTTCTTTAAAAATCAGTACGGACAATCTGTGTGGGCCCTTGAAGAAAGGGTTTA
>CACZXZ010000008.1 GCA_902785325.1 uncultured Succinivibrio sp. | reverse complement strand
ATTTAAAACATTAGAATCCACTATTTCTGCAATCAAGATCGAGCTAGATAAATCAAGGGTTGAGAGCATTGATTTTGGATTCTAAAAGACTATTACATGTATTTGAATTGAATTAGTTCACAAATCTAGGTAAAAAAAGCCACTTTTCTTAGCAAATTTTTTGTTAATTTACTAAACTAAAGGTAAATACCTACAACGATGTATGTATTTATAAATAATAATCTTGGTAAGAGAAATAATTTCTATGGGATGTAAACTAAATAGTTTGACATTAGCTTTGGCTATGTCAGTTTCATTATCTTCTATGGCTGCAACCTTAGAAGTTTGGGAAGGTGTTGGTAAATCTTCTGCAATTGCAAATGCAACTAAAGCCTTTGAAGCAAAGTACAACTGCCAGGTTGTAGTAAAGGAAAAGGATGAGCCTAATCAAATAGATATGGTCGACGATTTGGTTTATAAAGGACAAAAATCACCAGATGTCTATATCTTAATCTCCGACAGATTTGGAGATGCCCTTCGCAAAGATTTAATTGCACCACTAAACTCCATGCAACAGAATCAATCTTTGTATACACCAACTTCTACAGCAGTGTTTAAAAAAGATGGAAAGATTTATGCTGCCCCTCGCTCAACTGAGACATTAGTTGTCTATTACAACAAAGATATTATCGAGTATCCATTTGAGACCTTAGATGCCTATAAAGAGTTAGGTGTTAAGTTGCAATCACAAGGCAAATACCCATTACTTGCAAAGCTTGATCAGCTATATTTTGGTTATGCTTTCTTAGGTGCACATGGTGGTTATATCTTTGGAAAGGATAGCAATGGTAACTTTAATCCTGAAGATCTTGGTGTAAATTCTGAAGGTTCTGTTAAAGGACTTAAAGCACTAGCTTCATTCTCTCCTTTTATTCCAAAAGAGATTTATACCGATAGAGGATATAGCTTAGTTGACGAGTACTTTAAGCAAGGTAAAGTAGCTGCTGTAATCAATGGTCCTTGGGCCTTAAGTAATTATGCTAAATCAGGTATCGATTATGGTGTAGCTCCACTTCCAAAATTAAATAATGGTAAGTTTATGCGCCCCTTCTATGGTGTTAAAGGTTATGTGGTTTCAAGTAAATCAGAGAATAAAGATTTAGCTGAGAAATTTGTAAACTTCATCAATGAGCCTCAATACGCTTTAGCTCGTTATCAAGCACTTGCTGAGGTACCACCAATTTTAGCGGTGTTAAATAATCCACTAATTCAAAATGACGACTTTGCTAATGCAGTTTCAACACAGGTTGGAAGGGCAGATCCTATGCCTTATATTCCTCAGATGCAGTTTATATGGTCACCAGTATCAGATGCCTTTTTAAAGGCAATTGAAGGTGCTGATCCAAAGACTGTGTTAGATAAAGCTCAAGAGCAAATTAAAGCTCAATACTAATTTACGTTGAGTTATACCCATTTTGGGAGCCATAAGGCTCCCTCCTTTTAAGCATAAAAAAAGCTCTACTTTTGTAGAGCTTTTCAAAAAATGTCTTTCTTAAATTCTTAATCTTCTTTAATTCTAATTAAACCATTAGATAAGATTGCCACGATACCACCTGCAGTAATACCTGAGGATAGTAGACCTGCAATTGATTTAGGTAGGCAAGTTAAGATCTCTGGTACCATTTCAACTGATAGACCAAAAGAGAAACTTAAAGCCATTACTAATACAGCTTTGCGGTTTAGTTTTTGAGCTGCAATAATTCTAATACCAGCTGCAGCTACAGTACCGAACATTAGTAGGGTAGCACCACCTAGTACAGGATCTGGAATTAAGGCAAACACTTTACCAACAGCAGGGAATAAACCTAGCACTACTAAGAAGCCAGCGATGAAATAACCTACATAGCGAGAAGCTACACCGGTTAATTGGATCATGCCGTTGTTCTGGGCAAAGATTGAGTTAGGGAAAGAGTTTAGACAACCTGCTAGCATAGAGTTAAAGCCGTCAGCTAAGATACCGCCAGATGATCTCTTTTGGAATTTTTCTCCCTCAAGTGGTTGACCTGAGATTAGAGAGTTTGCAGTAACATCACCATAAGCTTCGATAGCTGTGATTAAATAAACAATACCTAAACCGATAATAGCTGAAGGATCAAAAGCTAAACCGTACTTAAATGGAGTAGGAATATTAAAGCCACCATAGGAGGTAATTTGACCAAAATCTACACGACCTAAGATAGTAGCAACCACGAAACCAATGATTAAGCCTATTACAATAGAGCTCATACGTAAGTAACGATTTGAGGAGCGGTTAAAGAATAGGATAGATACGATAACAATAGCAGCTAAGCCTAAGTTCTCATAGGAGCCAAAGGTGCCATTTTCTTTAGCAGCAAAACCACCACCACAAGCAATCACACCAACTTTAATTAGGCTTAAACCAATTAGAGTTACCACTACACCAGATACTAAAGGAGTGATGATTTTACGGGTGTAGCGTAACACTCTACTTACAAACATCTCCACTACAGAGCCTGAAATTACGGCACCAAAGATAGCAGCTAAACCGCCGTTTAGACCAGCACCAATGATAGGTGAGATGAAGGAGAAAGAAGTACCTTGAATACACAATAGACCACAACCTATGGGACCTACAGTACGGCACTGAATAAAGGTTGAGATACCTGAGGCTAAAAGTGACATAGAGATTAAGTAACTGGTGGTCTCTAAATCAAGCTTTAGGGCACCTGCAATAATTAGTGGTGGAGTGATGATAGCCACAAAGATTGCAAGTAAGTGCTGGAAAGCAGCAAATAAAGCATCAGGTAGAGGAGGTCTATCCTCTAGCTTATAAATTAACTCTTTTGAGTGTAATTCTGGATTTAAAGCTTTTGGAATATCGTTTTGCTCTGTCATTTTCTTTATTCTTTAAAGGTGATTTTACAATTGTCTAAGCTGTCGATGATAGCAAGGGATTCTACTTGATAGCCTTTCTCACGTAGGTAATCACCACCGTGTTGGAAAGACTTTTCTACTAAAAAGCCCATGCCAGATAGAGTAGCATTAGCTTTTTCAACTAACTCAATAATACCTTTAGCAGCATTACCGTTAGCTAAAAAATCGTCAATGAAAAGAACTTTATCGCCTTCATGTAAGTAGTCTTTAGAAACACAAACGGTGTAACTCTTGTTTTTAGTAAAGGAGAACACCTCTGTTACTAACATGTTATCCATAGTTGAAGGCTTTTTCTTTTTAGCAAAAACTACAGGTACATTTAATAAGAAACCTACCATCACAGCAGGAGCGATACCTGAAGCTTCAATAGTTAAAATCTTATTGATCTCTTTGTTTGCAAAGCGACGTACAAACTCAATTGACATTGATTGTAATAAGGTTGGATCAATCTGGTGGTTAATAAAAGAATCCACCTTTAAAATTCCACCTTCAAGGCACTTACCATCTTGCTTAATTCTTTGTACAAGTGGTGCAAATGGCTTATATTGAATTGACATAATTTACCTCAATACACTTATTTCTTAATAAAGTTAATAGCGCCGTCAGATATGCCTACTAGCTTTGCAAAACAGTCATGCTCATCATGATCAACAATTTGTGCTTTCACAACATCACCAACCTGAACATTTTGAGCATTCTCAATACTAATTACGCCATCAACGTCAGGGGATTCATACTTAGTACGACCAACCGCAACGCCATCATCTGAAACGTAATCTACTAATACTTGATATTCTTTACCTACTCTATCTTCTAGCTTGTCAAAAGAGATTTGAGCTTGAGTTTCCATGAGTAGGGCTGCACGCTCTTCACGAATTTGCTCATCTACGGGATTTAAGTAGCTATTAGCAGTAGCTCCATCAACATCTGAGTAAGGGAAACAACCGACTCTATCTAATTTAGCTTCTTTAATAAAATCTAGTAACTCGTTAAATTGCTCTTGAGTCTCCCCTGGGAAACCAGCAATAAAGGTAGAGCGAATTGCTAAATCAGGACAAATCTTTCGCCACTGCTCAATTTGACGTAGAGTTTTCTCAATGTTACCAGGACGCTTCATGGCACGTAAAATAGTTGGATTTACGTGTTGGAAAGGTACATCTAAATAAGGTAGTACCAAACCTTCAGCCATAAGCTCTACAATCTTAGTAGCTTCATCTGATGGGTAAACATAATGCACTCTAACCCAACGCTTTAATTCGCCTAACTTTCTGCAAAGAGAGGATAGGCTTGGCTTACTCTTTAAGTCAACGCCGTAATCAGATGAGTCTTGAGCGATAACTAAAAGCTCTTTTACCCCACGACGAACTAAGTCAGTAGCCTCTGTTAAAATATTAGGCACTTCTCTTGAACGTAGTGGACCACGAAGAGATGGAATAATACAGAAAGAGCAGTGATGACGACAACCTTCAGCAATTTTTAAATAGGCATAATGAGGTGGAGTTAATAGAACACCTGAGTGAGACACAGCTTGTCTATCAGACTCATTTGGCTTACCTACTAAAGAGATAATACCTCTAATTACTGTAGCTCTCATGCCAGGTCCGTATACGGCTGCTACTTGTGGATATTTATCCATAATTACTTTTGCACGAGCACCTAAGCAACCTGTAACAATTACTTTTCTTGAATAGTTTAGTGCTTCACCAATTGCTTGCATGGACTCTTCAACAGCAGGTCCTATAAAACCACAGGTGTTAACAACTACGACATCGCACTTAGAATACTCATTTTCAATTTTGTATCCCATAGCGATTAAAACAGAGGTTAGTCGTTGAGCATCTACTAAGTTTTTAGCGCAACCTAAAGATACTAAGCCAATTTTTGGTGAATCTTTACTCATGAAAAATACTTATGGATAAATATCTACAAAATACAACAAAAGCCAGGTAGTACCTGGCTTAGACAAATTAAAAAACTAAATTAAGCTTTGAAAGCAGCCTGTAGAGGTGGAACAACTTGCTTCTTACGGCTCATTACACCATCTAGCCACATGCAATCTGACTTAGTAGCACCTAGTGCCTTGATGATAGTATCTTCATCATCAGAAGCTACTAAAAGCTCTGAACCTTCCTTCATGATGTCGGTTAGAACTAAAACGGCACTGTGACGGCCTTCAGCTTTAACAGCAGCTAATTCAGCTTGTAGTTTAGCCTTTAGATCAGCAGATACCATAGATAGAGAAATTAACTCTAACTGACCGATACCAATCTTTTTGCCACCCATATCGAAATCTTTGAAGTCACGGAAGATTAAATTACGTGGACTTGCATCAAGATTTGACTTAGCCTTGAACATATCCATGCCTAAAGCTTCTAAATCAGATACACCAGCAATCTTAGCTAGAGCCTGTGCTGCATCCTTATCTTGCTGTGTGCAAGTTGGGCTCTTGAATAGCACTGTGTCTGATAAAATAGCGCATAACATTGCACCTGCGATATCAGCAGGAATTGCAACCTTGTAGTAATCAGCAACCATCTTGATGATAGTGTTAGAGCAACCTACAGGTTGGATCCAGCACTCAAGTGGAGTATCGGTTGTTACATCACCTAACTTGTGGTGATCAACAATACCTAAAATAGTAGCTTTACCTAGATCTTCAGGAGCTTGAGCAAGATCTGAGTAATCAACTAAGTAAACTTGCTTGTCAGCAACAGAGGATACAACTTTAGGTGCTTGTAGCTTGAACTTATCTAAAACAAACTTGGTCTCAGGTGCAACCTCACCTTGAGCTACAGCAGTAGCCTCAATACCACGACCGTTTAATACGTGAGCATATGCAATTGCTGCCACGATAGAATCTGTATCAGGATTTTTATGACCTAGAACTAAAGCGCTCATTGAAAAAATTCCCCTTATAAGGTAACTAAAAATAAATTTGCGTTATTTTACTATGAATGAAGATACTTTTGCATTTTTTTAACCTTTAAAGCGCAGAATTTTTTTTCTAAAGTTTTGTTTACAGTAAGCAATTTACTTATTCTTTTGTAGATCATTGCATCAATACTGTGGATTTAGGCAAGATTTGTTGATTTAATGTTTTATCAACTAGAGCTAAGTTGTTAAAATATAAGCTTAGAATTTTTTGGGAGAGCCTATGTCTTTTTGTTGTAATAAGTTAGCAACATTATTACTTGCTGTAACTACTACCTTTTCCTCTGTAGCACTAGCTGATGCCTATTCAAATGACGAGTTATTAAACTCTTGTAATCAAGGCAACATGGACGATTGCTACATCTTAGGTACTTTGTACGTTGATGGCGATGGCATTAAAAAAGACTTATACGCAGGCTCTCGCCTCATTGAAAAAGCTTGTGAAAATGGTCAAGTTAACGCCTGTAAAACTTTAGGTGAGCTTTATTTAACTGGTAAAGGTCTTGAGGTTAACTACTCAAAGGCTAATTACTATGTAGGCAAAGCCTGTGACGCTGACGATTTTGAAGCTTGCGCTGTATTAGGCACTATGCACGCAAGAGCCATGGGCGTAAGACGTAATTTAGATAGAGCCAAAGAGTTATTTACCAAATCCTGTGATGGACAAAACGGCTATGGCTGTTTATTACTTGGCAAGATGTATAACTCTGGTTTTGGCGTAAAATTAGATCCTACTAAAGCTTTAAACTTATTTGAAAAATCCTGCTCTTTAGGACTTGAAGATGGTTGCAAAGAAAAACAAGCTATGCAAGAAAAGATAGGTGAGGCAAAGGCAAAAGTAGCAGAAGCAAAAGCTAAACTAGAACAATAAGGCAAAGGTAATGAATGCTAATTTAAAAACTTTAGTAAGTGTATCTTTGATGTTATTTGCAGGTACTGCCAAGGCTATTACCATGCCAGCACCACCACCTGAGCTTTCTGATACCTTAACTAAGTTTAAAACCCAAGTGCAATTAAATGAGGATAAGTCTACCTCTAATGATGCTATAGCACCATTTTTAGAGAATGTTGAAATTGAATCAGCACCATTTGTGCCAGGTGATGATAGTGCCGGTGTCTTAAGATTAGCTTTAATCTATCAAACTAAAGCTACCATAGGAGTCCCATCCTTTGGCGCTAGTATCTTACGTTTTTATGATCTTGAAGGAATACCTTTTGAGATTGCTTCTTTTAAGTGTGAAAACCAAGGCTTTGTAGCAGAGAATACCGCCTCCCCATCAGAGCTTTTAGTAAAGCAAAATTATGGTGCTACAACTACAACTTTAGTAGTTAACCTTGTAAATTATGACTCTCCACTTATCTTTACCTTAACGCCTGTTAAATTAAATAGGCAAGAGGTAGCTATCAATACCATTTTAAATTCTATTAAAGTGCCTAGTGTAACTAATGCGCAAGGTTATATTTATCCAAAATTACAAAAGGTTCCAAAGTCAAATCCTAATGCTCAAGTGGTAAAATTTGATAAAGATGCGATAAGCAAAGTTGAAGAGACTTTAATTGATGCAGTAAGAGGTATCAAACAAAATGCTCAATAAAAGCTGTCTAGCATTTTTATTAGCTTTTTTAAGTTTTGAAGCTACGGCTGTACAAATGCAGTGTCATGGCAATGCAACTCATTGGAGAGATATTGCCTATAGCAATGGTGTCATGAGTAAATATAAGGACGTAAGAAACTGCATTGCTTGGACAGCTTATCAATTTGATCTGCCAGAAGAGCTTTTATATTCCATGCTCTATGTAGAGCGCGGTCCTGTAAATGGAAAGTGTCGTACTAATAAAAATGGCACTCAAGATTGCGGTCCAGCTCAAATAAATGACGTAAGATTAAAAGAGTTGTCGCAATTTTCACTCACTAAAAACGATATCAAGAGTAAACCTTGTCATAATGTATGGGCAATGGGGTATTTATTACGCCGTGAAATAGAAAAAGCTAAAGGTAGAATTTGGCTTGGGGTGGGCAATTACCACTATCACTATAGTGTTAATCAAAAGATCCACAACCGCTATGTTGGCAAAGTTAAAAATGCTTGGAAAAAGCTAAATAAAAAAATTGATACCTACTGTAAACAAAACTAATGTAGGAGGAACACAGCATGAACGTTTTTCATAATATTTTAGTCATTATTGAGCCTAAGAATTTTAGGCAGCCTGCCTTAGAAAGAGGTCTTGCCCTTTACAATTATGCCAAAACTCATGCTGAGCATTTAGGTCAAAACAGTGAAGTTAAAATCACTGCTATTTTACCTATTGAACAAGGTTCATTTAATTTAACCTCCTTTTTAGCAGTCGATAAAGATCAGCTAAAACAAGATTTTTTATGCAAACATGAGCAATGGCTTAAAGCCTACCTCTCCATTCATGCTATGGGAGTAAAGGTTGAGCCTAAAGTAATTTTTACTAAAGAAATTGGTAAACAAGTAGTGGAAATTGCCAAAGAGCAAGGCTGCGATATCTTAATTAAAACTGCTGATGTTCACGGTTTGTTTGACAGTTTTATCTTTACCCCTTTAGATTTACAAATGCTCCGTCACAGCCCTATACCTGTATGTATTGCAAAAGATCATATGTTTGAGCCTACAGGTACCATTGCTGTAGCTATTGATTTAATTGATCCAAAAGATACTATCTCACGTCTTACTAATTTAAGGTTATTAAGAGAGGCTCAAAAGCTTTCAAAATTTACTGGTTGTAAGATTGTCCTCATCAATGCCATAGCTCCATTTTTACCTCCTACAGCTGTAGATATGCCAGGCTTTGCCCCTGAGAGTATGTGTAAAGATCAATTTAAAGAAGGTAAGAAAATAGCTCTAGAGTTTGCCTCTCGTCATAAGGTAGCTCCAGAGGATTGCCTTATTGAAGAAGGTAACATCGAGGATGTTATCATCCATCAATGTCAAAAAGTAAAACCAACTGCTTTATTTATAGGCACTAGTGCAAGACGTGGCGTTGCTAATATCTTAGTTGGCAATGTCTGTGAAAGAATTTCTGAAGAATTAAGTTGTGATGTAGTAGTAATCACTCCTAAAGCTGTGGTTAGAAATTTACCTACTACCACCCCATCAAAATCCGTTGAATAATCATTATGAAGAACGATACCGATTTTCCAAAACAAGCCGATGAATATGCTCGTAATGTAAGTCCTTATTTTAATCTTGAGGATAAGCAGGAGAAGTACAAAGCTGATAAGCTTTTTAAAAGATTACGTAGAAAAGTAGGTCATGCTATAGGGGATTATGGCATGATTGAGGAGAACGATAAGATTATAGTGTGCATGTCTGGTGGTAAAGACAGCTATGTACTACTTGATATGCTGTTATCTTTAAAGCGCTCAGCACCTATCAATTTTACTTTAATTCCTGTGCACATTGTGCCAGGTTTTCCAAACTCCCCTGAGTACCTGCTTGAAGATCACCTAAAAAAGGTTGGTCTTGAATATTACATGCTAGAGCGTCCTGTTTATGAAATCTGTAAGGAGAAATTAGGTACCACTACAGCTTATTGCTCTTTATGCTCAAGACTACGTCGTGGCTATTTATATTCATTTGCTCGTGAAATCGGTGCTACTAAGGTAGCTTTAGGCCATCACCGAGATGACAGTTTAGCAACTTTCTTTTTAAATCTATTCTATGCAGGCATGATGAAGGCTATGCCACCAGTACTTAGAAATGATAAAGACGATCTTACTGTGATAAGACCTTTAATTTACTGCAGAGAAAAAGACTTAATCACTTTATCTAAAATCAAACAGTATCCTATTATGCCAAAAGGCTTATGTGGCTGGGGTGAAGATCAAGAGCGCGCAAGCATGAGTAAGATGATTAAATCCTGGGATAAAGATCATCCAAAAAGAGCAGATATTGTTTTCAAAGCTTTAAAAAACGTAGCTCCATCTCATCTTTTAGACAAGAATCTTTTTGATTTCTCAAAGATCACTAATGGACCAAAGGTAAAGTAATACCTCCTCATCGTAAATTGTAGGCAACTTTGATGTCTACAATTTATCCTGCCATTTATACTGCCATTACTGCCAAAATGTATAATTTATACTGCCAAATTTAAATACATTTATTGTCAGAGCATGATCTCTAAAAAAATATCATACTTCTTGCTAAAGCAGAAGATTTCAAGGTTTTTGTTTAATTACGACAGATAAAATAGTCTTTTATTTGACAGGATCTACCTTAAAAAGACAATTTTATTCTGCCATTTTTTTACAGCCATTACTGCCAAAAAATTGCATTTATACTGTCAAACTATCTGAATTCTTATGTTTTAATCGTGACTTGCAATGACCAAGGATAACACTACACCGATTAGAATAAATAGCACTCTTAATAAGACACGCTTTTTACTCTCACAATTTTTTAGTCTTGGCAGTAAATCAGATAGGGAAACATAGACAAAGCTTGCGCCTGACAAGGCTAGAGCATAAGGTATAGCATCCTTAATAGAGCTTAGAACATAATAACCTAACACACCACCTAAGGTACAACCTACAAGTGCCACAAGATTAACAATAAAAGCTTGTTTGGTATTCATACCACAATCAAGCATGATGGCATAATCGCCAAGCTCATGGGCAATTTCGTGGCTTACAACAGCTACAGTTACGGCAATACCAAGGGTAGGATTTGCTAAAAAGGCACTAGCAATCACTAAGCCGTCACAAAAGGTATGTAGTGCAGAGCCTATTAAAATAGGTGCACCACCATTTTTTAAAGCATATTTAGCGCACTGACAATGCTCATGGTAGGCATGACTATTAAAGCAAAGCATTTCAAAAAAGGTTAAGGTTAAAATACCGATTAAAATAGTCAAACCTATCTTGTGGGTATCAGCCTGCTCCATAGCCTCAGGTATGATGTGTGATACAGATAAAGTAATTAAAAAACCTACAGCAATTAAAGACAAAGGTTTTGAGTATTTCTTAATGAACTTTTGTCCAAGTAATAGGCAAAGTATGGCTGCTACAATTGGGGATATAGAGCAGGCAACAATTATGTTTAACATTTTTTAATCCTTTCTTGACTCAAGCATAGCTTTATAAACATCAAAAGCTTGGCGTGTTTCTTCAACATCGTGGACACGTACTAACTGAGCACCACGTTCAATACTTAATAAGGCACCTGCAACAGAGCCTACTACTCTTTGATTTGGCTCTTCAATCTGGGTGGCAGCGCCTATCATGGATTTGCGAGATAAAGCAGATAAAACAGGGTAACCTAAATCCACAAACTCTTGCATATGATCTAGTAATTGATAATTGTGTTTTGGAGATTTACCAAAACCAAAGCCTAAATCAAGAATGATGTTTTCTTTTTTAATACCTGCTTTTAAAGCATCCTCAACACGCTGTAATAAAAACTCTTTAACCTCTTTTACTACATCAGTGTAGTGAGGATTTACTTGCATGGTTTTAGGATCGCCTTGCATATGCATTAGAATAACTGGCACTTGTAGGGAAGCTGCCATCTCAAGAGCACCCTCTAATCTTAATGCTCTAATATCATTCCAAATATGGGCACCTGCTTTTACCGCCTCTTGCATAACTATAGGCTGTGAGGTGTCAATAGAAATCATGACATCTAAGTTTTTGGAGATGGCTTCAACGGCAGGAATTACGCGCTTTAATTCTTCCTCTAAAGGAACAGCTTTAGCTCCAGGTCTTGTGGATTCACCACCGATATCAATGATGGTAGCACCTTGTTTTACCATTAAAGTTGCATGCTCTAAGGCTTTATCAACATGATCCCATTTACCACCATCTGAAAAAGAATCAGGTGTTACATTTAGAATACCCATAATTTGAGGGGTATCAAGCTTAAGTACTTTGTGATTAAACGAGATCTTCATAATTTTGCCTTACTTTAAAAATGTTAGGATGGAATTATAACACTTAACTTATTGAAATTTACTTAAAAATATCTGCCAGCTCTTGTTGGGCTTTTTCTGACAATTGAGCAGTTGTAAGTTGCTCATTATTTTGAACAACTTCTTTTTCTTCAGGATCTTTAGCTTTTTTAGGTGCCTTTTGCAGGTGACCTTTTAATAGACGAGTTGCAAAAGCTCGCTCCCAGGCAATTTGATTGCGTTGTTCATGTTTACCACTCCAAAAGCTAGTAAAGGCTTTTAAATCCTGCTCTGTAAAAGAGCAGTCATCAAGTCCTACCAAAAGGCAGGCTTGATAAAAGTTAGCTTGTGGTCTCCAAGAAGAGTGCATAGCAAAAGGAGGAGATGGTAATACCTCATCTTCTTGTACAAATAAAGGCAAAGTAATTATTGAGCCTTGCCAAGGACTAGTCTTATCCACCCTACAAATTAAATTGTGTACTTCAAGCTCTTTTAAGCACATGCATGCTACATCAAAATTAGGGGTAGTAGGGAAAGCTTTAGAGTAACTGAACAAATAGGTAGTAATGGAATTTAAGTCGATAACGTTATGATGTTGCTCTGCGTTAGGTCTTAAATAAAAGGTATACAGTGAGCGCGCTATATGGCTAAGTTCTTTGTTATTTAAAGCATTAAGTTCACTGATATTCATGTTTTCCTCATTAGTTTTGTAGCATTTTAGCTTGTTTTAGCTACTTTTAAAAATGCAAACTAAAATCTCTTAAAAAAATTATCAATTTTTAAAAATATTAATAAAAAATATTTTATGTTAACTTATTGAAATTTAAATAAAAGCTAAAATTTGTAAAGTTAAAATTTTTAAATATTACCAAGTCATGATAATATTTATTACTTAGTAAAATTTTGAATGGTTCTCCCTATGCGCTCTAGAAAGAAAGAAAAAAGCCCATATATCACTTTAGAAGAAGCTTGTAAGCTACTTGAGATTTCTATTGCTACTGGTAGAAACTGGTTAAAGCTTGAAAAAATTAAGTATTCAGATCCTGATAAAGGGTTGTTTAAAAGAAAAGATATTGAGCAATTACATGATTCTTTTTTAAAGGGCAAAGGCACGGTACTAAAATCTCGTCGCAATAAATCCGCAGTCAGAGGTAGTGAGTTATACGTAAATTACGTAAGCAGAAACTCACCAAATCACAGTGCAGTAGGTTTATTAGTAAGTAATTTCTCAGGTAGTCCTACCGCCATTAAAGTTTTATTGTGTGAATCTTTCTTGCAGCTTTTAATCGATGCTAAAAAGATCACCACTAATCTCTCTGAAGGTCTTTTCAACGCCTATTTAGAAGGTAAGCTTAAAGTCGATGAGTATGATTGGCTGTTGCAAGATTTAATGGAGAAAACACCCCTTCAAACTTTAAAAAACTTTAGCTTAAAACTACCAAAATTTAATTTACATTTTGTAGAGTTTGAAGACACTTTAGGTCTTATCTATTTGTCTTTAATGGAGATCTCCAAAAGACGTCAACAGGGTAGATACTATACCCCTCAAAATCTTACAGATACTGCTATTGAAACTTTACAAATCACCAAAGGACGTGTGTTCTTAGATCCTTGCTGTGGCTCAGGTAATTTCCTTCTACGTTTATTAAAACGTGGGGCTAGAGTTTGTGATCTTTATGGCTGTGACTTAGACGGGTTTTCAGTTACCTTAGCTAGAATTAACTTTGTGTTATCAGGCAATTGTAACGATGAGAGCTTATTAAAAGCTCATTTACTAAAATGCGATACTGTCACCTCAAAACACTTACCTAAAGTAGATGTGATTTTAGGTAATCCACCTTGGGGTAGTTTAGATGATCTTAACGTAATCAATCGCTACTCAAAGACTTTACGTTGTGCTCAAAAGAATAGACCTTGTTTTGCAGATCTTTTTGTGGAGCGCTCCTTAAAGCTGTTAAATGATGGTGGCATTTTACAATTTGTGTTGCCTGAAGCTTTATTAAATGTAGCTTCACATGAAACCATTAGAAACATCATTTATGAGAATGCACGTGTCAAATCCGTACGTTATTTAGGTGAAGTTTTCCACGCGGTACAATGCCCAAGTGTGATTTTAACTTTAGAGAAAACTTCCTTTGCAGGTGCTACAGGTGATGTGATTGTGTATCACGACAATCAAAACTATGTAGTCAGAAGAAATCGTAAGCCTTTAGATTTTAATTTTAAAATCACTGATCAAGAAGCTTTAGTGATTGAGAAAATGGACGATTTAGAGCACTGCGTAAAATTAAGGGGACACGCTAAGTTTGCCTTAGGTATTGTAACAGGCTCAAATCAAGGTGCTATTTACAATACTAAAGTAGAAGGCTCAGAGCCAGTATTACGTGGTATTGATGTAGAGCCTTTTAAGATTAAAGAAGCTAAAAGCTATTTAATCTTTGATGAGAGTAAGTTCCAACAGGTAGCACCTTTAGAGTATTACAGAAGCCCTGAAAAGATTGTGTATCGCTTTATTGCAAGATACCCAATAGCAGCCGTTGACACTAAAGGTCTACTTACTTTAAATAGTTGTAATTTTATTGTTCCAACTTTTAAAAATATTTCTGTCACCTATCTAGCTGCCGTACTTAATTCGTCAGCTGTTAGATTCTACTTTGAGAAAAAATTCCACACCATCAAAGTATTACGCTCATTACTTGAGGAAGTACCTATTCCTATTGCAAGTGAAGACTCCCAAAGGGAAGTGGAATTTTTAGTGGAGCAATTAACAGATGCTTCAGAGCAAGAATATCAAGCTACTTTAAAAAAGATTGATAAAAAAGTAGCTGAAATTTATGGCCTTGGAAAACGCGCATTAAAGCTTATAAGTTTGTAATATGGTTGATAGTTCCTATAAAGTTCCTGCCCTTGAAAAAGGCAAGTTTCATCGCACTGAGTTAGTGATTAAAAAAAGTCGCTTTATCACCTCTGTTGCAAGAACTAAAAGTGTTGATGAGGCAAAGCAATTTATTGACTCAATCTGTAAAGAGTTTTCAGATGCTAGACACAATTGCTTTGCTTATAATGCCGATAAACCTAATTCGTCAGGATACGCTGGTTGTTCTGATGATGGTGAGCCTCATGGTACTGCAGGTCAACCTATGCTTAATGTGTTGCTTCATTCAGGTGTAGGTCAAATCACTGTAGTGGTTACAAGATATTTTGGTGGTATTTTATTAGGCACAGGTGGCCTTGTTAAAGCCTATCAAGATAGCATCAAACAAGCTTTAGATACTCTTGAAATTGAGGATATGGTACTTACTCAAGAGTACAAGTTAGTCTGTGATCATAAAGACGTAACTTTAGCTCAAAGATGTTTTAGTGCTTTAGCCATCAAGATTTTATCTCAAGACTATACAGATAAAGTTACCTACACTTTAGATGTACCTTTAAGTAGTGTAGAGCAGTTTACAGCTCAATTAACTAAAATTACTCAAGGCAAAGCACTTATAGAGAAAATTGATTAGAAAGCTTAAGACTTATAGTCTTCGTTTATTTCTATGACAGCATCATCTCTTGAGGTTTGAAATAATCTCATACGCTCAATTTCTTTTTGTGACAAAATCTTAAAATATGCTGCTAATCCTTTCTCATCAAAATTGTTCATGTAGGAAAGGTACTCAGTTCTGTCTTCTAGTTTTATTACAACTGGAGGTATTTTTAATTGCAGACATGAGTAAACGATTAACGCTCTGCCAACTCTACCATTGCCATCAGGAAAAGGATGAATTCTTTCAAATTGTATATGCAAAGATGCTAGAACCAACAGAAGATCTTTTAAGCTATTTGAGTTTTTAATTCGGAATTTTAAGTTTTCACTCCATTCTCTTATAGCTTGAGGCACAAAAGCAGGCTCTGTAGGCTCAAAGTTTGCTCCAACTACATAATTTTGTACTTTTTTAAAGTTTCCAGCTACACTTTCTATTACATCCTTGCAAAGTAAAGCATGAAAGTGTTTTATTAGTTCATTGTTGATAGGCTCATTTTGATCTAAAAAAGTTAATAACTCTTTAAAGAAATTTTTGTAGTTGTAAATTTCTATGACGTCAGTAAGTTTTGAAGTCTTAGGACAGATATTGTCAATTAAAACAGATTTGGTATCACCAATACTCAGCAAGTTTCCTTCAATGGCACTATTGTGAAACGCGAATCTAACTTTTAGATCTTCCAAATAATCATAATTTAAAAACATAAGTTCACTTGCTAAAACAAAGGAACAGCTCTAAGCGCAAGAGTAGTAAAGCTAAACTGCTTTAGCTATTCTTGCATTGCCTTTTCAAGCTCATCTTGTTTTTCAAGCCACAGCATTTCGTTTTCGTCTAACTCGTCTGACAATTGAGCTCTTTTAATAGATAACTCTTGTACTTTATTACTGTCATTTTGATAGAGGGTAGGATCAGCCATAGTCTCATCAATGGTGGCAATTTCTTTTTTGAGTTTCTCCATGGATTTTTCAAGCTTTTCAATCTCAAGTTTTAGAGGTCTTAAAGCTTGACGTTTTTGAGCTTCAAGTTTCTTTTGCTCTTTACTCTTATAGCTTTGGCTCTTAGCTTCATTAGACAAACTTGCACTAAGTTTTTGAGCATTATTACTTTGACTTAGTTGCTCTTTATACTCTTTATTCTTTTGATTTAAGAAGTTCTGATAATCGTCTAAGTCACCATCAAAGACAGAACACTCTCCATCATGGATTAACCACAATTTATCAGCGATAGTTTCTAATAGATGTCTGTCGTGAGATACTAAAATTAAAGCTCCCTTGTAGCTTGATAAAGCTAAAGATAAAGCTTCACGCATATCTAAATCTAGGTGGTTGGTAGGCTCATCTAACAATAATAAATTAGGCTTTTGATAAGCAATTAAAGCTAAAGCTAAGCGGGCTTGCTCGCCACCAGACATACTCTCAACTTTTAAAGTTGCTTTATCACCACTAAAGGAGAAAGAGCCTAAAAAGGTTCTGATATCTTTTTCTTTAGCATTGTGATCTAAAGCTCTGATATGATCGATTGCAGACATCTGACCTGACAATTGATCTAACTCGTGCTGCGCAAAGTAGCCAATCTTAATGCCTTTACCTAAAGTAACTGTTCCATGTACAGGTTTTAATACGCCGCATAAGGTTTTAATAAGAGTAGACTTACCTTGACCGTTCTTACCAAGTAAACCAATTCTGTCGCCAGCTATGAGCATTAAATTGATCTTTTTTAGGATGATGTTACCTTCACCGTAGCCAGCATCTAGCTCTTTAAGATCAGCAATAATATCTACAGTACGCTCTGGATCATTAAAGTGAATATGGTATGGGGATTCTTCTTGTGTGACGGCGGTAAGCTTTAATCTATCAATTGCCTTTAACATACTCTGAGCTTGTTTAGCTTTAGAGGCTTTATATCTAAATCTTTCAACAAACTCTTGCATGTGAGCAAGCGTTGCTTCCTCACGCTTACGACTAGACTTTTCATTTTGAATTCTGATTGCACGTAATCTCTCATACTCTGAGTAGTTACCGGTGTACATCACAAGTTTTCCTGCTTCAAAGTGCAAAATGTTTGAGCAGAAAGTATCTAGAAAATCTCTATCGTGGGAAATACATAAGATCATGCCTTGATAATTTTTAAGGTAATTCTCAAGGAAGATAATAGTATCTAAATCAAGGTGGTTTGTAGGCTCATCTAGTAAGAGCGCATCTGACTTGTAAATCAAAGCTTGCGCAAGATTAAGTCTCATACGCCAACCACCAGAGAACTCCTTTACAGGATTGTGCATTTGATTTTCACTAAAGCCTAAACCGTGTAAAAGAATTTTGACTCTAGCATCAATATCCCAAGCACCAGCTATACCAAGCTTATCCTCGATTAAAGCTATCTTTTCACCATTGTTTTGTGCATAAGCTTGCTCTTTTTGCTTTAGCAATTCCATTAAATCTTTATCACCTTGCTTTACGTACTCTAAGGCAGGAATATCTAAAGATGGAGTTTGCTGTGAAACAGAGGAGATCTTAAAATCTTTAGGTAAGCTGATATTACCAAGCTCACAACTTACTTCGCCTTTAATGGCTGCAAAAAGGGTAGATTTACCGCAACCATTGCGACCTATAATACCTACTTTTTGACCTGGAAAAATACTAGCACTAGCATGCTCTAGTAGGTATTTACTAGAACGCATTAAAGTAACGTCATTGATTTGGATCATAGCTTTTATTTAAGTAAGAAATGGTGGCAAAGCCACCATTTATCGATTATAGAGAATTGGTGTTTTGAACTAGAGTAATACCGTCTTTAACTCGGATGTTGCGGATGGTAATGGCGTGTTTTTCTCCACCAATTACTCTTAATACAGAAACATTAAGTAGAGGAATACCACTAGACTTACAAGCTCTAACTAAAGATGGAATTACAGTTGAAGAACCTTGGTTTTGAGCCACCTCAACATTTGTTGCTTGTACCACCTCAAGGCCTTGAGCTCTAAAAGCAACACTTATTGCACTTGAAACGTCTTTGACGCAATCAGACATATCTGATGGGATCACAGTTGGCGCAATATAAATAGGACCTTTATCATTTTTTAGTCTATTAGCTTGCTCATAGGCTAATTTATAAACAACTTGTTTGATATTAGCGGTATTTAATTTGCCACACTTAGCTTTAAGATCAATTTTCTCTTGATCAATAAGACTTTGTGCATCGTTGTTTAAAACTAAAGTTTCAGGCTCTTCTTCAGTATCTTCACTTTCTTGCAAAGACTCTGTTGTGGTGTCAGAAGCTACAGTGGTATCAGAAGTTGTGATTTGAGGTTTTACTTCTTGCAAAGTATTGTCCTGACTATTGTCTTCTTGGGTATCTTCTTGTTCTTGAGCTTGAAGCTTATTTAGATCCACTTTGCCGTTGACGACCTGACTTAAGCCTACTTTATTTAAAGCAGTGCTACGCTCAGATTTTTCTTGTATTCCATCAATGGTAGGTAAGATTAAGCTTTGATTCTGAAGATCTGACTCCTCAGGTATATAAGGCTTGATTTCACCTGCTTTTAACTCTTCTTTATAGGCTTTAGCAACTTGCTCTGCAGCTTTAGTTTCTTTAGCTGTTTGAACCGCAGGCTTTTTCTTTACAGTTCTTTTACGTTTAACAGTCTTAACCTTTTTAGGTTGCTGTGTTTGAACTACAGGAGCTCCATCAGGACCTACTGAACTGTCAAAAAAGTTTGAATTACAGCCTGTTAAAGCCAAAAACAAGGCACTGATGCTTAAAGCAACTAGTGATTTTCTTACTTTACCATTCATAATGATTGAAATTAAATTTTATCGTGAGGGAAACCAAAACCACCTAAGTAACCACCTGCTAATAAATGCATATGAATATGTGGTACTTCCTGACAGCCATCTTTACCTACGTTTACGATTAAGCGATAACCAGACTCGTTAACACCTAAGTCTTCAGCAATCTTTCTTGCAACGATAAATAAATGACCTAACATTTGCTCATCACAAGGCTCTACCTGAGCTACAGAAGGAATAGGCTTGTTAGTAACAATTAAAATGTGGTGTTCTGCTTTTGGATTGATATCTAAAAAAGCGGTCACTAAATCGTCATGATAAATGGTCTTTGATGGAATAGTGCCATTGATAATTTTAGTAAAAATTGTCTCTTCGCTCATAACTAAATTCCTTTTGTAACTATTTGTTTATACTGTAAATTTAATAGCCAAATTATAACACAAAAATTACTGGCAACTTAGAGTAATTAGGCTTTTGTATCAATATAGGCTTTACTTTGATTTGTGGTGGGATTTAATTTCCTTTGTTTTTGCTCGTTTAAGTTAACCTAGTATTAACAATTGTTTAAAAAGTATTTTGTCTTCACAGATATAGTCTTATTTTTGATGTATTATCTAGTATATAGCTTAATTAGAGTAATGGTTGTAGTTCGTTTCTTTATATTATGAAAGCAATTTGGGTAGTTTTAGTTTCAGCTTTAGCAGTGCTTCCTGTATTTATCAGTAGGCTTTTTGACAATGCTGACATTCAAAAGCTAGATAATATGTGTAGGCTAAATGACTACTATAATTGCTTTAATCTAGATTTAGATTTAAACAATCTTCAAAACAATGACTATTCTTATCAAAGAGAAGTACTTTCTAAAAATTGCTCTAAGGACAGTGGCGCTGCTTGCTATCTTTTAGGTGAGCTTTATTTTAATGGTGCTGGCGTAAAGATTGATAGGGAAAAAGCTAATAGCTATTTTGAGGAAGCTTGTGAATTAAATGATGGTAGAGCTTGTGGACATTTAGCATATGACAATGATCACGGTATTGGTGTTAGGGTAAATCCCAATGAAGCTTATAACTATTATCAAAAAGCTTGTGAGTTAAATTATGGAATTAGTTGCTTTTATTTAGGTGATAAATACGCTAAAGCTGACAAGATGAAAGACGCTCACTACTATTATTCTAAAGCTTGTAGTTTAAAGCATCCTTTAAGTTGCTACACCTTAGCTCAAACTTATACTAAAGGTAAGGTTGTAGAAAAAAATCTTGATAAAGCAATGAAAGCCTACGAGATAGCTTGTGATGGTGAGATTGGTGCTGCTTGTAGAATTTTAGCCGTTAACTATCAAAAAGCCTACAGCGTACGAGGCGATATCAATAAAGCTTTAGAATTATATGAAAAGGCTTGTCATTTTTATGATGGTGAAGCTTGTACTATTCTTGGTGAGTACTATCTAAATACCAACGTAATTTTGCAAGATACAGAAAAAGCTATCGAATTATTTAGAAAATCCTGCCGTCTAAAACATGCTAGAGGTTGCATCAATTTAGGTAATTATTACCAAACAGCACCTGGTGACTTAAAAGATCTTGATAAAGCTAAAAGGCTGTTCAAAAAAGCCTGCACGCTTGGTGCCTACCAAATTTGTAACGCTTCTTACTAATAAAGTTTTTTAATTGAGCTTTTTGTTTAACAAAAAGCAAAAATCAAGCGCTCAATCTTGGCTAATCTAGGCTTAAACAGTTTAAATTCCACTATGTAAATTGTATACTAAGCAATAAATTTCTTGTAAAAAATAAGGATTGTATTTTGGGTATTAGACTTGCTATTTATGGCTATGATTCAGATATTGGCCAGTTAGTTTTAGAAACATTTAATGAACAGAATTTAATCATCGAGGATTTTTATCCACTATCTCCTATCCCTGGAGAATATGATGCCGTAAAGGTAAATGGTATCAACTATTTTGTTCAACCTATTTATGAATTTGATTTCTCAAAAGTAAATGTAGCTTTATTTTTAACTACTCAAGACGAATCCACAAGATGGGTACAAAAGGCAAAAGATGCTGGTTGTATCGTAATTGATAACAGCCACTTATTCTCAGGGGATGAAAAAACACCAGTAATTGTACCTGAGATAAATCCTTTTGAGATTAAAAAGGCAATTGAATCTAGAATCGTAATTCCTGCTTTAGCTCCATCTGTACAATTGTGCTTAGCCTTAAGTGTTTTACACGATGAGTTTGGTATTGCTAAAGCTAATGTAACCTCCCTTGAGTCGGTATCTGAATTTGGTCGTTTAGGTACTCAGACCTTAGCTCATGAAACTACTCTTTTATTAAATGGTATGGCAGCAGATCATCAAGGATTTGACAGTCAGCTTGCTTTTAACCTTCATAATAAGATTGGTATCTCAGATGAAGGTGGTTATACCGATCATGAAAATACCATTAGTTATGAAGTGTCAAAAATTCTAGGTAAATTTGAGCGCGGTTTTGATATTACTTGCCTGCTTGTACCAGTATTTTATGGCCATACTATGGTTGTAAATGTAGAGTTAGAGCAAACCGCTTCTTTAGATGAGGTTAAAAAAGCCTTTGTTGATAGTGAATTTACCGCTATTGATGAGGAAGATAAGGTATTAAGCCCAGTTGAAGATATTATCAATCAAAGACAAGTTTTAGTAAGTAGAATTAGATCTCAAAACAAAGGTAATAAAGCCTATAGCTTTGTGATTATGATGGATAATACTAGACGAGGTGAAGCTATATCTTGTGTTGAAATTTTACAATTGTTATCAAAATCTCTATAACTTGCACACTTTATGCATAAATAGTTTAAAAATTGCGATCTTGCTAAATTTTGACGCTAGCAATTTTAGGTAGAATATGCATAAATATAGGTGGTTGTAGTATGCATGGTTTAAAAAAATTTTCTTTAACAATAGTGCTGTCAGCACTATTGTCTGTTAGTGCTCACGCGGTTGATGAGGATGGTACTTTTACTATTACCATTCAAGGTCCTGAGGAAGAGCAAATTCAACAAGTTGCTCCAAGGCAGACTGCGCCACGTAGGGCAAATGTTGCCACAAATGTCCAAAGACGTCAGCCTACAAGAACTGTAGATGCAACAAATAATCCTAATAGACAAGCAAGAACTACTCCTAGGGTTGCCACAACTACCCAAAGCAACACTACTACCACCACTGTAGCTAAGACTAGCAATATCCCTAATTTTGCTAATGATCGTCGTTATGAGGTTAAAGCAGGTGACACTATTTGGTCAGTTGCTCATCGTTATTTACCACAAGACAGATCATTTAATGAATTCCAAATTGTAGCTTCAATTTATCGTCACAATCCAAAAGCTTTTGCTAACAATAATGTAAATGCTTTACAAAAGACCACCTTAGTAATACCTGACGATAAGTTAATGGCTTTAGAGTCTGCTCAAATTGGCAGTGCCTTACTCTCAAGAGGCACTTTGCAGATGCCTGCACTTGATTATAGCTCTTTAACTAAAACTGATACCCCTAAAGTTGAGACTACTACAACTGTAACAACAACTACAACTCCTACAACTACAGAAACTAAAGTTGCTAAAAAAGCAGAAACACCAAAGAGTGAAGATGAAACTTTACCTGTTTATGAAGCAACTGAAACCAAGATTAAACGTCTTCAGGAAGAAGAGGCTAAAAAGGAGTTATCTCAGCTTACTCCAAATGATGATCCTAATGCCCAAAATGAAAATAAAAACGCTAAAAATAAAGAGCTTATAGATTTAACTAATAGTTCAACAGCTGTTGATGTAAAAGCCATCAATCTTATGTTAGATGAAAATAAGAAGATGGTTGAAAGCAAGCTTCGTGTCCTTGAAAATCAGTTAGCTGAAGCTTTAGAGCGTATGAAAAAATCGTCAGCTGCTACTGCTAAAACCGCAACTGATAGTGTGGCAACTTTAGCAGGACAATATGACAACATCATTGCCAAAATCCAGCAAGACCTAATCGAGATTAAAGGTAACATCAATCGTTTATCTCAAGATAATGATAGATTACGTGAAATGCTCCTTGCTAATGATGAAAAGATTGAGGATATGCAGTTGCAATTATCTCAATTCTCCATCACTGTGCCAGAATCTAGCGTGGATTTAAACAAGCCTGTTATGATGATCTTGTTTGGTGCTGGATTACTTGCTTTAGTAATGATCGTTTTATTCATTATCTTTAAGGCAAAATATCGTTCAAATCAAAGAGTATTAACAGATGACTTTGATGTGGATGATGGCTCTTACGATAGTGACGATACCTCCTTATTGTCAGACGAGAATGGCTCTGTTGAAATTGAGACTCCAACTGGCGAGGAGTATGAGGACGAAACAGAACCTAACAAGGAAGAGCCTAAGAAAGAAGAAGCTCAAGACAATAAAGATAATAAAGATAATAAAGAAGAAACTGCAAAGACTGAAGAGTCACCTGTGGAGACCGACACTTCAACTCCTAAGGAAGAAGACTCTGTTCAAAAGGCTTGGGATGAAGCTGCTAACACCAAAGCTGAAGAGCCAAAGGCTGATAAAGCTGTTTTAGATGAGTGGTCTCAAGCTTTAGATGAACAAGAACAACAAGAAAACAAACAAGTAGACGTTTCTCGTGATGATGAAAGCGTTGCTGATGCTTGGGCAGATGCTTTAAAAGAGCAGAATAAAGCTGAGAATAATACTGAAGAAGCTAAGAGCGCATCCTCTTCTTTAGATGATGATATGTCAGCATGGACAGAAGCTTTCAAAGAGCAAGAAGAAAGCCAAGATCATGAGCTTCCTCCTGGTGAGGCTTCTGTATCTACAGAGCAAAAGGATATGGCTGATGCTTGGGCTAAAGCTTTAGAAGAACAAGAAAAAGAAGCAAAAGAAGCTCAGGTAAGCGATGCGGTTGAAACTCCTGTTGAAGACGAGAAAGTTAAAGAGAATAGTGCGGATATTCCTGAAGCTCAAACAACCTTAGAAGATCAAACTTCAGAGCCTGCATCTGACACACAGTCTACACAAGAGGCTGAAATTGCCAAAGCTATGGCAAATAGCAGTGCGCCTTCAGTTGATGTTGCAGAAGCTGAAGCTTCAAAAGTAGAGAGTCAAGAAACATTAGATCATGACTACCTACAAGAGCATGATCAAGATGCGGTAAAAGTTGAAGATGTCAATGAGGATGAGCTATTAAATCAAATTAGTGGCAATGTAGATGATGCTTTAAAACAAGCTGATGAGACAGAAGAAACTGCCACTACAAACACTGTAGCATCTCCTGATGACAGAACTTTAGAGCCTTCAAAAGAAGATGTTGTAGCAGAAGATAGTAAAGATGAAAGTAAAGCTTTAGCAGAAGATGATATTGCTAATGCAACTTTATCTGGCGAGGAAAAAGCTCTACTAGATTCTTTAGCAAAACATCAAGAGCAAGTAGCTCAAGATGAAACCGTAGATGCTGAGTTTGAAACTGATAATGCAGCTCAAACAGCTCCTGAAAAAGAGCAAGATAGTGACTCTCATAAGGTTGATCCTAAATTAGGCACTAAAGTTGATGAAGTTTTAAATGACGATTTAGATCTTGAAGATATCTTAGCTCAAAACAATGATTCTGAAGTAATTGATGCTGTGCCTGAAGAGGTACAAGTGTCTGATGAAAATGCAGAGGTAGCATCAGCTATTGAAGATACAGAAGCTACACCTCAAGATAACGAAGTTACAGCTGAACCTCAAGTTGAAGAAGCTGTAATTGATGAGCCTGTAGCTGTAGCTGAACCAGAGCCAAAAACAAATGAAAAAGCTTCAACACAGGATGTTGCAGAAGATACTGTTGCAGAGGAGCCAACACCTACAGAGATAGATGCTAACACTGATGATTTAGTTCAAGACAATTTAGATGAGTCTTCAAACTCTGATGAGAAAACTTCAGAGCAAGGCGTGGTTTCATGGGCAGTTCCTAATGACGATTATGATGTAGTTCAAGCTCATAAAGAGCAAGCTCAAGCTGAAGATACAACCACTCAATTACAAGATGATACAGGAGCTGAGGAAACTGTAACTGAGCCTTCTGATACCTTAGATCAGAATGAAAATGAAGAAGAACCTTCTGAAACTATAGTTGAGGATGAAGATGTAGCAGCTAATGTTAATACTGAAGCTGATACAGAAGTTGCTAAGCCTCAAGAAGAGGTTGTTACAACAGAGCCTGTAGAAACTAAAGTTGAGGAGATAAAAACAGAACCTCAAGCTAATGCTGATGATACACAAGCTGAAGCTCTAGACACTCAAACTGTTGACAGTGAGGCTGTTGCAGATGTCGACACAGCTGATGAATCATCTGCTGATGATTTACGTGAGCTTGAAATTCGTTTAGGAGCCTCTCGTGCTGATTATGATCCAGGTGCTGATCAAGATCTGATGAATATGCTTGGTGGCTCAAATGAAGAGCCTGCTTTAGATGAACATCACGATTTGCAAGGTGATGTAGGTTCAATGCTATCTGATGAAATAGCAAAAGCAGCTTCAAAGTCAGAACTTGAAACAGTTGATCCGCAAAACGAAGTGTTAGAACAAGTTTTTGATAAAATTGGACCAATTAGTGCTATTGATCCTAGTGAAGAGTCTGATACTATTACTTCTGAAGCTGATACAACTTTGGATAATGAACAACAAAATTCAAAAGAATATCAGTACTATGTAGATGAGTTAAATTTAGCTAGGTTGTATTTTGAAACTGGTGATACTGAGGAAGCTATCAAGATCATCGATGATGTTAAAGAAAATGCAACTGACGATCTAAAAGAAGAAGCAATAAAGATCATGCAGTCCTATGGTAACTAGTGAGCAATATTTAGGTTTAGATGATTCAAAATTAGTCAATTTCAAAGACTGTCCAAATCGCATGCAAGTGCATAATGCAGATAGAGATGCTTTAAAAGCACTTGTCATGTTAGTTGAGGATGCTGCAACTCAAGGCTTTGAGCTTAGAGTTGCTTCTGCCTACCGTAGTTTTTACAAACAATTTAAAATCTTTGATGATAAATTCAAAGGCAAAAGATCTGTCTTAGATGAGAAGGAAGAGCCTATTGATATCTCTTTATTGTCAGATGAAGAAAAGTTTTTAAATATTATTAGGTTCTCAGCAATCCCTGGATTTTCCCGCCATCATTTTGGTACAGACTTTGATATTTATCCAATCAATTTATTGCCAGAAGGTAAGCAATTAGAGCTTACAGCAAGAGAATATGATAAAGGTAATTACTTTTATCCTTTTGGGCAATACCTCAATTTAAGAATGCAAAAATTTGGCTTTATAAGACCTTTTAATGGTAAAGGTCTCATTGCCAAAGAGCCTTGGCATATTTCCTTTAAGAAAAAAGCTGATGAGTTTTTACAGGCTTTTAATATCGATGAAGCCCTAGAATACTTAAGCTCATTTAAAGAGCCTTGGGTTAAATATGCTGTAGCTTACGCAAAAGAGCACTATAAGGAGTTACTTGTTAAACCATGACCAACAAGATATATCAAACCGTAATTTTAGGATCAGGTCCAGCTGGCTTCACCGCTGCTATCTACGCCTGTAGAGCAGGTTTAGAGCCACTTTTAATTACAGGACAACAATTAGGTGGACAGCTTGTTACTACTCCTGAAATTAGCAATTGGCCAGGTCGCTTTGACAATCCAAATGGCTCTGATTTAATGGAAACCTTAGAAAAGCATGCCTCAACTTTAGGTACACAGTTTCTCTATGAGTATATAGTTGAAGTGGATTTAAAAGGGGATATCAAAACTCTTACCACAGCATCTGGTCAAGTTATTCAAACTAAAACTTTAATTATCTGTACTGGTGCTAATGCTAAATATTTAGGTATTGAGTCAGAAACTCAATATAAAGGTAAAGGTGTATCAGCTTGTGCTACTTGTGACGGTTTCTTTTTTAGACAAAAGAAAGTTGCTGTAGTAGGTGGTGGTTCTGCTGCTTTTATTGAGGCTTTATATCTAGCTAATATCTGCAGTAAAGTATATCTTGTGCACCGTCGTGATTCTTTTAGAGCAGAAACAGCTTTAGTCAAAAGATTAACAGAATTACAAAAAGACGGTAAAGTTGAATTTATCTTAAACGCTAATGTTGATGAAATCTTAGGTGATGGTAACAAAGTTACTGGTATGGTGGTAATCAATCAAACTGGTCGTCATGAGATTGAATTAGATGGTGTCTTTGTGGCTATTGGGCATACTGCTAATACTCAGATCTTTGAAGGCAAACTAGAGCTTGAAAAAGGTGGTATTATCAAGACAGGCTTTGGTTTTAAAACTCAAACCTCAGTACCAGGAGTTTTTGCAGCGGGCGACTGTGCTGACGGTGAATATCGTCAAGCTATTACCTCTGCAGGAACTGGTTGTATGGCTACACTAGATGCAGAGCATTATCTTCAAGAAAAACTATGATACAAGATTTAGGCAATAGCGTTTTTAATAATCAGTTTGCAAATAGAAGGGAAGCAAAAGCAGACGATTTTGTATTTGCTTTCAATTTACACAAAGAAGTTCTTATTAAAGAAGTAGTGACAGACAATGATCCTGTCATCTTACCTAAAGCTAAGCTGTTTGAGAAAACAAGTTTAATCTACTTGTTTTCAATTGATGATAAAGCTTACTTTTTATCACAAGAGGCAAAGCTGTTGCCAGGCTTTGCCTATAAATCTGTACAAATTCTAAGAAAAGATAACCCTCGTGTTACAAGTTTTGCTCTTGCTACCGCTTTTCATTTATTTACTTGGTATCAAAAGACTCAGTATTGTGGTGCTTGTGCAAGCAAGTTAGTTCCTTCCACTCAAGAAAGAGCCATGATTTGCCCTCATTGCGGTCAGATTTATTATCCAACCATAGCTCCTGCTATCATTGTTGCAATAACAGACGGTGATAAAGTTGTGGTAACTACTTACAAAGATAGAGTATATAGGGGAGTTGCCCTTATTGCTGGATTCTGTGAAATCGGTGAGAGTGCTGAAGCTACTGCTAAACGAGAAGCTTTTGAGGAAGTTGGATTAAAAATCAAAGATCTTAAATACTTTGGCTCTCAACCTTGGGGACTTGATAGCAATCTTTTGGTTGGCTACATGGCTACAGTTGATGGCGATACAACCATCAAACGTGATGAGAATGAATTAGCTCAAGCTCAATGGATGAGCCGTGATGAGCTCGCCCCAATAGAATCTGATATTTCCCTTACTAAAACCATGCTTAAGTACTTCAAAGAGCATGGTAATGATCTTTAAATTTTCTTTTAACTCTTTTCTTCCACACTAAGATTGGCTCTTAGTGTGGAAGAAAGTGTGCAAGAAAGTGTGCAAGAAAGTGTGTATGTTAAACCTAACTGTTAGGAAAAAACAAAGTGCTTAGTTCTCTAAAAATCTCTTTTTGAGAAGGTAAAATCTTAAGCAATACTCTCAACTATTCACGTCTAGAAAAGAATATGGCACAACAATACAATAAGCATTATGAATGATCCTCTGTTAATAAGACATTATGTAAGCTCTGATTGCACCTACCTAGCTTCATTGTTTTATGAAAGCGCGTTGGGTGTATAAAGAGAAAATTCCATATCTTGAGGTTTTTAAGATAGATAAAAAAAGAGTATCAGTCAATTCGATACAAAGGCGAGTAAAGCATTTTAAGCCACCTAAGTCTTACGCTTTGGTGGCTTTATCAAAAAAATTAGCAAAAGATCTTCTCTAAAGTTTTTACATAGATCTGATGTAGTTTGTCTATTGAGGCTAATTCCACAGCTTCATTTACTTTATGAATAAGATTTGATCTTGGACCAAACTCTACAACTTTAGTGCCAAGTGGAGCAATAAAGCGTCCATCAGAGGTACCACCAGCAGTTGACAATTTTGCCTTTTGACCTAAAAGCTCTTCTATAGAAGCATTTAAAGCTTCTAATAAATCTCCACATTTAGTTACAAAAGGAAGACCGTTTAGCACATATCTAATTTCACACTTTAAGTTTAGAGAATTTACAAGCTCACTTACTTTATTAGCAATTTTCTCTTGAGTTAAATTGTCATTAAAACGCCAATTACACATAAAGTAGCACTCACCTGGAACTACGTTTTCTGCACCAGTGCCACATTTGATGTTAGTAATTTGAAAGCTTGATTTAGGGAAAAACTCAGAGCCTTGATCCCAAGTAGTCTCACTTAAGGTAGCCATAAGTTTGGCAGCTTTTGCTGCTGCATTATCACATCTTTGTGGATAGGCTACATGACCTTGTACTCCTAAAACTGTAATGTGGGCAGTAAGTGAACCTCTGCGTCCATTTTTAATGGTATCGCCAAAAGTATCTACACAGGAAGGTTCTCCTACTAAGCAGTAATCAGGAATAAGTTTATGCTCTTTTAGGTACTCCACTACAAAAGGTGTACCACCTTTAGCATCACCTTCCTCATTAGAGGTAAGTAAAATACCAACGCAACCTTTATGATTTGGATTAGCCTCAACAAAGCTTACTAAAGCTTCTGTCATAGCAGCATCAGAGCTTTTCATATCCTGGGAGCCACGACCTTGAAGGTAATCTGTTCCTTCAATATTTTTGATTTCAGCTCCAAATGGAGGAAAAGACCAATCTGCATCGTTACCTGGACTTACTACATCTGTATGTCCTAGGAATAAAAAGAAAGGACTGCCTGTACCATGCAGAGCTAAAAGATTAGTAGTACCACTATCTTCTAAAGTAATGCAGTTAAAGCCTAAAGGGGAGAGTCTTGCTTTGATTAAATCAAGACAACCTAAATCATTTGGGGTAATGGAAGGAATTTTAATTAAATTGACAGCCAATTTGGCTGTCATAGATAGATTGCTTTCTTTAAAATTAGTCATCTTCAGTTGGATATTGTAAGAATAGTTTTCGCTCTAAACGTAAGAACTTGTAAGCAGTCTTGCTTTCTTCTTCTACTTTAAGCGCATCAAAACGACCATAACGAACATCACAAAGTAGTTTTAAATCAGACTCAGTTAAAGTCTTAGAAGCATCTAAGTACTGACCTAAGAATTGATTTGCAAGTAGCTTATCCCAAGGATATACAGTTGAGATAGAGCGTAAGGTAAACATAGATAGTAAATCTAAAGAGATTAAGCACTTTTTCTCAAGTAAATCTAAGAACTCTTTATAGTTATCTGAGTTACCTGCAAAATCATAAAAATCTAATACAGAGCTTACAGCACCATCTTGATAAACTAAAGATGCTTTGTTGTTGTCATGAATGTTTACAAAAATAGGTTTGATCTCTGCTTGAGCTGCACTCTTATTGATTAAATCCTTCATCTTCTCAGAGCAGATGATAATAGGCTCTTTGCTCATTAAAGATAAAATGTCGGTTACATTGTCCATACCATTAGCTTCTTCTGTGTCTGGCACTCTTACACATAAGGTTGCTAAAACCTCAGTTACAGGTGGACGAATAACTTTATGTGCATCAGGTGGACATTCTGGATGATAGCGCTCTGGCATTGACATGTTGGATCTCCTTTTTAGTTAAAAAGTTTTAAATCTACATGATTGTACCATAAAAGCAAAAATCTTAATCCTATAGTTAGGTAGGTTTTAAAGAAAAGTTGTTGGTGATTTTAATGGTAAGTTTGGATATTCTATAAGTACAAAGGAGTCTAGAAGGATCACAATATGGCATATATCAAAAGAGATTTAGAACAAGTAGTATCACAACTTACACAAGAATATCCTGTGATTTTAATAACAGGACCAAGTCAAGTTGGTAAAAATACTATGCTTCAAAACTTGATGCAGGGAAGTAAAAGAACTTATGTATCTTTAGAAGATTATGAAGCTCGCTATCTAGCAAAGACTGATCCTGAACTATTTTTGCAAATCCATAAATCTCCGATTTTTATTGACGAGGTGCAGTATGCACCTGAGCTATTTACCTATATTAAGATGATTGTTGATAAAAAACATGAACCAGGTGCTTTTTGGCTTACAAGTTCGCATATATTTGAGGCTATAAAAGGTGAGATAAAGTCGCTTGCAGGACGTGTTGCGATCCTTTCACTTTCACCTTTATCCCAAAGCGAAATTTACGGCGTAGGTGGTGCTACAGCAAAAGAATTTTCATTAGAATTCTCTCAATTAGTAGAGCGTTCTGAGCATAGAATTCCAGTAGATACTTTAGGCATCTTTGAGAGGATTTTTAAAGGCGCAATGCCTGCAGTTAACAATGGTAGCTATGGTGATAATCAAGCGTTTTATAGTAGGTATGTATCTTCAATTATAGATACAAAAGTAAGAGGATTATTAGGAACTTTTGATGAACTAAAATTCTTTAAGTTTTTGACTATTGTTGCTACAAGAACTTCGCAACTGATTAGCGTTAATGATATTGCAAAAGAGGCTGAAATTCACCACTCACACGCTAAAAATTGGCTTTCGATCTTAGAGACTTTAGGTATTATTTTTTACCTGCAACCATACTCTAATAGTTCCTTAAAAAGAGCAATAAAAACACCAAAATTATATTTCTATGATACAGGTCTTGTTTGCTATCTCACAAAGTGGTCAAGTGCAAAGACTTTAGAGTGCGGTGTGTTTAATGGTGCGATACTTGAAAATTATGTGGTATCAGAAATAAAAAAATCCTTTTCAAACTGTGCAAAAACAGCCTATCTCTATTACTACAGAGATAAAGATAGTAAAGAAATTGATTTGTTAATTGAGCATGATGGAGTAATAAATCCAATAGAGATAAAGAAAACCTCAAATCCATCAAGTGCTCTTACTAAAGTTTTTTCTGTTTTAGATAAATCATCAACACCTCGTTCAACTGGTGCTGTAATATGCATGAACCCAAAATTAGATGCTATAGATAGACAAAATTACGTAGTGCCAATTTGGTGTATATAAGCTAAAGTCTGCTTTTTACCCAAATTTTAGCTATTTGTGCACATAAGACCGATAAATTCTATACAAATTTCAGAAAGATAATGTAAAATAAGGGCATTAGTATTATTTTTTATAAGGAGTTTCTTGTGGAAACCCAAAACAACAATGAAGCTGCAAAAACAGAGAACGAAGTAGCTTCAAAAAATAGCGAAGTTAAAGCAGACAAGAATGTTCATTTTGAACATGTAAAAGAGACTTTAGAGCTTTTATATAAGACCTTTCCAAAAGCTTTTGTAAAAGACGGTGAAGTAAAGCCATTAAAGATTGGTATCTTTGATGATTTAAAAGAGCGTATTGCTTCAGTTGAAGGTTTATCAATTACTAAAGTACGTGCAGCTTTACGTATGTATACAGCACGCTTAAAGTATTTGTATAGCGTAAAAGAAGGTGTTGCAAGAATTGATCTTGATGGTAATGCAACTGAAGATCTAGTAAATGCTCATCACGAAAGCTATGCAAAAGAGCGTATTGCAGAGATTAACTCTAAGCGTAAGCCTCAAAAGCCAAAGAATAACGCTGGCAAGAAAAACTTTGTAAAGAAGCCTTTCAATGGTAACAAGCCACAAGCAAAGAAGCCTTTCAAGATTGAAGGCGACAAAGCAAATGTTGAAGATTTAAAACAGGGTACTGAAGTATTAGTTTTAAGTTCAGAGCAACATTTTGTGCGTGGTGTAGTAGCTCAAGATGCTACTAAGGATACTGTATATGTAACCTTAAAATCAGGTCTTACAGTAAATCTTCCATTACAAAGAGTATTGCTTCCTAAAAAAGCGAAATAGGCTTTAAAATTGAATAAGTTTATTAAAGTTACAATAGCTTGCGCCCTTGCAAGCTATTGTTTAACTTCTCAGGCTAAATTGAGCATACCAAGTGCTGATGCTATGCCAAATTTAGCCCCTGAGGACCGACACGAAGTTGCTTGCTCTAGAATTTACAATTACTTCACTAGAGCCCATTACAAGATCATTGATGTAGACGATAAGTTTGCTTTGAATGTGCTAGATAGACTTATGTCTTTCCTTGATTACAACCATTCTTTGTATACTCAAGCTCAAGTTGATGATATCTACGCTCATACTAAGAGCATCATTAACGGTGTTAAAAAGTGCGAGCTTAACTATCCATATCAAGTCTACAATCAAAACATCAAGTTACGTTATCAAAAGTATTCTTTCTTACTAGAGAAGTTAAAGCAAGAAATCGATTTAAATAGCGACGATAAAATCGAAATTGATAGAACCAAATCTGCTTTTGCTAAGGATGAGACAGAGCTTAAGGATTTGTGGTATCGTGAACTTAAGAACGACTACCAAATTCAATTATTAAACGGCAAAACCAAAGAGAAAGCCTTAAAACGACTTGAAAATCGTTATATTGCTGGTATGAACCGTTTAGCTCAAATCTCTTCAGAGGATGTATTCTCTGTATTTGAAAATGCTTTTGCCACCGCAATTGATCCTCACACTAATTACTTTGGCCCTGTAGAGTCAGAGAACTTTAATGATGATATGAACTTATCATTAGAGGGTATTGGTGCAGTGTTATCACAAGAAGATGAGTACACTGTAATTCAATCTATTCTTCCTGGATCTCCTGCAGAGAAGACTAAGAAGTTAAAACCAAAAGATAAGATCATAGGTGTACGTCAAAAGGGCGGAGCTAATGAGGATATTATCGGCTGGAGACTTACTGAAGTTGTAAAAAAGATTAAAGGTAAGAAAGGTACCTCTGTTACTCTTGAAATTGAGCGTGATGAAGGCGCTAGTGCTAAGACCTTTAATGTAGAGATTGTCCGCGACAAGATTAGACTTCAGGATAAGGAAGCAAAATCAAAAGTATATACCGCTTTTGATGGTAAAAAGATTGGTGTGATTACCATATCTAGCTTCTATACTGATTTACATTTAAATGTAAAACGCGAGCTTAATAAGCTAAAAGAGCAAAATGTTCAAGCTATCATTGTAGATCTTCGTAATAACGGCGGTGGTCTATTACCAGAGGCTGTTTATACTACTGGCTTATTTATTAAGAAAGGTCCTGTCGTACAAGTAAGAGATGTTAACGCAAATCAAGTCCCTTATGACGATACAGATGAGTCTATCGATTATAAAGGTCCTTTAGTAGTGTTAATCAACCGTCTATCAGCTTCAAGCTCTGAGATTATGGCTGCAGCTTTGCAAGATTATGGTAGAGCCATTGTAGTAGGTGATACCTCCTATGGTAAAGGTACTGTACAACAGAGCAGACCACTTACTCGCTTCTATGATTTAGATGTGGATTATGGTTCTATTCACTACACTATAGCTAAGTTCTACCGTATTAATGGTGGTTCTACACAGTTAAATGGTGTAACTCCAGATATTGAGTTACCAACTTTAATTGATGTAACAGAGCTTGGTGAGAGAACAGAGCCTAACGCTTTACGTTGGGATAAGATTTATCCTGCTGAATACAATGAATTACTAGATAATTCTCAGTTTGTATCAGTTTTAACTCACAATTATCAAGAACGTGTTAAAGATGATCCTGTATTTAATGTGATTAAATCTGAGCGTCAAAGATATTTTGAAGTTAAAAACTCTAAATACTTAACCTTAAACTTTGCACAAAGAAAAGCTAAGTTTAATGAAGACGAAAAGCGTCAATTAGAGAATACTAATATTCGTCTAAAGGCTATGCATAAGCCACCTGTAAAATCAGTAAAAGATTTACCTGACAATTTTGAGTTTGATGATCCAATCTTAAAAGCATGTGTTGATATTGCTGCAGACTATTCAAAGATGCTTAAGAATATCAACTATGAGATTGCCACCAACAATACTCCATTCTTACTTAAATATCAGGTTAAGTAATGATTTGAAGCCTGGCAATGCCAGGCTTTTTTATAAAGGATAAAAAATACTATGGAAAAACGTACCTTTAAAGCTCAAAAACGCACTGATTACAAAGCTCCTTTATTTACCGCATCCCACATTGATTTAACCTTTGAATTAGATGACGAGAGAACTTTGGTTAAATCTGTTGTTAAATACAAGCGTTTAACCGACGATTTAAAAGCACCTTTAGTCTTAGATGGTGAAGATCTAGTTTTAAACTCAGTTAAAGTTGATGGATTAGCCTGCAAGTATAAGGTTAACAAAGACAAACTTGAGATTGCTAATGTACCTAATGAGTTTGTAGTAGAGATTGAAAACACTATCAATCCTACAGCTAATACTTCTTTAATGGGCTTATACCGTTCTAACGGTGCTTTTTGTACTCAATGTGAGCCGCAAGGTTTCCGTCGTATTACCTATTTCTTAGACAGATCTGACGTTCTAGCTACCTATAGAGTAACCATCTATGGTCCAACCTATGGTTGTGGAGTATTACTTTCAAACGGTAATTTAATTGAGCAAGGTAATCAAAAGGGACGTGAGTATGCAATTTGGGAAGATCCTTTCCCAAAGCCAAGTTACCTTTTTGCACTAGTAGCTGGTACCTTTGATATCGTATCTGATACTTTTACCACTAAATCTGGTCGTAAAGTAGATTTGCAATTATATGTAGATAGAGGCTCTCACGATAGAGGCTTATTTGCTATGCAATCTATTAAAGACTCTATGAAGTGGGATGAGGACAGATGGGATCTTGAATATGATCTTGATAACTTCAAAGTTGTAGCTGTTGATTTCTTTAACTTTGGAGCTATGGAAAATAAGAGCTTAAATGTATTTAACTCTATTTATGTCATGGTTGATCCTCAGACAGCAACAGATACAGCTTTCTACAATGTTCAAAGCGTAATTGGTCATGAGTACTTCCACAACTACACTGGTGACAGAGTAACTTTACGTGACTGGTTCCAATTGTCCTTAAAAGAGAGCTTAACCGTATTCCGTGATCAAGAGTTTAGCTCTGATGTAGCTAATCGTGCTTTAACAAGACTTCATGCCATTAAAGTAATTCGTGGTCCTCAATTTGCAGAGGATGCTTCCCCAATGGCTCATCCTGTACGTCCTGATGAAGTAATGGAGATGAACAATTTCTACACCGTAACCATCTATGATAAAGGTGCTGAAGTTATCCGTATGATCCATACTTTAATTGGTGAGCAAAAGTTTAAGGCTGCCTTAAAGTACTACTTAACTAAATATGACGGTCAGGCAGTTACTATTGAGGACTTCTTAGTATGTATGGAAGAGATAGGTCAGATTGATCTTACTCAATTTAGACGCTGGTACACACAGGCAGGTACTCCAACCGTAACAGCTACTTGGGATTATGACGATAGTGAAAAACAATTAGTTTTAACTTTATCTCAAAGTACCAAGCCTACTAAAGATCAGAAGGTTAAAGAGCCTTTCTATATGCCAATTAGAGTAAGCTTCTTAGATCCTGACGGTCATGATGTACGTCCAAATCAATTACCTCAAAATGGTGTGTTGATTTTAGACAAAGAAAAGTGTGAGTATCGCTTTAACCTAGATAAAGGCACTCTTCCTGTAATCCTACGTGATTTTAGTGCTCCAGTAAAATTACAAGCACCATATACCTTAAAAGATTATCAACACATGTTGTCTTACTGTGATGATGCTTTTATTAAGGTAGACAGTGCAGTTGCTATTCAAAATCAATATGTACATGACAACTTAGCGCTAGCTAAAGTAGATGGCATGTTACCAGAGCCAAAAGAGCTTATTGAGTCTTACAAAGAGCTATTAAATAACGTTAATGCAAAGTCTGATTTCATCTTAATCAATGAAACCTTAACCATTCAAAGTATTGATAGCATGATGGAGACTTTTGATAAGATTGATATTGATGCTTTAAATAAAGTAAGAAAAGCTTTAGTACAAAAAGTTGCTGTAGCTTTAGAAGAACAGTTTGCAGCTGTCTATGCTAAGGTTAAGGCAAGCTCTAATGGGTATAGCGTAGCTAATATGGCAAAACGCTCGCTTTCAAATACATGTTTATCTATGCTAGCACTTTGCTACAAGGTAAAAGAGCAAGCTTCTAAGGCCTCTGATCTTGTACTAAATCATTATCAAAAGAACAAGAACATGACTGACCGATTAGCTGCTATGAAAGAAGCTGTACATCTTGATTTAGAGTGCAAAGGAACTATCTTAAAGCACTTTGAAAAAGAGTTTAGTCGTGATCCTATCGCTTTTGACAATTACTTTAGAGTTCAAGCAACTGTTCCTTCACACAAGGCAATTGAAAATGTTAAAGCTTTATTGTCACATCCAAGTTATTATGGTAATAACCCAAATAGAGTAAGAGCTCTAGTAGGTGCGATGTCTTTATCAAATCCTGTAGCACTACACGATATCTCAGGAGACGGTTATACTGTATTATGTAATGAGATTAAGAAGCTTAACAGTGTAAATCCTAGCGTAGCTGCTAGAATCTTAACTCCACTTTTAAGCTATCGCAGATTTGATGAAACTAGACAGGCTATGATTGAAAAAGCCTTAAAGGATTTAATGCAATTAAATGGCTTATCTCGCTCTTTATACGAGAAAGTAGATGCAGCTTTAAAGGCAGAATAAATATGTTTGGATACAAGTACTATCGCTTTTCACTAGCTTTAAGTAAAGACGACTTACTCTCTATTTATCAAGGTGTGATAAAAAAGGTGAGAGTAAGAACTGACAAAGGGTTAGTACTTGAACTTGATGCTAACCATCTCAAAAAATTTACCACCCAAGAGGGCATTTATGGAAATTTTGAGTTGGCAACCACTCAAGACAATAAGTTTGTTGAAATTAAAAAGATCTAGGCAGGTTTTAAATGCAATTTATTCCATATAGTCTATATCCAACTTTTATAAGACCATTTTTATTTTTAGCTGATGCTGAAACTGCTCATGGCATCATTATGACTGGTGCTAAGCTTTGCTCAAAAAGACCTTTGCTAAAGCTCTTTAAACAAGAAGTTGCCTACAGACCTGTTACCGTAATGGGCTTAAACTTTAAAAATCCTATAGGTCTTGCAGCAGGTCTTGATAAAAATGGTGAAGCCATAGATTTTTTTGGCGCTTTAGGCTTTGGACATATTGAGGTTGGTACTGTAACTCCTAAACCTCAAGATGGTAATCCTAAACCTCGTATGTTTAGAATTAAAAGTGCTCAAGGCATTATTAACCGAATGGGCTTTAACAATAAGGGCGTGGACTATTTAGTCAACAACCTTAAGAAAAGAAAATACCAAGGTATCTTAGGTGTAAGCATTGGTAAAAATGAAACCACCCCAATTGAAAATGCCTTAGACGACTATTTAATTTGCATGAGAAAAGTTTATGAATACGCAGACTACATTGCCGTAAACATCTCTTGTCCAAATACCCCAGATCTTACTAAGCTTCAGGCAAAAGAGCCTTTATTAAAGCTTATCAAACCTTTAAAAGAAGAGCAGGCTAAGCTTCAAGAAAAGTTCTCAAAATATGTACCATTAGTTGTAAAGATAAGTCCTGATTTATCTGACGATATGCTAAACACCATTTGTGAGATCTGCCTTGAGGTTAAAGTAGATGGTATTACCTGTACTAATACCACCACTCAAAGAGAGCCTATCCATGGTCTTGAGCATGCTAGTGAATGGGGCGGATTGTCAGGTGAACCTCTAAGAGCTTTAAGTAATCTTACTTTACAGAAAGTTAATGATAACTTAAAAGGTGCTATCCCAATTATTGGTGTAGGTGGTGTATCTAACATCATCAGTGCTAAAGAGAAACTAAACAATGGCGCTAGTTTGGTGCAATTGTACTCCTCATTAGTGTACAGAGGTCCTAATGTGGTGAAATCCATTGTTGACAACCTTTAGATACAAAATTAGTAAAATTGTAAAAAAGAACACCTAGGTGTTCTTTTTTATTATATAAAACAATAAATTAGATGTAATTTATATTTTATTTTACACTCACAACTTTCTTTAAAAAGCTAAATAATCTATATAAAAGTGTGCCTTAGGTTCAATTTTTATTGACAGACTTGTGAAATAGATCTAAATTTACAACTGAAGAAAGATCATGTGTTGTTAACACGGTCTTTACTTAAAAAAAATACAAATAAATATAAAGGAAATTATTATGAAAAAGTCATTATTAGCATTAGCAGTTTTAGCAGTAGCTACCTCTGCAACAGCAGCAACCGTATACGATAAAGACGGTACTTCATTAAAAGTTGGTGGTCGTGTTCAAGCAGTTGCTTACAATGGTAACTACGACAAGGCTGGTAAAGATGATTCATCCTTAAAGAACTCAGCTCGTTTCAACATTGCTGGCACTACTAAGGTAAATGATTCAGTTTCAGTATTTGCATTCGCAGAGTGGGATGCATCAGATGGCAACAACGAGAACAGCGACAGCAGCTTCACAGCTCGTGATCAATACGTTGGCGCAGATTTTGGTGTATTCGGTAAGGTTCAAGCTGGTAAGTCTTTAAACTCAATCTACGACGTTCAGGCTGCAACTGATGTGTTTGAGTATGTAGGTACTGCTCAGGTTCAAGGTGATACTAATGGTAACCGTCGTCCTGGTACTGTACGTTACATCTATGACAACAACGGTTTATATGCAGCTGCTTCTTTCCAAATTGCAGAAGATGGCGTAAAGGTTGCAGGCAAAAAACTTGATGTTGAAGATGGCTTTGGCTTAGGTTTAGGTTACACCTTTGATAACGTTGTATTTGGTCCATTATCAATCAAAGCAGCTTACGATTTTGTTAAGTTCCAGGATGATGAGCGCTTTTATACAGAAAATAATAAGCATTTGTTTGATACATTCAAGAATACCGCTGTATCAGTAGCATGGGGCTCAGATACAGGCTTCTATTTTGCAGGTTTATTCAACACTTATAAGCTAAACTATAACAATGCTTACAAAGATAACAATTTAAATGCTAGAGAGAAAGTTAAGGGTGTTGAGTTAGTTGCTGGTTATGGCTTTGACAATGGTGTATCTTTAACCATCGGTTACGATGTTAAAGACAGTAAGTTTAAGCAAACAAATTTCACTGGCGCAAGCTACATCCAACGTCGTGTTCCTGTAATTGCAAACTACCAAATCGCTCCAACCTTCAAGGTATGGGTTGAGGCTGAGTTCGATGCAAATTCAGGCGATAATGTAAATAATTCAAGACACATTAGATCAGTAGATCACAATGCTAAGGATACATTATTCGCAGCTGGTGCTCGTTACGTATTCTAATAAGTTAAGTTAATCTTAATTTATTAAAGGATCCCTTCCTAGGAGTACTTAGGAGGGGATTTGTTTTTTTGAGATAAGATAAAACTTAATTTATGACTAATGCTCAATACCACAAATTAAACTGACTCCATTTCTTGTTAGTTTTCTGCCTCTAGACTTAATTATCAAAGAATAATCTTACTCCTTACTACTAATACGTCCTTTTTTAAGGATCCTACTTTAGCTGAAATCCCTTTTTTATCAGCTTTGTACTTTAAAAGTTATACCTATATATCAAAAATTAACCTTGTTTTAGGTGATATTTTTATAAATTCTTTATCTAACATGTTAGCTATATTATGTAGTATAAATGACTATACAATTAAAATAACATATTGAAATTAAAAGAAATGTATTACTTTTAAGAGGTAAATTAGGTAATATTAGTACCAAATGATAAGACTAAAATATTTGAATATATTCACAAAAATTTGACATTTCAGTTTTATAAGGTATGATTAAGCCATCTTTTTTCAAAACTAAACATTCGGTGTTTCTCACCTAAGGCAATTCATGAATAAGTCACTTTTAGCAGTAGCTTTAGTCGCTTTCTCAACAGCTTCTAGTGCAGCTGTAATTTATGACAAGGATGGTACTAATCTTTCAGTTGTTGGTCGTATCCAAGCTGTAGCTTATAGCGGTAACTATAATAAGGCAGGATCTGACGATTCTACTTTATGGAATAGCTCTCGTTTTGGTTTAGCAGGTAGAACCAATGTAAACGATTATTTTGCAGTATATGGCTTTGCTGATTGGGATATGGCTGATGGTTGCTTCCGTGACTCAAGAACTGATGCTCGTCATTTATTTGTAGGAACAGATTTTAAGAAATACGGCAAACTTCAGTTCGGTAAGCAGTTAGGCTCTGTATACGATGTACAAAACGCTACTGATACCTTTGAAGAGACAGGTATTAAGCTACAGTCTAATTCTAATCGTAGTCGTCGTCCTGGTACGATTAGATATATGTATCAAGGCTATGGTGTAAACTTCTCAGCTTCATATCAAACCGCTGCTGACAACGTACCTATTTTAAATGACGGCTATAAGCGCTCTGTTAAAAGTGGCTACTCAGTAGGTATTGGTTATACCTTTGAAAACATTGTATTTGGTCCATTATCCTTTAAAACAGCATATGAACAAATCAATGGTCAAAAGGATGGAGATAGAGTAGATGCAACTTTACCTGAAGTAAGAAAAGGATTTGGTAGTACTGATCTTGATAACATGAAGCATGTTGCAGCTTCAATTGCTTGGGGAAAACAGCAAGAAGGTTTATATTTTGGCACCTTATTTGAGAACTATGATCTTTCCTATGAGAATAGTCATGATTTAAAGATTAAAGGTATTGAACTTGTTTGTGGCTATGCATTTGAATCTGGCTTTGTAACCACCATAGGCTATAACTTAGTTGATAAGAAGACTAAAGACTTCGGTGTTGATAGTCCATCTACAATGACAAGACGTATTCCTGTAATTGTACGTTTCAAGGCAACTCCTAACGCTGAGTTCTGGACTGAAGTAGAGTTCGATGCAAATTCAAGCGATAACACCAATAATGAGAAGAAGACTCACAATAATAAAGATACTTTATTTGCAGCTGGTGCTCGCTACTGGTTCTAATATTTTATCTTAAGAAAAATTCTACAAAGATCCTCTGATAGCAAATTGTCAGGGGATTTTTTTTACACTTCTTTACAGCTAAACCTGTTCAATTTTCTCCAAAATTTAAACTAAAGTAGAGAAGTCCTCAAAATAAAATTGCTCCAAAATGAGTCAAATTAGTTTAACTGAGAATAATATATCAAGTAATAAATCAGTTGCTAAAAGTAATAATCAGATGTCAGAAAATGATAATAAAAAATAGTAATAGATAAAACAAAAAACTAATATGCAATAGAATTAATTAAGAAAGAAATTGAGAATAAATGTAAGCATATCAAGATTACTGACATGATGATATATGAATGAGAATTGATAATTAATAATGAATAAGTGGGATACAAATTTACAAAAGTAAAACAATGAAAAATGTGATACAAGGATCGGAGCTATAAATAAGTCGTAAAAAATACGATTGTATTAGTTTATTTTTGAAAGAAGATAAGCTAAAATGTAAATAAATTACAAATACAATAAAAATCAAATTTCAGTAAGGACAGCAAATGGTTATTTCTCCTCAAAATGGTTGTACTTGGACGTACAAAGACGGAAAGCTTGGGATAAACATCACCTCAGATGACGGTTTATCTTATTTATTTACCACCCATTATGAGATAGAAAGACTATTTCGTAAGCCTGAAATTAACGCTCCATTCTGTGTTGAGGATGCCAATTTACTAACTGCTTACATGAGTGGTTTGAGCGAAATTATTCCTGAAGAAAGTCAGGCATTAGATCTTGGATTAAATGGTGTTGCTTGCCAAAGATTTACTAGACCTACAGCACCTACCTCAAGATACTTTTTTCAGATTGACAATGGTGGCTATATACCTCAAATGGGCGATGTAGTTACTGTATATGCAAAAAGTGGTGAAGCTGGCGATTGCTTAGTGCTTGATCCACAAGATGCTGACGGTGTTTGCAGATTGATGCTGCTAAACAAAGATTTAATGATAGATCAAGGTAGAGGCTATTATCTTGGCATGATGATTAGAGTTCAGCCATTTTTAGTAAATCCTTACCGTGGTTTTGATGGACATACCAAAGGCGGTATGTACGCATAAAAAAGATTATTTTCTCCTAATTTGCTGTAGTTCTTAACGTTAGTTAAGACCATTCTCTCCCTTAGGGACGCTCCATCCCCAAGGGATTTTTTTTATCTAGTGGTGTTTGTTCTGACTTTGATCCTTCATCTATGTAAGCCATAGTATTATTGATCCAGTCTTTATGCAGCTATAGAGCGTAATGCTCCTGAACCTCATTGATCCGATACATAGAAGCTGTAGACACAAGCTTATGAATACCTATACCTAACATATCAAGCTCATTGAGTACAGTGTCGCTATAGAGGATAAAGGAAGGGGAGAATTGATAGAAAATAGGCTACCTACTGGTAGCCTACTCCCTTTTTGCTGTAGATCATTAAGATCATTCTCTTGCTACTTTGTGTAGCAATTTTTTTATATAGAAATCTGTAAAAACTGAATTTATTAACTTTAAGAAAAAGCTCTAGTGTCACTATGATCTATAAGCTTCTAAGTAATAAATAAGCTTAAGAAATAAGTTATCTTAATTCGTCATCCATTTAAGCTTGAAACACGTTTATTATAACTAAAAAAGAAATGAATTGATCTTGCATTTACGTGAGCTTGGTTTAGAAATCTTAAGATTTATCCTTCAAATTAGGATCCATATCTTACAAAACAAAAGTTGGTTATAAATTTAATTATAAGAAAAATCTAATATTCTGAAAGTTAGTAGAGTAGTTTTGCTTAAAAATCAGTGTAACTGAAAGTAAATTTGAAAGTAAAAATGAATTTGTAAAATTGAATGGTACAAAATTATATTTGTTATATTAACAAGAAAACTTATGTGATAACTATATGATATATAAAAGTATTTATAAAACTTAAAATGTAGTATAAAAGAAAATGCTAAATATATTTGAAATATTATTAGAATGAAAATTTTGACTTTGAAAGCAAAAATGCAAGAATTACAAAACTGTAAATAATTAAATGAAATGAAATTACAGAATTTATCGGTATTTAGAGAATAATGAAAATCAGGTGTTTATTGTACAAAATTTATCAGAAACTTGATGTTATATGTAAATAATAAAAACATTACAAATGTAATTATAATTGCATAATCATATTGTTATTTCTTATATATTGATCTGTATTATTTACTAATTCTATTTGTTATTACTTAATAATATTCTACGTTTGAGTTATTACTAATTGTATTCATTACTTAAGTACACCCCTATAATTTTCTCTATAGAGCCAATTTCAACTCTTGGTAATACCTTCAATCATTTACTCTCCCCTATCGCTGTGTAGCGAAATTTTTGGTTGTATATTTTTTTTGTCATTTTTTGTTGCACTTTTTGATTTTTTGTTTTACAAATAAATAAAGATTTAAATTCACTACTACAAATAAAAATACATATAAGAATTTAGATCCGCCCAACATTCAGTTTGATCTTTTTGATCCTCTCATTTACTTTGCTCTTAACAGTTAAGTAAGGTTCTCTTTTTATAGTTTCTTATTTTTTGTTTTATTTTGATTTTCTAAAGAAATTAGAGGTCCTTATTTATGAACGTTAGAAAAACTGTTTTAAAATCTTTTTTAGTTCCATTGGTGAGTGTTTTGGCTTTATCTGTTTCTGCTTGTGGCGAGGATAAAGCTTCTCAAGATGCACAAGCTCAGGCTGTACCTCATTCAATTAAGGTAGGCGTTGTTCCAGGACCTTATCGTGAGATGCTTGATCTTTATTTAAAGCCTGTAGTTCAAAAGAAAGGTCATGATCTTGAGTTTGTTGAGTTTACCGATTGGGTTCAACCAGATTCTGCTTTAGCCTCAGGCGATATTGATGCTAACGTATTCCAGCATCAATCTTACCTAAATGGTATTGTTGAAAACCAAGGCTTAAAGTTATCAAGTGTAGTTAATGTTCCAACCTTAGGTATCTTTGCATTCTCTGATAAATATAAGTCCTTTGAGGAAGTTCAAGACGGTGCAACCGTAGGTATTCCTAATGATCCTGTTAATCTTGCTAGAGCATTACGTGTAGCACGTGATCTTAAGGTAATTGGTCTTGATCCTAACAAAGATGAGCAAAAGGCATCATTAGCTGATATTAAAGATAATCCTAAGAACTTAAAGTTTACTGTAATGGAAGCTGCTCAATTACCTCGTTCTTTAGATTCAATTGATCTTGCTTTTGTTCCTGGTAACTATGCTTATGCAGCTAAGCTTGATTTTACTAAGGCACTAGGTGCTGAGGATGTTAAAGAGCCAATTAAATTAGTAGTAGCTGTTCAAGACAGCAAAGTTGATACTATTGGTAAGTTTTTAAAGGAAGCTGTTTTAGATCCAGACTTTGCAAAAGGTGTTGATCAAGATAAAGTTTTCTCACAATTTGCAAAGCCAAATTGGTGGCCTAAATAGCATTTAAATTGATCCTACCGTAAGGTGGGATTAATTTATTAAAAGATCCTTTAAAAACACCATTTACAGAGTAAAATAGAAACATTGTAAATTTAAAACCTACTATTGACATAGGTTTTTAGTATTGTAAGATTAGTTTTATAAATATTTATCAAAGATAAATGGAGTATTAAATGAAATTTTTAAGTAAATTTGCTAAAGCAACTGTTGTAGGTGCTGCAATTTTGTCCTTAGTAGGTTGTGGTGAAGAGAAGAAGGATGTAGCTACTATTGATGGTGTTCCAGCTCATATTAAAGTAGGTGTTGTACCAGGTCCATACAGAGGAATGATCGACAAACACATTAAGCCAATTCTTGAGAAGAAGGGCTTTACAATTGAGTTCGTTGAATTTACCGATTATGTACAGCCTGATGCTGCTCTAGATTCAGGTGACATTGATGTTAACTTAATGCAACATCAAAAGTATCTTGATGGTATGGTTGAGAATCAGGGCTTAAAGCTAGTTGGTGTAGTTAATGTTCCAACTTTAGGTTTAGGTGTGTTCTCTGATAAGTACAAGACTTTTGATGAGGTTCCTGAAGGTTCTCAAATCGGTATTCCTACAGATGCTGTAAACCTATCTCGTGCTTTAAAGATTGCTCAAACTTTAGGTCTTATTACTTTAAAGACAGAGAACAGTGAGCAAAAAGCTTCAATTGCTGATATTGACTCAAATCCTAAGAACTTTAAGTTTGTTCCAATGGAAGCTGCTCAAATCTCTCGTTCTTTAGATAGTATTGAGGTTGGCTTCATTCCTGGTAACTACGCTTACGCTTCAGGTATGGATTACTCAAAGGCTTTAGGTGTAGAAGCTGTATCAGAGCCTATTAAGAATGTAGTTGCTGTAGCAAAGAGCAATGAAAACACTATTGGTAAGTTATTCAAAGATGCTTTCACATCAGAAGAATTTGTTTCTTCAATTGAAGCTGATTCTGAATTTAATGCCTTTACTCGTCCTGCTTGGTGGCCTGTAAAGAAGTAATAATAAAAAGGTAGTAGCTTTATGCTACTACCTATATATATGTATAGATAATAAAGATGATTAGATTTGAGGATACTACAGTTAGCTTTATCCGTGACGGCAAGGATTTTATTGCTGTAGATAAAGTTAATCTTGAGATTAAAAAAGGTGAGTTCTTCGGTATCGTAGGCTCATCAGGTGCTGGTAAGTCTACTCTTGTAAGAACCGTTAACTTATTACAAAAACCAACTTCAGGTAAAGTTTTTGTAGATGGTAAAGATGTCACTGATTTAACAGGTAATGATTTATCTGCCTTAAGATTAAAAATAGGCATGATCTTCCAGCATTTTAACTTAGTTAAAAATGCTACTGTTTTTGACAATGTAGCTTTTGCTTTAAAAGCTTCTAACACACCTAAAGCTGAAATTGAAGGTCGTGTTTTAGAGTTATTAGATCTTGTTGGTCTAAAAGATAGAGCTCATGTATATCCAAACTCTCTATCAGGTGGTCAAAAGCAGAGAGTTGCAATAGCAAGAGCTTTAGCTAATAACCCAGAAATTTTATTGTGTGATGAAGCAACTTCAGCTTTAGATCCTGATAACACTAAAGAAGTTGTACAGACTCTTAAAAACATTAAGAGCAAATATCCTATTACAGTATTGTTTATTACTCATCAGATGGAAGTTGCTAAGAGCTTATTTGATAGAGTAGCTGTAATGAGCCAAGGTAAAGTGGTTGAGGTAAATTCTTGCTATGACGTATTTGCTCACCCAGAGTCACAGGCAGCTCGTAATTTAATCAATAAGTCCTTTGAAGGTGTTATTCCTAAGGAAGTTATTGAGCATGAGCAGAACTTATATCTAATTACCTTTAAAGAAGAAAATGCTTATGATCCTGTGATTTCTTATGTTTCAAGAAATTATCCTTTAGTGGATTTAAGTATTATTGCTGGCAACATTGAATATATTCAGCAAAAGCCACTAGGTCGTTTGTTGATCTCCTTACGTGGTACAGATGAAGGTGATATCAATAGTGCTCTTGAGTACTTAAAGCAAAAGGCTTTTGTGCACAAGTTTGATAGAGAGGTAATTGCAAATGCTTAGTGAAGTTATTCAATCTACTTTAACCATTTTGCAACATGAGTTGTTAAAGTCTATCTATGAGACTGCTATCATGCTAGCTATCTCCTTTAGCTTTAGCTTGGTATTTGGTTTGATCTTTGGTTTTCTACTTTATTTAACCTCAAATAAAGCCTTTTTTGAAAAGCCAATTTTAAATAAGGTAATTGCAGCAGTTATTAACTTTATTAGATCAATTCCATTTATTATCTTGGTGGTATTTACCTTACCATTTACCTTCCTTTTAGTAGGTACTAAGATTGGTCCTGTGGCAGCTTCTGTGCCACTATGCATCACCGCAACTGTATTCTTAGCAAGATTAGTTGAGATTTCTTTAAAAGAAGTTGATAAAGGTGTGATTGAAGCTGCTCTTGCAACTGGTGCTAATACCTCACTTATCATTAGAAAAGTGCTCTTAGTTGAAGCCGCTCCTGGTATTGTAAGAGGTGTTACCGTAACCTTTATTAGCTTAATCGGTTTCTCTGCAATGGCTGGCATGGTTGGCGGTGGTGGTATTGGTAACCTTGCTGTACAGTATGGTTATTACCGCTATGAAACTGGTATTATGATCTTCACCATTGTGATTTTAGTTATCATAGTTCAGTTAGCTCAGTTTATTGGTGATTTTATTGCCAAGAAACTATCACATTAACTTTAATGAAAGGAGAGCGTGGTCTCTCCTATTTTTTTATAAAAATGCAAGATTTAAAAAGTTTATTTGAAGGTAAGATTAAAGGAACAATAGCCACTGGATGCGACATTGATCCTAAGTATTTAACGGACTTTGTGGGCGCAAGACATGGCAAGGCTGATGTTTATGTTCAAGCTTTAGATGAAGAGGATGTTAAAAACACCTTAGTCATTGCCAATGAGCATAAACTTCCTGTAGTGGTAAGAGGTGCTGGCACTAATCTTACAGGATCTACTATCCCAGATGGCGGCATAGTGCTTGATGTAAGTGCTATGAATAAAATTCTCTCCTTAGATGAGGAAACTTTAACCGTAACCGTACAACCTGGTGTATTACTTAAAGATTTAATCGCCTATGTTGAAGAGCGAGGCTACTTATACGCACCAGATCCTGCTGAGAAGAACGCTTCAATTGGTGGTAATGTTTCCACTAACGCAGGTGGCATGAGAGCTGTAAAATACGGTGTTACAAGAAATTATGTACTAGCTTTAGATCTTTATAAGATTGATGGTACTAAAGTGCACCTAGGTGCTACCACCTACAAATATGCTACAGGTTTAAACCTACAACAATTAGTGGTTGGTTCAGAAGGTACTTTAGGTGTGATCACCAAAATTGTACTTAAGTTATTGCCTCTACCTCAATTTACTCTAAATGCTGTTATTGCTTACGATTCCCTTGCTTTAGGCATTAAGAATGTAAATGCTATTTTTAATGCTCATTTAGATCCTACTGCCATTGAATTTGTGGAAAAGAAAGTTATTGCTCTAGGTGAGGAATATCTTGGTAAAAAGTTCCCATGTCAAAACGCTAAATCCTATTTAATTGTTACCTTAGATGGTGATAAAGAAAGTGTTTATGACCGCTTTGAAAAGCTTAAAGCTCAAGTGTTTAAAAATGGAGCTATGGAAGTAATTCCACTTGATGATCCTAATGTGGCTAAAGATATTTGGGAAATTCGTGGTGCGATTGCTCGAGCTGTTAATGCCTCTGGTATGTGGGAGCCTGTGGATATTGTAGTTCCACTAAATAAAATCACTCCATTTGTAGAATACGTAGATTACGTAAGTTCTCACGGTGGTCCTCGTATCGTAGCCTTTGGTCACGCAGGTGACGGTAATGTACATCTTTGTGTGTTAAAAGACAGCATAGAGAACACAGCTTGGCCTAAAGTACTTCATGACACTATGGAAAAACTCTATAAGAAAGCTTATGAGTTAGGTGGTGTCGTAAGTGGTGAGCATGGTGTAGGTAAAGGCAAACGTGATTTCTTATTGCAAAATATCGCACCAGAGCAAAGAGAGTTAATGCTTGGTATTAAGAAAGCTTTTGATCCTGACAATTTATTAAACCCACATAGTGGATATGCCTTATAGTAGGAAAATATGATTAACTTAAGTAATAGAACTTCAACCTTTACAGATTCAGTTATTCGCCGTATGACTCGTGTTTGCAATCAATATGGCGCAGTTAATTTGTCTCAAGGTTTCCCTGATAATGATCCGCCTGTTGAATTGATGCAAAGACTTGAAAAGGTTGCTTTTAAAGGTCCACATCAATACTCCATTACTTGGGGCGCACCTAAGACCTTAGAGGCTTTAGCTAAAAAGATTGAGCATTTTAGTGGTTTAAAAGTTGATCCTGCAACACAACTTTGTATTACCTGTGGTGGTACTGAGGCTATGATGTGTGCAGTGATGTCTACTATCAATCCAGGAGAAAAGATTGCTATCTTCTCACCTTTTTATGAAAACTATGGTGCTGATACTATTCTTTGTGGTGCTACACCTATCTATGTGCCTTTACATGTACCAGATTTCTCCTTTGATCCTAAAGAGTTAGAGCAAGCTTTTAAGGATGGTGCTAAGGCTTTAATCTTATGTAATCCATCTAACCCATCAGGTAAAGTATTTACCCGTGAGGAATTACTTGAAATTGCCCGTATAGTAGAGAAGTATGATGCTTTTGTAATTACCGATGAAGTTTATGAGCACATCATCTTTGAGCCATATCATCATACCTATTTTGCCACCTTACCTGGTATGCAGGATAGAACTGTAATGTGTAACTCTTTATCTAAGACTTACTCTATAACAGGTTGGCGTTTAGGCTATGTTTGTGCACCTGCTTACGTAATGGATAGAGTACGTAAGGTTCACGATTTCTTAACCGTAGGTGCAGCTGCTCCTTTACAAGAGGCGGTAATCGCTGGCTTAGAGCTTCCTGATAGTTATTATGAAGGTGTTCGTCAATTATTCACCAAACGCAAAGAGATCTTCTGCAAGGGACTTGATGAAATCGGTCTTAAGTACTATGAGCCACAAGGTACTTACTTTGTAATGGTAGATATCAGCGAGTTTGGTTATGAGTCTGATTTAGAGTTCTGTACTGATTTGGCAAGAGATGTAAAGGTAGGTGCTGTACCAGGCTCATCTTTCTTTAAAGACAATGTACAAAACTATATGAGATTGCACTTTGCAAAATCAGAGGAAACCTTAAAAGAAGCTTTACACAATCTATCCTTTATTAGAGAAAAGATAAAGCCAAGAAAGTAAGCTTAAGAAAACACACAACTAAGCCTTCATATTCGTTTATGAGGGCTTTTTTCGTTTTTGGAAGAAGATTTAAAAAAGACTTACTACAAAGAAAAATCCCCTGAACAAACGTTCCAGGGGACAACAATCAAACAAACATAAGGAGTGTGTGAAGTATATCACAGAAATTCTATTTGTGATCAAATTCTCAAAAAAAATTTAAAATATTTTTATCTTTCCTTATAAATCAATAAGTTAATTAAACAAAATTTTGGAGAATTCTATTACCTAAAAATGACAGGCTTTTTAAAGTTAACAAATTTCCTTCAAACTAAAGGTATTTAACAAATATTTTATGAGAAGGTAAAACACCTTTGGCTTATTTATGCAATTCTTTGAAATTTGTTAATTTTTTTTCAAAAAAAACGTTGACATGTATATAACAGATCCTTATAATGAGCCCCGTTCGGTGATTAGCACAGCCCGGTAGTGCATCTGGTTTGGGACCAGAGGGTCGTAGGTTCGAATCCTACATCACCGACCACTTAACAAGTTTCTATTATCATGAGATTTGTCGGTGATTAGCACAGCCCGGTAGTGCATCTGGTTTGGGACCAGAGGGTCGTAGGTTCGAATCCTACATCACCGACCACTTTTTCAAGCTCCTCCGAATTAAATTCCAAAGCGCACACAGTCTAATTTTAACTTAGGCTTGATCTGTCTGTATTTTGTCTGCTTAAACTAAACAGATAGAGTATTTGGTATTGTTCTTTAGGCTTGCTTTAAATAATTAAAGACTTTTGACCTTTAGTTATAACTGCATTCTTAGTCTTTCAAGCTTCCGATTGGCACAATTAAGATGCCATCTTTATTTTTGTAAGCAAATTTTCCAACACCTGTAATTACCATCTTAAAGGCAGGAGCTTTCATCTTGGTGGTGTCTAGCTTTTCTTCAAGTTTATTTAAAGACTTAATTCCTTCAGAAATTAGCTTCTCGCCACCTAGTTTTACCTCTATTAGGCCATATTTTCCATTTCGTAGATGTACAACTGCATCACACTCAAGATCAAGGTTGTCTCTATAGTGGTAAACTTTGCCATCTATAGCATCTGCGTAAATTCTAAGATCTCTTACCACCAAATTTTCAAACAATAAACCAAAAGTGTTAAGGTCATTTTCAAGATCTTGAGGCCCAATACCAAGAGCTGCGCAAGCTATAGACGGATCAAGAAAATACCTTGTATCTGTGGTTCTAATAGCTGCTTTTGAGCGTAAATTTGGATTCCAAGAGTTTGAATCTTCTATCACAAAGATGCTTTTTAGTGCTTTTATGTATGAAGAAACAGTGTCATCACTAAAATTGATTTCTTCATTCGATTTTATATCTTGAGTAATGGAACTTAATTTTGCTTGGCTTGCAATGTTTCTTGCATAGGATCTTAAAACTCTAGCTGCTCTATTAGGATCTCTTTTTATATCATCAACTCTTGATATATCTGAGTTTATAACTCCATCGTAGTAATCTATAGCTTGTTGTAGAGCTATTCTTTGATCTTTAATGTCCACAACTTTAGGCCATCCACCTCTACAAATTAGATAAGATAGCTCTGATAAATCGATATTAGAGGTTCCTTCTACCTCTGTGTTACCATCAAATATCTCTTTTAAGGAGACAGTTCCATTAGATTCACCACTTTCAAACAAAGACATGGTTCTCATGGTCATTCTAGATATTCTTCCTGTACCTGTATGATTAATTTTTGATATATCATAAGGTGTTGCAGAACCTGTAAGAATAAATTGTCCAAATTCATCTCTTTTGTCAATTTCGTATCTAATGGCATCAAATAATTGAGGCGCAACTTGCCACTCGTCAATTAAATGAGGAGTCTCTCCTTGCAAAAGAGCAGATGGTCTTATTTGAGCTAATTCTAAGTAATCTTTAAGATTATCTTGATCTTGCATAAGTATAGAGCTCTTTGCAATTTGTAGAGCAGTTGTTGTTTTTCCACACCATTTAGGTCCTTCAATTAAAACTGCTCCTTTGCTATGAAGCTTAAAATTTAGCAAGCTATCAGCTATTCTTTGATGATAATTTTTCATAAAATTTTCCTATTGCTTATTATTTTTAGTTTAGCTTAAAAAAGCTGGTTTATCAATATAAATCTGTCATTTGTAGAAAATTTGATCGGCAGTTTGTAGAAAATTTGATCGGCAGTTTGTAGAAAATTTGATCGGCAGTTTGTAGATATTTTGATCGGTAGTTTGTAGAAAATTTGATCGGTTGTTTGTAGAAAATTTGGTCGGAAGTTTGTAGAAAATTATGTTTTGTGCCTTGTAAATTTTCTTTAAGCTCTAACCACCTTCCTTTGTTTTAGTAATTTATCATTGCTTCCTTTTGAAAGTTTGTGCTACAAACTTTAGCTTTAGCACCAAAAATGTGTTTACCGCCCGCAATTTTAGTTTTTAAATGATTATTTTATTTGTGTTTTTGTTAGAATACCTTCTTTGAGGTTGCGAAATTGTACTAACTTATTATTACTATAAAAAAACGAATATTTGCATTGGAGTTTTTTGTATGTCCGCATCTTATAAATTAAAAAGATTAGCTTTAGTTTTGGCAATTAGTTCTGCAGGTGTAATTGGTTTAAATGGTTGTGTTGCAGCAGTAGTTGGTGCAACCGCTGCAGGTGCAGGAGCATTTATCGGTTCTGATAGTAGAACTGTTGATATTCAAATTGATGATCAAGCCATCGAAAATGAAGCTTTAAACTACTTATCTAATGATCGTATGAGATCTGATTCAAAAGTATTTAGAGTCGATTGCGTATGCGTTAATGGAAACGTATTGCTTGTCGGTCAAACTAATGATACAGAATACTTGATGTGGTGTATTTCTCATATTCGTAAGATTAAGAATGTAAAACGTATTTATAATCACGTTGAGAAAAAAGCTCCTGTTAGTTCTACAACTATCATGAAGGATTCCTACATCACCTCAAAAGTTAAAGGTGCCTTGTTAGTAGGTTCAAAGATTAGTTCTGGTCGTTTCAAAGTTTATACTGAAGATTCAGTTGTATTCTTACTTGGCTATGTAACTCGCGATGAAGGTGCAAGAGCTATCAATCAAACTCGCAAGATTGATGGTATTAAAAAGATTGTTCCTATCTTTGATTATATGGATCAGTCAGGTACTCCAAACTCTTCAGATGGAGCTCCTGTAGTTAATGGTTCATCTAAAACAGCTGTTAAAGGCTCAACAAATAGCTCCTCCTCAGTGGCTTTAGAAAACCAATCAGAGGTGGATAATGGTGGTGCCGTTTTAGAAGATGATTCTGATTTGCTATCACCAAGCACACCAGCTCAAGGATTATAATTTACTAAATAAAAAGCTATATCATTTGATATAGCTTTTACATTCAATAAACTTTTTATCATTATGTTTCAGCCAAATTCAGTAATTTATTTTGTAGATGCATATACTCCTAATGAAGGCGAGCCTGAATTAAGCCTTGAGTACGGAGTTTTACGATGGAATCGAGAACAGAGTGATCGACCTGAAGTATATGTTCATACCTATTTGCGTCCTGAAACGTCCATTCACAGAGTAAGATGGCCAAACGCTCAATCTTACATGAAGATTGATAGAGATTTTATTGAAGGTAATCTAAATCTTCCGACTCTAAATGACATGATTGAGGAAGATTATCTAAATGGTAAAAATGTAGTTTGTTTTGATGCCTCTGTAGAGCCTTTTTACAATTTAACTGGCAATTCTCTTAACATACAGTCTATCTTGTATATGTGGAATACCTTGTATTCTGATGATGAGAATGCCTTAAAGTGCACTACTATTGACGAAATGTGTGAGTATATTGGTATGTTGCCTGATGATAAGGCTAATACTAATTACACTCCTTTATTAAAACGCTTAACAAAAATGGCTTGTCTATGGTCATTATTGTCTGAGGTTGAGCGTAATCCAAAGTGCAGAAGATCCCTAAACTCTGGTGGTATTCAATTTAATCTAGTATGGCCATTGCCTGCAAGTTCAGAAAACTGGTTTGATAATGATCCTAAGTCTTTAAGTGAATTGTCAGATCAAGAAATCACTAATTTCTTTAATTCAAATTTAGCTGATCGCATCGACTGGTTTAAGATGAGCATGTATGCTGCAGATTGGCTTTATAACAGAAAAAAGCGTAGTGGCAGTGACGATTTAAAGGGTAAAAAAGAACTTGTAGAATTTGTATTCAATAAAGTACTTTCTTTTAAGATGCAAATGTGGGTTCTAATCTTTTACTCCCTTTATTATCATCAAAAAGAAGCTGCTTTAGATATTGCTTTAGCTCACGGTGATTTAAGACAATTAAGCCCTGTAGCTTTAGAAAGTTTTACAGATTTTGTAATCGACAATTTAGATGTCTTTTTAGATGCACAGCAAAAGCATCATTTATTGTCTTCACTAGTAACTCAATCTTTAGAAAAGAATAGTGAAGCTCAATTCCAACACTACGACTATGTGAATTTAAAGAAGAAAGCTCAAAGCTTTGACGGTCCACAATATTTCTTCTACGACTGCTCTTATAAAGATGGGGCACCTGTGGTTTATCGTCAGATAACTAATGGTAGTGGTAAGACTGTATACCGTTACTATTTAATAAAAGCTAAAGGTAAAGATAGAGCTTTAAACTGCGAATTTATCATTAAAAAGCTAAAAGAATTCTATATCGAAGCTCAGGATGTGTTCTGCCCAATTTGGCTTGATCATGATATTAAGCTTTGGTTACAGTTTATTATTGGTTTTGATTATGCAACGTTAGCTACTACAGGAACTCACAATGATCCAAGGGATCTTGTAGAGGCAAGACTTGCTTTAAAGAAGATCATTGAAAAATGTGCTTATAAATATATGGTAGGTCTTTTTGATACTCTACAATCTGTGATTAAGGACATTCAACTAAATGATGTTTCTAAAAGCCCAATTTGTTTTAGCTTCCAAGGCATTAGTATTGAGGTTTGCTTGCAGGCAAATAAACAGAATTTCTTGCAACGCTTAATTAGTTTTCAATAGCATTAAAAGAAAATGAAATTTAAATTTTTAAAGGCTGCTTTTGTTTTAGCAGCTTTTTTTATGGTTGAGCCTACTTTTGCAAAAGCTCAGGTAATAGGTGAATATGGTAATGGCTGTATTAAAGGAGCCGTTCCTTTGCAAAGTGGTTCTTATTATCAAGTGCAACAATGGTCAGGTGGTGGCAGAAATTATGGTCATCCACAGCTTATAGACTACCTAAAAACACTTGTTAAAAAAGCTCATCAAGAGCATTTACCTAATCTTTTGATAGGCGATTTGTCAAAACCTTATGGTGGCTCTTTTGGTAGTAAATCAAGTCATGGCTCTCATCAATCAGGTCTTGATGTAGATATTTCTTTTGATTTTGCAACTCCAAGAAAAACGGCTTACGAATTGTCTCATCCAAAAGATGTCTATATCGTAACTACTAAAGGCGAAATTACCTCTAATTTTGATGAAAACAGAGTAAAGCTCATTTACCTTGCTGCATCAGATGCTAGAGTTGAAAGGATCTTTGTAGCCCCAGGTATTAAAAGATACTTGTGTAAGCTTTATGAAAATCAAGACAGATCATGGTTATCAAAGCTAAGACCTTGGTTTGGTCATCGTGGTCATATGCATGTAAGACTATCCTGCCCACTTGATAGTCCTTTATGTGTGGCGCAAAAGCAGCCACCTAAAGGAGATGGCTGTGGCTATGAGGTAGAGTCTTGGTTTATGCCCCCTGTTAAAGCCAAGAACACCAAGAAACCTAAAAAAGTTAAAAAGGTTCTGCCAAAACAGTGTCAGGAGTTGTTCTTAGCACACTATTAGTCTTCTTTTGGTGCAAATTTACGAAAATGCAATAATTACCGCACATTTTGCAAAGTTTCTGTAAACTAACAAAATATTTTTAAATATTTGTTGGAGCAAAAGATGGTTAAAGTTGCAGTAGTGGGCGCTAGTGGTTATGCAGGCGCTCAACTAGTTAAAATGATTAGTGCTCATTCTAAGTTAGAGCTTACTAATTTATTTGTATCAGAGAAATCTTTAGATTTAGGTAAAAAGATCTCTGAGTTGTACGGTTTTTTAGATGGTATTTGCGACAAAACCTTACAGCCTTTAACCTCACCTAAAGACATTATCGCTTGTGCTGATGCAGTTTTCTTAGCAACTGATCATAAAGTAAGTCATGATATTGCTCCTGAATTAGTAAAAGCAGGCGTGGTTGTATTTGATTTATCTGGAGCTTTTAGAATTTCAGATACTGACGTATTTGCTAAAGCTTATGGCTTTGAGCATGAACACAAAGATCTACTTAAAACAGCTGTTTACGCTTTAGCTGAGTTTGTTGACGTTAAAAAGTTACAAAGCACTTTGATGGTATCTTTGCCAGGTTGCTATCCTACAGCTTCACAGCTAGCTTTAAAACCTCTTATCGATAATGACTTATTAGACTTAAATTATCGTCCATCAATTAACGCTGTATCTGGTGTATCAGGTACTGGTCGTAAAGCAAAACTTAATAACTCTTTTTGTGAGGTTAGCTTAAATGCTTACGGTGTATTTACTCACCGTCATCAACCTGAGATTGCAGAGCATCTAGGTACTGAAGTTATCTTTACTCCTCATTTAGGTAATTTTAAACGTGGTATTCACGCTACTATCAATGCCAAATTAAAGGATGGAGTAACCGCAGAGCAAATTGCTAAAGCTTATAGTGTCTATGATAATAAGCCTTTAGTTAGAGTAAAGAGTGGTATGCCTAAATTACAAGATGTGCAATACCTTCCATTCTGCGATATTGGCTATGCCTTCAAAGACGGCTACATCGTAGTTTGCTCTTGCATTGATAACCTATTAAAGGGTGCTTCAGCTCAAGCCCTACAAGTTTTAAATCTATACTATGGCTTTAAAGAAACCGAAGGTTTGTTTTAAAGTGCTTGTATAAATCTATATTGAGCGTAATATATTGATTAAGTAGGTATTTTTTACCTACTTGTGTGTTTAATTAACTTAAGCAATGATTTAATCTAGCTATGTCAGATAATACAGTAGTCGTAAAACTTAGTGGCAAAGCTTTAGGTGCTACCGATGAGCTATCAGCCTTGTTCAAAGCTGCTTGTGGACAAAAACTTGTAATTGTTCATGGTGGTGGTGTCGAGGTGGATGCCTTATTTAAGGACTTAAATCTTGAGGTGATTAAAAAAGACGGTTTACGTGTTAGCCCTCAAGAACAAATGCCTTATATTTGCGCAGCTCTAGCTGGTATGTGCAATAAAAGCTTGCAAGCCTTAGCAATTAAATCAGGTTTAAATGCACTAGGAATTCTTGCAAGTGATGGCAAGAGTATCAAAGTCGAGCAGTTGTCTAAAGATCTTGGTATGGTTGGCAAAGTAGAGCCAAATGATGCTAAGTATTTACAGATGCTTCTTGATAATGGCTATACTCCTGTTATCGCATCTTTAGCTATGGATGATGAAGGTAAACTTTATAACGTCAATGCCGATGATGCAGCCTTAGCAATTGCAAGAGTATTAAAAGCTCCTTTATATTACATTTCTGATGTACCTGGTGTACTTGATAAGAATGGTAATTTAATTCCTGAGCTTAATGAGTCACTTGTAAACACCTTAATTGCAGATGGTACCATTAGTGGTGGTATGACTGTTAAGGTAAAGAGTGCACTACAGGCCACAGTGCAAATTCAAAGACCTGTTTACATCGCCTCCTACAAAGATAAAGATCTTGTACAAAACCTTCTATCACGGCAACGGTTAGGAACAGTATTTAATGTCCAATAAAGACATCCAAAACGTTTTTAACTATTAACTTTTAACCGTGGAGAAAGGGTATGCCTCCAATCAGTTCAGAATCATCTTTTGTTTTATTAGATGAGTTAAAGCAAAACACTTTAGAAGAAGTTTTCGATAAAGTAAACGAGCTTTATGGTCAAGAGAAAATCACAAGAGAAGAAGTAAATAAAATTACTGATGCTTTAGTGACTTTAAATCAAGTTTTCTTAAAACAAGAGAAAGCTAATTTTACTATTCGTCAAGCCACTTTAGCCGATGTCGATTCCTTAATGGAGATGATCGAGTATTGGGCTAAAAAAGGTCAAAACCTTCCAAGAAAGCGTAATGATATCATCCGTGGTATTCAAACCTTTGCCGTTTGTGTAAAGGATAAACAGGTGGTAGGTTGTGCTTGTTTATATGTATATGATTCAGGTTTAGCTGAAATCAGATCATTAGGTGTATCTCCAGTCATCCAAAGACAAGGTCAGGGCAGAGCTATTGTAAATTACTTACTAAAGCGTGCTGCTAAGATGTACATTGATCGTGTGTTTGTGTTAACTAGAAGCCCAGAGTTTTTCTCAAGAGTTGGTTTCCAAAAGACCGTTATTGAAGCTTTGCCTGAGAAGATCTTAAAGGACTGTGAGAATTGTCCTAACAAAGACAAATGTGACGAAGTGGCATACATCTATAATATGAAGGATCATAAATAAAAATGAAGATCACAAGAAAAACCTTTGATGAGGTTATGTTCCCTTGTTACAACCCAATGAACATGGTGATTAAAAAAGCTCATGGTGCCTTAGTTTATGATAATGAAGGCAATGAATATGTAGATTTAACCTCTGGTATCGCTGTTAATTGCTTAGGTCACACTCCTAATGGTGTACAGAAAGTAATTAAAAAGACTGTTAAGAATTTAATTCATGTAAGTAACATCTTCTGCAACGAGTACACTTTAACTTTAGCTAAAAAATTAGTTAATTTAACTAAGTTTGAAAAGGTATTCTTTGTAAATTCAGGAGCAGAGGCTAATGAGACTGCTTTAAAGCTAGCTCGTAGAGTTGCTTTTGATGAGTACGGTGAGCAGAAAAACGAGATCATCTCTTTTGTAAACAGCTTCCATGGCAGAACCTTTTTCTCAGTAACCGTAGGTGGTCAAGACTCCTACTCAGATGGATTTGGACCAAAGCCTGCTGCTATTACTCACATTCCTTACAATGATACAGAGACTTTTAAGAAAACTATTAGTGATAAGACTTGCGCTGTTATTCTTGAGCCTATTCAAGGTGAGGGCGGTATCATCAAGGCTGATGATGAGTTCTTAAAAGAAGTTCGTGCTTTGTGTGATAAGTTTAACGCAGCTTTAATCTTTGATGAAGTTCAAACCGGTGTTGCAAGATCTGGTACTTTCTACGCTTATGAGCAAACTCCAGTTAAACCTGATATTCTAACTTCAGCTAAAGGTTTAGCTTCAGGTTTACCAATCGGTGCTGTATTAACTTACGACAAGTTTGCAAAGCACTTTGTTCCAGGTACCCACGGTTCAACCTTTGGTGGTAATGCACTAGCTTGCTCTGTAGGCTCATATGTAGTTGATAAAGTATCTACTAAAGATTTTTTAGAGGGCGTAAAGCAAAAGGGCGCTTATATAAAAGCATCTGTTGCTAAGCTTAATGAGAAATATCACGTTTTCAGTGAAGTACGTGGTGAAGGTCTGTTACTAGGTCTAGTATTAAATGACAAGTACCATGGTAAATCCTCAGAACTTCAAAAGCTTTGCTTTAAGCACAAGTTACTAACCTTAACCGCTCATGGAGATGTTTTAAGATTAGCACCTGCTTTAAATATCAAAAAATCTATGCTTGATAGAGCAATGAACCTTCTAGATAAAGCTTTAGCTGATTTTACTAAGGCTTAAAATCACAATAAAAATGGTGGCAACCGCCACCATTTTCTAAAACATTCCTAAAGTTCCTAGTCCTTAAATACACTTAATTGGCTTTTTAAGTCCTGCAAATTTAGCTCCACTTTTGGCAGCACCATTCGGAAATAGCTTTGCAAGTGTAATGGAATTAGCAAGGTTATCTAAACCTTTAGTCTTTAAGATCTTGATTAAACCACGAATTGGTGGGGTAGTTGCATAGGTATTAAAGTATTCTTGAATGGTTTTAATTACGATTATATGATCTTCAGTTAAGGTTAAACCTTCAAGCGAAGCCATGTAGTGCATCAAATCCTCTGACCAATCATTTTGGTCTAATAAGTAACCTTCAGCATCAGTTTTAATTTCGTGATTGTCAAAAATAAAGCTCATAATCATGCCTTTTAAAATTTTTTTACAAAATTTGTTTACGTAAAATGTTAACGATACTTTGCAATAAAAATCATTATAATTATTTTATAAATCAAATAAATAAGTAGATTTATAAATGCTAAAATTGACTGTGTGCCGTAAAAAGTTGTAATGCACATTTGACGTGGTTCACAAATTTTGTTTACTTTAATAAAAAATTCGTTATAATAAACTCAATATCTGTGATAACGATCACTTTTCTTTTTTGGTTAATAAGATAATGAATTACTTTAAAGCAATTTTATCATTCGTATGTGCCTCTGTGTTATGTGTACCTTTGATTATTGTTATTTGTCAAGGAGAAGAGCGTCAATACAACATAGATAATACCACAGATGAACCTGGTAAGGTTTTCGGTAATGCTTGTCTAGATGGCGATTTAGAAAAATGTATCGCAGCTAGAGATTCAAGTTTGAGATCAAATGACTATGAAAATGCTTTTAAGTATTTAGCCAATTTGTGTGAAAGATTTAAGGATTCAAATTCTTGCTATCTTACTTATCAGACTTTTTTCTCTATTCAGTCTAATGCAGCCTTAAAGAATAGAAAGAGTAATATCACTTTATATGAAGTTTTATATTACTTAGATATTGGTTGCAAATTGAATAACTACGATTCTTGCATGGTAGCAGCAAAGATTTACGAGAATGGTATTAAGCCAGGTGCTGCTCAAGCTTTCTTTGGTTACAATATCAACTATGATCCTCAAGAAGCTAAAAGATACTACAAGAGAGTTTGTGAGTCCGTATCTGATAAAGCTTATGATGCTTGCTACAAGGTAGTAGAGCTTAGTGAAACTCAACAAAGTTCACTACTTAAAAACTAATCCCAAAACTTAAAAACATCCCTTCATAGGTAAGACTCTTATGTCTTTTACCAAAACTAAAAAGGCTAACCAATAGGTTAGCCTTTTTAGCAGATCAAATTAAAAGCTCTAGTCTTGATGATGTAAAAGATGTCCCATTCTCTTTTCTTTAGTATCTAGGTAGTTTTCATTAAAGGTATTTCTACCGTACTCAATAGGTCTTCTGCCAACCACTTCAATGCCATGATTTTCAATATCATGAATTTTAGCTGGGTTATTGGTCATTAACACAACTTTTGTAAAGCCCATATTCTTCATGATTTGAGCACAAGCTTCATAGTCTCTTGCGTCAGCTGGGAAACCTAACTGAACATTAGCATCAACAGTATCAGCACCGTTATCTTGAAGTTTATAGGCTCTAATCTTATTAAATAAACCTATACCACGACCTTCTTGTCTCATATAAAGTAAGGCACCACGACCTTCTTTTTGAATTGCTTCAAGGGCAGCTGCTAACTGAAAACCACAATCACATTTTAAGGAGCCAAATACATCTCCTGTTAGGCATTCAGAGTGAATTCTGCATAGTACTGGTTCACCATTTGAAAGATCACCTATAAAAATCACAGCATGATCTAAAAAATCATTCTCTTTAAAGATTGTAATATTGAATAGACCATATTTTGTAGGTAGATTTGCAATTGGTCCTTGGATAAGTTTTGTTGTCAATTTTTAGTATTCCTAATGAATCATGACTTATTGATAATGCCTTATTTTAACACAAGCAATTCCTCTCATAAATACATAAAAATTCTCAATAGAAAATCCTAGCTAAAATAGGCTTAAAAATAGCAAAAAAATCAAATTTTTTTGTAGAAATGTAATTTTGTTTTTTGTATAATCTAGTGCTTAGATTTTAAGGAAACTATTATGTCTCAAGCTATTGTTATTGCAGTTGATGGTCCTAGCGGTGTTGGTAAGGGTGAACTTACCCGTCGTTTAGCTAATGTATTAGGCTTTGATTTATTAGATTCAGGTGCAATTTACAGAGTATTAGGCTATGCCGTAAGAAAAGCTGGCTTAGCTTTATTTGATGAAGACTCTGTAGCTCAGGAGGCAAAGTTACTTAATTTGTCCTTTGAATGTTTTGACGATGGTGTTCATGTATTCTTAGGTGGTGAAGATGTTTCTTCACAGATTAGAACAGAGGAAGCTGGTAATAATGCAAGTAAAGTTGCAGCTTATCCATCAGTTCGTCAAGCATTACTAGAAAGACAAAGACAATTTTTAAAAGAGCCAGGCTTAGTTGCCGATGGTCGCGATATGGGTACAGTAGTATTCCCAAGAGCACAGGTAAAGATTTTTTTAGATGCTAGTGCTGAAGTTAGAGCACAGCGTCGTTGCCTTCAATTACAAGCTAAAGGTCAAAAAGCTTGTTTTGAGGACATTGTAAAAGAGATTGCTGAACGAGACGAACGTGATAGAAATCGTCCTGTAGCACCTTTAGTTCCAGCTTCAGATGCTTTGGTTATCGATACTTCAGCAATGTCTATTGAAGAAGTTTTTAAAGCTGCGGTTGACTACATTGTAGAGAAGACCGGACTTAAAATAGATTTGTAGGCTAAACACCTATTTTTGTTAGTGTCGTCATGGATGACGGCATATTTTTTACAACTCCCTACAAGCATGATGCTTCAGGGCTTAAATGGAAAACCTTAATGGAATCATTTGCACAACTTTTCGAAGAATCCTTAAAGAATGTTGAGACCCGTCCTGGCTCAATGGTTAAAGGTAAAGTAGTAGCTATCGATAACGGCTTTGTTATCGTTGATACTGGTCTAAAATCAGAGTCTACAATTCCTCAAGAGCAATTCTTAAACGCTCAAGGCGAATTAGAAGTTAAAGTAGGCGACGAAGTAGACGTAGCTTTAGAGTCTGTAGAATCAGGCGACGGTGAGACACAGGTTTCTCGCGAGAAGGCAAAGCGTAACGAAGCTTGGATCAAGCTAGAAGACGCATTCAACAAGAACGAAACTGTTGTTGGTCTAATCGACGGCAAGGTAAAGGGTGGTTTCACTGTTCAATTAGGTGGCATCCGTGCATTCTTACCTGGTTCATTAGTAGACGTTCGTCCTGTTCGTGACACTGCTCACTTAGAAGGCAAAGAGCAACAATTCAAAGTTATCAAGTTAGATCAGAAACGCAACAACGTTGTTGTTTCACGTCGTGCTGTTATCGAGACTGAGAACTCAGCAGATCGTGAGAGCGTACTTGCAAATCTAGCTGAAGGTCAGACTGTAACTGGCGTAGTTAAGAACTTAACTGACTACGGTGCATTCGTTGATCTAGGTGGCGTTGACGGTTTATTACACATCACTGATATGGCTTGGAAGCGTGTAAAGCACCCTTCAGAGATCGTACAAGTTGGTGAGGAAGTTACTGTTAAGGTATTGAAGTTTGACCGTGAGCGTTCACGCGTTTCATTAGGCTTAAAGCAGCTTGGTGAAGATCCATGGGCAAACATTGCAGCTCGTTTCCCTGTTGACTCAGTAATCGAAGGTAAGGTAACTAACCTAACTGATTACGGTTGCTTCGTTGAAATCGCTGACGGCGTTGAAGGTTTAGTTCACGTTTCAGAGATGGATTGGACCAACAAGAACATTCACCCATCTAAGATCGTTTCAGTAGGTGACAAGGTTCAAGTTAAGGTTCTTGAGTTAGACGAGGAGCGTCGTCGTATTTCTCTAGGTCTAAAGCAGTGCAAGGCTAACCCATGGGTAGAGTTTGCACAATCTCACTCAAAGGGCGAGAAGGTAACTGGTAAGATCAAGTCAATCACTGACTTCGGTATCTTCATTGGCTTAGATGGCGGCATTGATGGTCTAGTTCACTTATCAGACATTTCATGGCAGCAATCTGGCGAAGAAGCAGTTCGCAACTTCAAGAAGGGTGACGAAATCACCGCTATCGTTCTACAAGTAGATCCAGAGCGTGAGCGTATTTCTTTAGGCTTAAAGCAAATCTCTGAAGATCCATTTGCTGATTACTGTGCAGCACACCGCAAGGGTTCAATCGTTACTGGTAAGGTAACTGAGGTTGACGCTCGTGGCGTAACTGTTGAGTTAGCAGAAGGCATCACTGGTTACATCAAGGCTTCTGACTTATCACGTGATCGTGTTGACGATGCAACAACTGTTGCTAACGTTGGTGACGAGATCGAGGCTAAGTTCGTAAACGTTGATCGTAAGACCCGTCAAATCACTCTATCTGTTCGTGCTAAGGACGAAGCAGAAGAGAAGGAAGCTTTAGAGTCTGTAAATCAGAAGGCTCAAGAGCCTACAACTACTACTATGGCAGCAGCTTTCGCAGCAGCTAACAAGCAGTAATTGTGACAAAAAAAGCATGGTTTAGTCCATGCTTTTTAAGAAGGTGCCTTATGGCACCTTTTCCATTTTTAAGCTGTTGTTAACAGTTTATCGCACCTACAACTACAGCTCCTGTTTTGGAGTAGTTTTCAAAACGGATGCTAGGATTGTCTTTAATATCTTTTTCAAGATACTCTCGATATAAACAGAAAGCACGATTTGATTCTTGAATTCTATTGTCGTTACACAGTACTTTTAAAGTTGAGTCAACAAGTACACTAGCAAGTCCCTTAGGAATGTCTCCTGAGTGAATTTTATCGCCTTTATAAGCAAAGTCAGCACCAAAGAGTTTGATTACCCGAGCTTTAGCTTTTATAGCTATATTGACGCTCGTATTTAAAACAGATCCTTTACAGGTGATGAAATCAGCGTATTGAGCTGGTAGATATCTAAGAATTTCCAAAGCTTTTTTTGAATAAATAAAGTATTTATCACCTAAATAAGTATCGATGAGTTTTCCGTCTGTTTGAGCATTAAAAATAAGGGTAGTATGCTCATATCTTTTAAGATCATTAAATAGTCTTTTTGCATGATTTCTATAAACGTTTTCATCAATTGATACGATGATGTTAGGTACGATATTGTGCTTATATAGGGTGTTTAAGGAAGTATCTACTGCCATTAAAGTAGTATTTGGCTTACTAAACTCAGCTTTTAAGCGGTCAATATTGTCCTCAAGAGAAGGTCCTGAACCTGTAATAATCACATTTTGAGAAATTAAGGCTAGATTGTCTTTTGTAAAAGGCTTTTGACTCTTTAATCTTTCATAGTTGTCTTTTAAATTTGCATTGATTTTCTGTTGTACTGTGTTTTCAAAATATTGCTTTGAAAAGTCATAATCTAAGGTATTGATAAGCTTTATTTTTAAGCTATTAAAAACCTCAGGACATAGATACAATTCACTTACTAAAATGATGCTATTGGCAAAATATGGATAATCGTCAGTTGGAAGAGTAAATTCAACTTGAGAGCAAAATAGCTCATAAAGCTCTGAGTCAATACCTAAAAGCTCTACAAATAAAGCAGGATTTAAAATCACTACATTGATTATTGCTTGCTTATTCTTTGAAAGAATGTACCTAATCTCATCTCCAAGACCAAAGCCATATATAGTTACAAGCTTATGTAGATCAACCTTTTTAACGTGGTAACAAGCAAGTCCTTCTCGGTCGTGATGGGAGGTTAATTGACGACCATTCACTAATAAAGTAGCTTCTTTGCCTTCATCTAGTTGGATCTCTAAGGATGATGAGTTTTGATAGGTCATAAGCTTGCTTGCAAATTCTGGGTACTGATTTGCTAAAGCTAAAAAGTTTTTTTGAAAAATTTGATTATCCATTATTTTTTCCAAACGAATTAGAAATTTTTACTAATAATATCAAACTATAAGCTTTAATTATGTGTGATTAAAAAGGTTCATAGTATTTTGTACTAAAAAATTGATAGTCTGTCATAAAATTACTAAAAAATATCAAATTTTTCTTTTAAATCAGTAAGAAACACTATAATCTTAAAACTACTTTACTTTCTCACAAAAAATTAAGTAAAAATCATTAACGGAGTCTTATATATCAAGGCTCTAGCTTTTTAAAAATCTGTGACACCTTATTTTATGCG
>CACZXZ010000007.1 GCA_902785325.1 uncultured Succinivibrio sp. | reverse complement strand
ACCTTGCTTATGCCAATAGATTAGATAAGGCTAAAAAACCTCATGGCGATAATTAAGAGACTAAAACCCTGTAGGTATAAATGATGGAAAAATGCAGGTGACTAAAGAACAAGTGGCGGATGGAGCTCAACCGTAATTAGTTAACTTATTGTTTTAATGTAAATTTTGTTGAATTGTAATAATTCTTGCGATCAATAAGTTTAAAAAAGTGTGAGATACATCATGAAATCATCAAATATTTCTTTCGACTACAACGTTGTTTACCATGCAGATTTAACTCTAACCCTAAACGATCATTGTTTCTTTAAAGAAGATTTAGACTTCCATCAGTTCTTCTTTCCTCAAAAGGAAAACTCTATTTCATGTTTTGTAACCTTTTACGATGTTACAAAATTAAATCGTGAAGAGAACAGATGCTTTAGAAAAGATCTTCAAGCTAAAGTTGACAACTATGTAGAAGAAATCTACAAGCTTGGCTTAAATCCTCAAAATTATGTAGCTTTAAAGATCAACGTAGGAGATTATGACAGTGGCAACAGCTATATATTCTTTGCACACAAGAAAGCATTAACAGGAAAAGAACTTCATGTATGCCTAGATAAAGCCGAACACGACATCGGTTTAAATGTAGTGCCTAACCTAACATCACTACTGAAGGTCCAACTTAACCTCAACCTTCGCACTCGAACTTTACCTAGATACATCAATGTAGCCTAAGTAAATAAACGCAGATCTTCTTATGAACAAATATGGAGTTTGCAATTAAGGAGATCTTATTTAAAACTTTAGACTGTTTTCAATATAGCTAATACAAGACTGATAATCAAATCTGATTTAGAAAAATACTCTATTAAAAATCAGAAAGTGGGGAATATATCTTATTAACTCTAATATAGTAGCTTTAATAAGACAAAAACAAAAGGTGCAAAAGCACCTTTAACCAAAAATTAATAATCTACACTACCAACGGAGTTACCACCATCTTCACATAACCAAAGATTGAAATTCTTGTAGAAGAGTCAACTTCCATTGGTTTAACACTTTGATTCCAGGCTGTTAAGAAGATCTTATCCTGATCAGCAGTAAATTCACGTAGCATCGCACGAGGATGATCTTCAGTTGCAACTAGCACAACCTTACCACGCATAAATGGCACACTATTACAATTTACTACTAGTGCAAAGTCGCCTACATTGATTGATTTACCTTGGGTTTTAGACATCTCATTATCGCTAACTCTATAAGCAAAAAGCTTACGAGTACGATTTTCAGCTTTCAAATCATCAATGATATTAAAAGGCATAAAATAGGCATGATCGTAAACACGATTAAAATCAGCATCAATATCAAGATTTACAGCTTCAATTAGCTTGATGTTTTCATTACGTAAAAATAATTGGATCTTGTTTAGATCAACGTCACTGATTAGAAAATCTAGTGGGACTTGGAAAAACTCAGCTAAACGATAATACTTATCAAAACGAGGTGTATGAACACCATGCTCCCATGTATTATAAATAGAAGTAGCTACACCAACGGCTTTAGCTACTTGGGACTGAGTAAGACCTCTTTCAGTACGAATTAAACGAATACGATCTTTAAAATGTGTAAAATCAACATTTTGAACGTCAATTACATTTGGATCAGTAAAAGTTGCCATAAAAAATACCTTAATAGCTAGATCATTACAAATTCTAGCCATTATAGTATAGATTTAGTTAGTTGTTGCAAGTTTTAATTGATTTAACTCTACTTTTTGAAATGAAGTTTCTAAAAACATCTCTCGACATAAGCCAGCAGTGGTGTATTGGCATTTGATAGGCTCAAAGCCAGGCATTACCATTACCCCCTTGATTGGCTTATCAAGATCTTCATTATAAGAAGTTACATAAAATTCAGCAGAAGATTCATCATCATAGTTATAAAAATGCAGATAAGCTACATCATCATTTACAGCTTGTTGACATTCTTCCATAGCTTGACGAATATGCTTAATTTCTTGTTTAGAACAGTGCATTAGCTCATTTACATGATCAGGTAGTAAGAAATCTCTAAAAATTTCATCAGCTTTTTCAGAACGCTCAAAGATCATCTTCACTACATAATCAGCAACTAAGAACACACTTAATAATAAAGTTTTACGATTAGTTTCATAGAAAAACTTAATAGCATCACAGAGATCATCAACATCAATGCACTTTTTCAAGTTAACATCAATTTGATAAGCAATTTTAAACATCGCTAGATCTTCTAGAATGAGCATATATTTTGGTAATGCAATTTGATCTAGCTTTTGCCCAATTCTATATAGATGTTGCCATTCAACATTGTTGATTAGCCACTTTGAAAGTGAACTAATCGCCATCTTAACGCTTTGATTTTTAACAGGCTTTTCTATGGTATTTAAATAAAGTAAATTCTCTAAAGGTGAGTAAGAATCCACCTCAGATTCAATGAAAGGAATATGATATTTATCTAATAAGTCAAAAAGGGTAATACCTAACTCTTCCTTATAGAAAGATGAATAATCGTTAGTTTCAATAACATTGAATACAGGAATTGGATATAACGCATTTTTCGATAATTGTTCAGTGTCCCAATGAAGAATATTTACAACATCTTTAGCATCTGCATTTACAACAAAATCTCTTGAACTAAAATCTTGCACTGTGCCCCAACGAGGATCTGAAAGACTTGAATTTCTAACACCTAAAATTAAAAAGTTAAGACCTGAATATAATTTTCCTGTTTGGTAGTTGCAAGGTAAGCAATAGTGCCAAAATACACGATTTCGCACAGCTTCTTCATATAATTTGTCGATTACAGAGCTAAGACTCATGATATTCTCCATTAAGATCCCCTAATTTATTTAGAGGATCTAACACACAATAACTACTATTACTTATTACCAAAAGGATTTCCTACTTGACCATTGTTATCGGCAAAAAAGGTCTTGCAAGAATCACAAACGAAGAAGAAAGTGCCAGGCTTTTTCTTGCTTTCAATTCTGATGCAAGTGTGCTGATGACAACTTGGACACTCAAGTCCTTGACGTGGAGCTTTAGGCTTAAATACCTTCTCAGGACCAACTTGACCGTTGTTGTCTGTAAAACGAGCCTTGCAAGACTCATTGAAACAAATCCAATTAAACTCACCTTTCTTAAATTTGCTTTCAAGGCGAACTAAACGTTGACCACACTTAGGACAGTTGTGTTGCACTTGCTCCACAGGTTGACCGTTTACATCATCAAAGAAAGCATTACATTCTTTGTTACCACAGTGGAAGTAGAACTTACCCTTCTGCTTCTTGCTTTCGTTGTGATATAAAGGACCACCACACTTAGGACACTTTAATTGAGGACCATTACCGTTGCTACCTTGCATAGTAGCATTTGAAGCATCAATATCAGACATAATTTGCTTTAACTCCATTACTTGATTTGACATGAATTGTTGCAAAGACATAGTACCTGCTTGAATTTGTTGTAAGTAACGCTCGTTTTGAGCTGTTAAACTTGCTGACTGTAAATTTGCAGGAATTACTTTTAGAATTTCTCTACCTTGAGGGGTTGAATAAATCTTATTCTTTAACTTGCCACTCTTACCCACTTCTAAGAAGCCATGTTGTTTTAATCTTTCAATGATTTCAGCACGAGTAGCCTCAGAGCCTAAACCATCATCATCTTTTAAAAGCTTCTTTTCTTCAGGATCACTAATGTACTTAGCGATATTCTTCATCGTGGCAATTAAAGTACCTTCAGTGAAATACTTTGGAGGTGTAGTTTTACCTAAAGCTAAATTAGAAGAAATCACTCTTGAAGGGGTATTAGGAGCAAGATTTGGTACATTTTGTACGATCTGATCATCTTCACTACCATCGGCTTTCTTCTCTTTTGGCTCATTATCAAACTCTTTAAAACCTAAAACTAAGGGCTGTTTTAACACACTCTTAAAATCAAAGTTTTTAACCTTAGTTAAAATAGTGTATTCCTTATATTGATAAGGTGGCATAAAACAAGCGATGTAACGGTTTACAATGAGTTGATATACTTTTTTACAATCCTCAGGAAGATTATTAACATCATTGATAGTAACTTGCTTTAAGGTAGGAATAATACCAGTATGAGCTGACTCCTCTACCTTTTTATCATTAAATACACGATTACCTTGGATATTGGTAGCTTTAGCGATAAATGGTTTTAAATTAGGAAACGCATTAGAAAGATTTGTCATGACACGAGGAATTTCACTTGCACTAGTAGTTGTTAAATATTCACAACTTGCTCTAGGATAAGTAGTTAACTGATATTCCTCATATAACTTTTGAGCTATGTCTAAGGTCTTTTTAGCACCATAACCAAACTTACGGTTGCAATCTACTTGTAGATCAGCAAGAGTGTACATTAATTTAGGAAAGGTCTTTTTAGATTCAACTTTAAAATCTGAAATTTGACCTGTTGCACCTGCTAAACTTGCAATAATAAATTGGGCTTTATTCTTATCAGTAAAATAACCGTTAGCATCTAGCAAATCATCGGTAACAACTAAACGACCTTTGTATTGAAAATTCTGAGCAATAAAATTTGCATCTATATTAAAGAATGATTGCTCTTTAAAGTTTTCAATACTTCTATCACGATCAACCACAATCTTTAACACAGGTGTTTGAACTCGACCAACTACTACAAGATTATGATGTTTAAGAGTAAGCTGACGTGTAATATTCATGCCGATTAGCCAATCAGCCTGACCTCGAGCTTCAGCACTTACACCCCAGTTATAGAATTTAGAGTTAGGTACTATCTCATTTAAAGACTTTCTGATTGATTCATCGACCATTGACGATTGCCAATAACGTAGTACAGGACCACGATAACCGATATAGGTAAGCACTTCATCTACCAATAACTGACCTTCACGATCAGCATCACCAGCATTGACAACTTCTGAAGCATTTTTAGCAAGCTCAGCAATAATCTTTAACTGTTTATTTTTGTCACGACTTACAACTTTAATCCATTTAGAAGGAATAATTGGTAAATCTTCTCTTTTCCAACGTGGCTTTTCTTTACTACCTTTAGCTTGACCTTGATTAAGATAAACATCAGGTTCAGCTCTTTCTAATAAATGACCAAAACAATTAGTAACAACTACATTATTCTTACACTCGATGTAACCATCTTTTCTAGCAACAATACCAATGGCATTAGCAATCGCTCTAGCAACAGAAGGTTTTTCAGCGATAAATAATCTCATACAGAAAACCTAAAATTGACCTTAACTAAAAAATAACACAGTTAAAATTATAACATATTTTATACATAAATTTAAGTATAGTAGTAAATAATCGATATTTATCAGATTTTGTATATTTTAGTTGATCTTAAAAATTATAGAAGTATAATAAAAACGTCACATAGCATTATACATAGATTGTTATGACTGACTTTGTGTTTTGTCTTGCTCTCATTGGTTTTTGCTAAGCTAATGAGAGTTAATCTCAAAATATCTATCTACAAGAAATCCAACAAAATCCTCATTATTTCCTATTTTTCTTACTTAATTTGGCATTTTTAGATTCTAACTCAATCACACGTTTAACTAATGGTATTAAATAAACAGGTGTAGAAGCTCTACCCTGCTCCCATTGTTGTAACGTTCTAAGATTAAAACCAAATTTCAAAGCAAATTCTTTTTGGGTAAGTCCTAATAATTCTCTAAGCTCTTTCATATTACAATCACCTTCCACAATGCTTTATTGAAGAATTTTGTTTTGAATTTGAAATCATTTGCTTAGCTCTATTGATAGTTTTATCAACGTAATCATCTTCTTTGATTACATAAACAGGACTACAATCAATAATCACTTTTTTAATGTCATTTAAACTAAATTTCTTTAAAGAAAGTAGATCAGCTATAATTCCTGCATCAACTCTAGAATCAATCAATCTTTTCTGATTATTAATTTTCTTAGAAGCAGTCAAATCAGAATATGCTTTTTGGAATCTCTTTTGATATTCCTTATGAATTTCCTTTGCACAGGAATTTATAGGACGAAGCAGATCTTCTGTTCGACAATCAAATTCATCATAATCATTTAATTTTTCAGAACAAGTAAGAATAGAAGGAGATTTAATATGGTTATATGCTTGATCAATAACTAATTCCTTGCGTGCTCTAATTAAATCTAAACAAAATTGTTTGTAGTTCTCATGTTTTATTGGTGTATTTTCAATAATACTAGAAATTTTATTCAAATCCATTCTATCTATTAACTTGACTAAAGCTTTAGTACAATCTGCATTAATATTTTCAGAAAGAAATTGATAATAATTGATTTTTTTACCTTCAAATTCAATGGCTGACTTACATGAGTCATAACAGCAAGAGTCTAATAAAGCTTGCCTATTATCAATATCAAGCAAGTATCTATCTTGAATACGACAAAAAAGACTAGAGCCACAATCAAAAATAGGACAAATACTAATTTGGCGATTAAAATTCTTTAAAAGTCCCCAATTTCCATTATGACGATCAAAATTTCCGATTAAAGCATCACCAACAAATTGTTCCCAAAAGAAATTCTTTAATTCAAAAGGATCAACATAACTTTGAGTATCAATAGTAGCTAAAATCTCAGATAATTCACTACTTCGACTATTAGAACTTGAAGATCCATAAAACCTTGCATTACGTAAATTATAAAAAGGTGTAAACTCTTCCATATTTGGACGAAAATTTTTACAAGCAACAGCTTCAACTTTTTCAGGTATATCAATTGGAAGTGTAATTTCACCTAACAATGTTTGTTGGCAATTAAGTCCTAAAGAAGATAAAATCTTACAAGACATATATTCTGTATAAGGAAAAAAATCATTACCTTGATATTTTTTACTTGGATCAGGAGCTTTTAACATATATTGAGTACCATCAATAGTTAAAGCATACTTGAAGCCATTTGCACCACCAAAGCTTTGTTGACGATCTATTTCATATTGATCAAAATTATAAAATTTCTCCATTATGACTACCTCCAAAATACTTATTTCTTAAATATTCAGCTTGTTCTCTAGAGATACTTTCGTCAATTTCACAAACATTGATAGAAGCATTAAGCTCCATTAAATAACCACAATAAGCAAACTCTTCAGGATCGGTATTATTCACATGATCAATGTCCTCCTGAAGTCGTTTTGGTAAATTCATTTCAAATCTAGACAACTTTGGCATTTTATTAACCTCTACAAAAGATTATCTACGATGTCTTATTACCTTATTTGTACGTGAAGTATTATTAATAATTTGCTTAATATATTTGTAATAATCAATTTCATCATTAGTAAGATCAAATAAACTACACCATAAATCTTTAATCGCATCTTGAATTGTTTTGTCTGATTTAATGATTGTTTGAATTTTTGTTAAAGTCCTGATAGGAATATTTGCATTATTATTGGCAATTTCTGTGTCAAAAGTTTCTCCAATCCATAATTTAGAAGCAGAAAGATTTTTATTTTTATAATCTTTGGAAGCTTTTAAATGGATGTGAAAAGGCTCTTCACAATCATGAGAAGTTATGTAAAGAATGTAACCTAAAATTTCAAATTCTAAAGTTGGCATTGTTACTCCTTTTTAGCATAATCCTCAGCTAATTCCCAAATAATTTCAGCATTTCGGAATACTAAATCTTGTATTTCTTTTACATCTGCATTAGTAAATCCAATTTGCTTGGTAATATTACCTTTTGGTAAATAAAATTCTAGTTCAGATATATCATCATATTGATCATTTGGTAATTCATCAGCGTAAATTCTGATTTGCTTATTACCATTGATAAACTTGACTTCCGAAAATGTAATATTTCGAGAAGTTTTACGATTGTATAAAAATGGGTACAACATGCTTTTAATTCCTCTTATCTTCTTTAAATAATATTTATCTTCTCTACCTTTATTATAGATCAATTTATATAAATTACTACGTTTTTAACGTATTTTTTTTGATATTTATATTGCATTTATTATTTCAATACCTATAATAGAAATAGGAGGTGATCATAATGTCACGAGGTGGAAAACGAGCAGGTGCAGGCAGACCTAAAGGAAGTACAGGTCCTAATAAACCTTTAGCAGACAAGAAAACTCAAAGAATTGTCGTTCAATGTACTGAAAAACAACGGACTCAACTTATAAAACAAGCTGAAAAAGCAGGACAAAAATTAGGACCTTACATCCTAAACGCTATGTTAAATAAGAAAATTTTAGAGAAATAATCTTATGAAACTAAACAAATTTGAAAAGATCAATGAAGATTTCTATCTATGTTATGAAACTCTAGAAGGTAAGAGAACAACCTCTCTTGACTTTGAAAATGAGTTTTATACAGATTATGCTGATTATGCTACTGTTTTTAAGCTTTTTAAAAAGTTAAAAAGAAGTAAAAAGATTAAATGGTGTGAGATGATACATGCACCTTTAAATGAACAGGACGAAGTAGATGAAACTTACGTAATTCATTCGTTTGAATATAGGGTAGCAGAAGTCTTTGTAAAGAAAATTCCCTTAGAGCTAATTGAAAATTATTAGAAAGCATAGATGCTAAAAAAATAAAAGAGGTAAATATAATGCAAGGTTCAAAATTAGCTTATGCAGATCAATACACACCATCTGAAAAAAGACAATTATTACGAGATATAAACGGAAATTTAAAATTAGAAGGTATTGAGTCACCAAAAGAAGTTAACTTAATGCAAGAAGATTGGATCGAAGGAAGAATTTCAACTGAAGAAATGTTTAAGAGATTTGAAAAAATTGTTTTAAGAATTTTATCAAATGAAAATTTATAAAAATCAAAATAAATAGGTTTAAAAATAAATAATATGAATATCTCATTAAATCTAAAACAACAAGCTTCAAAAGCTAGACAATATCTAGCTAAATTAGATGCCAATAGAACAGATTTTCAAAGAAAATTAGATAAATATAAATACGAAATCATAAAACTAATTTATGCTAAAAGACTAAATGAACATCAATATTTTAGATTTATAAATGGCTCTGTAAGAGGTTTAAAGATCTTAGATGCATTATTATTAAGAACTTTAGAAGGACTTTTTGAACAATTATCTTGGAATCCTACATCAAGAGATTGTAAAACCTATTTATATACCTTCAAAAGAAGATCTAATGAAGAAGAAATAAGAATCTATCAATATATAGAAACAAATTTCTTAAAAGCAGAGCTTATTCCAACAACTAACGAAGATACTATAAATTCTTATAGAAATGGTGTCATCACATTACAAGATTATTTAAACAGCATTAAGGCTAAGGAAATCTAATTATGTTAGAGCTTGTACATTTTTTTAGACATTCTTTTAAAAAGGTCATTCTAGAATCATTCTGTAACTTAGAGCATGTAAATTATAATGACGACACTATTAGAACAGCTATGGTAGAGGGTGCAGTACTAGCTTTTGATACTTACAGAGAACTAATAGTAGCTGAAAACGCTATGGATGTAGTTGATTACATAAGTAAACTAAACTTCAAAGAGCTTAAATTTAACGAAGATCTGTATTGCAAATTAAATGAAATTATTACTGAAGGTAGTCGAAATCAAGATGTCTATGGTCAGTATCGAAGCGTTAATGTCGAAGTCAAAGCTTTAGGTGTCTTACCTCCACCTAATTTTAATCAAGTAAATGATTTAGTTGAAAGCTTAAATGACTTACAAGGTCAAACAGATCCTAAAGAATATGTAGTTAAAACTATGGTTGAGTTAATGAAATTACAACCTTTTGAAAATGGCAATAAAAGAACAGCTTTATTTTTAGCTAATTGTGCTCTAATAAAAAATAAATTGGGAATTATCTATTTTGACAAACAGACTTACCCTGATTTTAGAGAACACCTGATTGATTTTTATGAATTTAATGATAAATCAGTAATAGATTATGTTAAAGATAAGTGCATCCATGAAGTAAAAGAACTAACGCAAAATCAAACTAAATCCACTACTATAAGAAGATAACCTACTTAATGTTAGGATCTACTTCAATATACGAAAGTTCTGACTTAACACCAAAGATTTCACATAGTTCAATAAAATAATCAGCAAGAGCTTGATTATCAATAAGAGGTGCAAATTGGGTATTAACAAGATGTTCTACATAGTAAGCACCTTTAATTTCTAAAGCACGAATAATTAACTTTCTAACGGAACTAGTAAAAAGCTCTCTACATTCACCACAAATATCAATTAAATCATTTAAATCATAAAGAGAATCTCTTTGCAAATAAGCATTAACTATCTGCTCTGCAATATTGTTAACTTCATCTTGATTAAAAGGATCATAAGCATAAACATTTTGAGCAGGTGCTTTAACTTTATAAATTGGAAATCTTTTAGCTTGTTTAAATCTAACCCACTTCATCAAGTATTCGTGATCCATAAAGTCATCAACTTCATTCCAATTAGTAGAACTAGATAACTTCAACACTTGATTAAAGATTTCAGTTTGTAATTCTTGGAGATCAGTATCTAACCATTTAGACATAAAAGTTTTCAATACTGAATACTCACCTTGTTCTAACAAATCAAGACAAGCACGAATATAGTTAGCTTTATTTACATGCTGTAAGCCTAATTCTTCGTTTGAATACCCTACTTCAATACCATAATCACCAAAGATACTATCCTTAGATTCAATATATTCTACCTTCTGAAAATCTAGACTAGACAAGTGTCTATCCCCTTGCAAATGTAACTTACAAGGCAAATTCAACGCATACAAACCTGAAATATATAACATGCTAATCTCCTATTTGGCTCAATTAGACACTATCTAAGTAAGGTAATTCTTAATTGAATTTTTTATACATTTAAAATCAGGAATAGCTCCTTCTTCAGAAGATTATAGTCAAGATCTATTATTTTCTAGCCAATTTTTATTAGTCATGACAATTATTTTAAACCTTTTATCTCTATTTTATTCTACATTGAAATATATACTGAAAAATTTATTATATAATCTATACAAACACTAACAAAACAATGTCATTTTTATGATCTCTATTGTTCTATAACATATTTTGTACAACTTTAAAAATATCATCAAATTCACGGAAAACCTACTTCAAAAAGTATGACATTAATCCCCTAAAATTTAACTCAAATTTCACTGCAAATTTTTTAACCAAATTTAGACTAAAAATTCAAATCTGCTGATTATTGTAAATTCTAATATGCAATTTTAATTACTACTATATTTAATAAATTAAAAACTAATTAAAAGTGAACAAAATAGCTAAATAAATTTTGAAATTTCAAAATAAAAAAGTATTGCTTGCGCTAAAACTAAGAGTATTCCTTCATACCGATACTCTATCAAGCAACGTGCAACTACGGTTACGAATAGCTTTGCTACTAAGGTTGTGATTTATCAAAAAGTGCCAAGAAGTTTATATTTATTTGACTATTATACACATTACACAGGCACTTATTTAAGTGGAACTTCAGCTCTTATTACAGGTATAAGTGGTAATGGTCAGCCTTATATAATGTTTGGTGGTTTTAGACAAATTTACTCTGATTTACCAATTAAAATAGAAGGTCCATACGGAACTGTTGTTTCAAAATTAACAAATATTTGTTCGCCTTCAATGACTTATATATACAACTTTAATGGAGCTAATTTAGGTAGGTGTACTGTTGGAATTTGTTACACTGTTCAAACACTACCGTATGGAACTAATACCTTTAAAATTACCGTAGATGATGATGTTTTAATTTATACCATTACTAGACAATAAGATCATATAAAAACAGGGTTAAAAGAGTTTGGTAAATGATAAGTAAATAGGTTTGCTTGCGCTAGCGTGATCGGAATTATCCCTTATAACAGTAAAATAAACCTTGCAAGTACCATTGATAAACGTGATTTAAAAGCTAATGTAAACATTTTAATTCGTGAATTTTATTTTTCAGACGTAAAAAATTACTTTAATTCTCTCTTTTATGCTTTTGGCTATAATACAGGTTCTTATAATTGGGCTCGCATTACTTTTAAAGCAAAAGCAAATACAAAATACAAGCTTACATTTCGTAATAAATGTAAATTATTGAACGAAGAAATGTGTCATGACGGACGATTCTATATTATTGACGATACTAATAATGCAATTACAGGTTTAGGTAATGCTTATTTAATTCCTAATAGTCAAATTAAATCATGTGATATTACGGATTTAGGTAACTTTTCTTCTCACTGCTTAATTAAAGATGACCGTAATTTTACATTTGACTATTCAACTGACAATAACGGCAAAATTCAAATAGCTTTTTTAGAGTGTTGGTTTACTCCTCATTATATGAAAGGCACATGGACTTTAACTAGTTATCAAACAGGAAATTCTATATCAGTAGATTTTAATACAAATTAATCCCCTAGAATTGATTAAAGCTATTTGAATTGCTTGCGCTAGAGGTCGTGGTATTACACCTTTTCTTACTACGATAGTACCTAGAGCAACTATTGATACAGGTAGCATGGCAAAGGCTTCACAAGCAATTAGAAATTGGGAAGTGTTAATCTTTCAACATTTTGGTTGGTCAGCAGGAAATATTACGCATCGTTGTGATGCAGGTTATACAGTTTTAAATAAAGGCATAAATCATTCAGCCTATTGGGTAAGTTTTTCGTTTGAAGCAAGTAAGACAAGACATACTAAATACATCAATACAGCCACTATAAAAGGCTCTTTTGATAATTATGCTAATATGTATATCAATGGAACTAAAGTAGCTTCAACATCAAACCCTGATAGTTATTATCAAAGAACTAAAACCTTTTGGAATAATGTCCCTACTGATTCTTCCTTAACAATTTCATGCTATGTGATTGACGATGATGACGGTTGGGGTAGTGATCTTAATATGTCTGCATTTGTTAGTGTACTTTTCTATTATAAGTAGATCATAAAAATCCTTGCCCAAAACTCTTAATCAAAACAATTATATTCTCCAAAAAAGATAATTGCTTGCGCTACTGTTAAAGGTATATCTCCGTTTACTGAAACTATAAAGGTGACTGCCAACGATATTAGTGCAAATGTATCAATTAGATTTATCCCACCTACAAGCACACGAGAAAGATGTAGACAATATGGTTTATATGTAGGAATACCATTTGGAGATTTTGTTGAATCTTCAGGTCCACAAAGCATAACCCATACTTATACAGCTTCAGAATTTTTGTATCCCGAAAACATCAAAAGCTATTCTGTACAATTTGCTTGTGGCAATGGAACTTGCAACTTTAAAATTAACGGCAAGACTGTTTACTCAGGAACTTTTTGTCCTTTATGCCCTGAAAGAAGTCCTTCTTATGAAGTGACTATGCCTGTAACTATATCAAGTAATAGTTCTTTAGGAGTTGGTTTGAGACAATCTGCTTTTAGAATTTGCGCATTATACTAGTTTACTGGCTCTATAAATATGTATTGTTCACCCATTCAAAATAAGCATTTGAATATTTCAGAATCTGATTTAAATTTTGAAACTTCAAATACTTTGAGTTTTTTGTTTCGTGATTGTGGTAGTAAAGAAATGCAAATATGGCTTATCTTAAAGGAATTTAAGTTTTCTTTTACTTATAGAACCAAATAAAGTAGATCATAAATATTGTTTAATAATCTATTCTAATGAATTTTAAATAAAGAACATTCAGTATAATTGCTTGCGCTACTACAAAGGGAATAGTACCTTTTGATAAAACTATTAAAGTAAAAGCTAAAGCTATTACTTCCACTTTATTAAGTAAATCAATACCATTAAATATCTTTACTATTACACTATCAAAGCCTTTTGTGGAATACATTGAAGCTTATGAGTGTAAAGATGCAAGAAAATATAATATAAGACAAAATTTACATACAAAAGATCATTACACTGATTCCTATACAGCCCAAAAGATTTACTTTCATGGAGCTCGCAATACTAAATATACTTTTAAATCGATTATTGCTGATAACTCAATTCATACATCATTCGGTACACCTGACGATATTGATTATTACTATGGTTTAACAACATATATTCCTATTACGGATGATACTGTTGAAAGACCAGGTTGGTGGTCCGAATATCTTCAAAAAAAATCTTTGAATTTAATGGATTTTAATGGATTATCAGATACATTTACAACAGATAATAATGGAAATTATGTATTTCAATTTACATTGTGTATCTGTAATCCACATTCAGGTGGAATTAAATTAAGAGTTTGGCTAGAAGGTTATGAAAATAATTCTAAGCCTATTGAAACTTGGTTAGATAATATTGATCCTTTAAATCCTGAAGTAAATGTATTTTTACCAATTTGTTGGGTATATCAATAATAAAAAATTCACTTGTTTAAATTTAAAATTCTATTGATCGCAAATGATCGTAAGAATTTTAATCAAATATATTGTGAATGGAATGGCTATAAATCAATTTATGTTGCTCATAATCCTTTAAATAGAAATATGCAGTAAAACTTAATATATGGCTACTTGTCGAACAAGTAGTTAGCATGAAAGTATAATCACCATTATTATTTGTTGTAAACTTTATAACTTTATTGTTAAAGAAGTCCCTATTTGCTAATGGAAAACCGTTTATTTTAAAGTAAGAAGATAAATAAGCTCGTTCAGCATTACCTAAACCTGTTGATATAGGATCATACATGCTAATTCCGTAAAAGTAGCGATAATCCGAAGGAATACCGACAGATCCATCGATAAAATTTGGATCACTAACGAAATATAAATTGTATTCAGTGTTTTTTGCTCCGTGAAAGATTAAATATTGTTGTGTTGTTGTTACTAAACTACCATGATATGACAATTCATAGTATGGCATTTTAGCAAGAAAAGGATTTTCTTTTGTTATCCTCCAACTATTTATTGGGATTACTACACTAGTAAACAACCTAGTAGGAGTTGCTGATTTGATGTTTATACCTTCGTAATATGGAATTTTTCCAAATACGGTGGCGCAAGCAACTTAGCTTTTTAGAATAATAAACATGGGATTAATATAATTTAAAAATAATTAAAGGTAATTGATCCACTAACACCTGATCTACATCCGTATTCATCAAGGGAATCAATTACATTTATAATATATTGCTCAGCAGGTTCAATACCTAATTTTTCTAAAGTAGTATCAGATAACTTCCATGTATAATTACATCCCATTCCTCCATAATTGCCAGGTAAAGGGCAACCCATTAAACAGAGATTTGTACTAATTCTTGAAAGATTTATTTTTACATTATTGATATAAAACTTAATTCCATTTGCAGATAATTGAATGGATATAGATTTCACTTTTTTGTTAAGTCTTTTATTATCAGTCTTTACCGTTGTACTACCATTAATCCAATTTACACTAAAATGAATGGTTTGAGCAGTTGTTTTTACAACTACTGTATCATAAACAGATTTTATTAAAGACTTTGATTTTATATTAATATCTTGAAGGGCTAAATCCATAGATGCATGGACTTTAGCGCAAGCAATTATGTAATAGAACAGCATGTTCTAGCTGTAAATGAAAGAAAAAAATATATTAAAAGTTTGATCTAAATTATTTGTAAGAAAAGTAAATAACTGTTGTTCCACAAGCATCAGATCTTGCTCCATATATATCATGAACACCAATAGCAACTTTTACAGTGTTACCTGAACTTTTTGATATAATTTCTTGAACTTGGTCGGATGTATATTCATACCAACCTGATTTATTTCCTGTAAGAATTGTTGAAGATACACCTTTTCTATAAACATCATTGACTTCAACAAAACCTTGATCATCCCATAAACCTGTTTGGTAAAAATAAATTCTTTTAACAAATTTAAAAAAAGGAATCGTTAAATTTGCTCTGTAAGAATAGTTCTTTTTATAATTGCCTGCAAAGTTAGACCTAGTTGCTATTGATTCAACTTCAACGTCTTTAAAATTAACAGCAACATTACGTTGACCGTTATATTGTTCGCTATAAAAATCAATTTTAATGTTTGTAAATGGAACAAGAACAATGGTTCTAGCGCAAGCAATTCAGATCCATATTTATTTTTATAAAGGGATTAATTTATAAGGAAGGATCAACTATTCATAATAAAAGGTAACATATATCCAAGAAGGACCATAGCATCCAAAATCACCTGCAAAGGCATTTAATGTTACCGAATATTGCTCTGAAGGAGTTATTCCTAAATCTTCTAGAGTTCCTGATCTTGAATAATTGCAAGCTGTACCAAAACCACCACCATTTGTAGGGCAACCTGTTGAAGTTGCACAATTAGACTTATAAAGTGGAATATTAACACCATTGATAGATAAACTTTCTCCAAAAGAGCTACCTGAAGCACTTATTGATTTAACTACTTTATTGATACCTTTCTTATTTGTGTACGCAGTTTTGCTTCCTAACTGATAAAAGCCAAATTCTACTTTTAAAGTTTGACTAGTTACTTTTGTAACATCAACAAGTCCTGTCATATATAAGCCATGCGTATTAGATGCTATATCTAAAATTTGTCCATTTACATATATATCTGCATGGTATGTAGCACAAGCAACGCCATTGGAATTGAACACTTCATCCTTGCTTACGATCTCACCATCACCACTCTCTAAAGTCCATGAAACCCTTTCTCCAGGCTTACCTCCTGAAACAGTAGCAACGAAAGAGTCATCTGCTACGATCTCATCTTTATCAGTGGTCATCTGTAAAGGATATTGATATAAGTTAACCTTGAAATCCTTCTCAGTTAAAACAGTACCCTTGTAATTTTCTTGATAAGCAATCTTTAAATTGATGTCTTTAACGTTGTAGTCGGTTACTTGATTTACACCAAATTTAATCTTGCCATCATTATCAACATGAAGCTTTAAGGAATTTGCACTTCTTACAGCATTACCATCTGCATCAACACCACTTAAAGTAGTATTAGTTGCTGTAACAGTTACATCAGTATTTGGTAATAGACCATCAAACTCATAGCCGTAATTGGTCTTGTAGTCCATAGTGTCAGTACCGTTGTACTGAGTAACACCACTAGAATTGATGCCTGAATATGTAGGTAAACTACGAGAATTTAGCTTAGTATCTAAAACTTTTAAATCAGAGGGTGTCATAGAATCACTATTAGCTAAACCTTGAGAGCTAAACACCATAGGCTCTACGTGCTTAATCTCTAAGCCTGTATCACCACTACCTTGACCGTTAAAGTAAACAGATAAATCAATAGGAGCTTGTGTATTGTAAGCATCGTGATAGTAAGTAGCTTGAACACCTTCAACAATAGAGATTGAGTGATCACCAGTTACTAGATATTCAGAACTTGCTTTTTTGTTCTTAGCAATCACTGTATTAGTAGCAAAAGCATTATTTGGCGCACGAGCTAATCTCATACGAGGACGTAAAGCGAAGCTTGCAATAGTTTCAACTTCAGCAGAGTTGTTATCAATACCAAAGGTTACCTTAGTATCATTCTTTAATTTATCTAATTCAACTAAGAAAGGATCTTCATAGAATACTACGGTAGGTACTTGTGACCATACAGCATCGTAAACGTTGTTAGCAACGACAGCCTGAGGCTTTTCACGATGTGGCTCATTCAAATAAGGATCTTCTGTTTTTGCTGTAACAATACAATTACCAGTTGTATTTGCATCGGTAGAACCAATCACATAAGCAGTAGCCACACCTTGATCATCAACATTTGCTGTAACAGTATTACCAATATTAGCATTAGTTAAAGGTGTAACATCAGCAGGTTGTGTATTTTCTACACGACAAGCACCACTCTTGACGTTAAAGTCAACAGAGTTAGGATTATCAACAGTTGAAGGTCTTAAATTCTTATAAGTAATAGTTGCGTATTGACCACCATCAATAGAAGCACTAGAAGTTGTTAAATCAGTAGTGCGACCACCCCAAATCTTAACTTCCACATTTGTTTTATAACTTGCATTATATTCAGGAATAGTAGCTATAATTGTTGCGTTATAGGTTTCTGTTCTTGCAACATTAGGGGTAAATACGACAGATGATTTACCATCAGAAGTCATAGTTACAGTAGATTCTGATACTTTACCATTTTCATCACCACCATCGACAGACCACTCAACCTGTAATCCCTTTTGCAAGAAGTCAAAGCTACCACCTTTAGCGATAATTTCATCAGGAATATATAAAGTTACATTAGATGTAATCCAACGTTCAATAGTAGAAGGCTCTGACTTAATTTCAAAAGACATCTTATCGACTTTCAAATGGAAATCGATAGTAGTATTACCTACTTGAACTGTAACATCTACCTCAGGTACGCAAGATTGAATAATCTCAATAATAAAGTGACCTGTACCATCAGTGATATAGTTACCACCATTCGATAACTCTACACTTGGATGATGTGGTGTTACATGCACAGGTGTGTAAGGAGCAGGACGATGTAAGCCATCTTCTACTCTAAATAAATACTTGTTATCACCTAAAGGCTTCTCGAAATAAATGTAGTAAACACCAGGCTTAGCACGATATTGCAAAGGCATAGTGTAGTCACGTTTAATAAACATGCTACGAGAAGTTGCAATATTAGAACCACTTGCTCTATTAGTTGCATCAGGATCAAATGCTTGTTGCCAGCTAAAGTTGTCGCCTAATGGAATGTTAAAATTCAAACCAAAATAGGTATTCTTGTGAGAGCCTGTTTTTAAGCTTTGCTGATGCTTTGCTTCTAATGAAATTGCAGGGAATGGGTTATATTTAACACCAACTTCAGCAATATAAGGGCTATCTTCTAGATCTTTTTCATCAGTAACACCACCAAATGGGGAGATGTCACGACCAATCCAATGAGTTAAACCTGCTTCCACAGCAAATTTAGCTTTAATCCAGTATTCAACGAAAATATCCCAGCCTGAAGCAGGACGTTCTTCCACGTAGCCTTTTTCAAATTCTTCAGAATCTCGCCAAGAGCTCAATCTACGATAGATATTAGCGATAACCTTTAAGTTATCTTGCATATACTCGATACCGATACTTCCACGAGTATGACCTCTATCAAGATCATGATCAACTACGAAATTTAAGCCAATCATGTGATGACCTAGATCTTTCATGTCCACAGCTTGAGGATAGAATCTTTCACCAATACCTAGGTGAGCAATTTTTCTGCTTTCAGTACCAGTAGTAATACCACCTTGCATATAGGTTAAGAATTTTGGCACTGAATATAAAGGCACTAACACCTTGCCATCAGGCTCAATCTCTAAAGAGCTATCTTTAAATGAAATACGAGCTGTAATCTCAGCATTAACACCATCGTAAGCTTCTAAATATTTATCAAGATTCTCATTGATAACACCATTTACCTTATTTAAGGCAAGAGATTGAATAAATTCCTTCTTATCTTGTGCTTGAGAATAATTACGCACAAATTCACCAGTTACACCGATGAATTTATAAAGTTTTTCTTGCTCGTTGATTAAATCGTCAGTAGAAGCAACTTTTAAATCTTCTTCAGATTTTAACTTTGGTTTAGTAGGATCATTATCTACTCTAACAATGATAATGCCCTGTTCACGCATTTTTTCAATGATGTAATCCTTTTGTGTCTTAGCACCATTCTTTAATGCTTGCTTCTTTTGTGCATCCTTGTCTAAAGCTAAAAATCTAGCATCATATTGAGCTAGCACAGGTAAAGCTAAAGGAGATTGAGGTTTTTTCGGAGCTGTTAAATCCTCACTATTTGCCACTGTAAAATGCTGAAAATCATTTTCTTCATCAAGCTTTAACATGTATTTACCGTACATAGGCAAACATGGCAGATCTAAAGTACATACAGCTTGTCCATCTTCATTTTTAGGACCATTACCGTTATTACCTTGATAACGTTTACCATTAGCTTGATCTAAGCTCAAATTATGTTCAAAAACTTGGGTAATTCTAGGTAGATTTAATTTGTCAGTGACATTATTAAAAGCACTTAAATCGCCTTTTTTAGTAGTTTGGTTGATTTGTGCAAAAGATTGAGCATGTTTAGCTTCAAACTGAAATTGAGTTTTGGTATTACCTGTATTATCAGGGATCACACCATTTTGACTAATCATACCTTGACCACCAAACTGAGAAACTAACTTAGTACCAGTTGAATCATCAACAGGTGTTTGAGTGCTATACACTACATTGTTAGCTTCTAAAGAACGCTTTACAGCATTAGGTAAAGCAACTGAAGGAACACCTCCAAATAAGTAATCAGAAGCTTGTGTTAAAAGATCTTGATCTTCTTCTAAAGTTTCTTGGGTAGTTTGCTTATTTGCAGAGATTTCATCAGCTTGGGCAGGTGCTAATAAATCGTCATCATCAAGATTTAAAGGAGCAGTTGCAACAGTTGTAGTAGATGTAGCTACTTTATTAGTAGTTGTAGAAGTTACACTACTATTATTATTTGCCATAGTAGCCTTAATAGGTGTTTCTTTAAAAGGTTTTTTAGTAGTTACAGGCTCTGTTTCATGACGTTTACGAGAAGTTTCAAAATCGTCCACTAACTCAATTTGTTCTTGATTATTTTGTAATGACAAAATTTCTTTATCAGAATCCACCACAGGACTTGCTACTTTTGGTAAAGCTGAAGGTTCAATAGTGGTTTGAGCTACTTCCTTTTGTGAAGCAACTTTAGTATGTGCAATTCCTTGTGACAAGTTAGGTAAAGCTTGTTGTACTTGCACAGGCTCTACCACAGGCTTGTTAACTTTAACAGGATCTGCTTTAATATTTTCGTTATTCTGATTTTTAGCAAGTAAAGGTTGTACCTTGCTCTTAGACTCTACCTTTACAGTAGCAGGCTTTAAAGCAGGTACAATCTTTGGCTTTGTTTCAATCAGAGAAGGTTGAACAGTTTTAGTTTCAGCAATTACTTGCTGTTTTTGCTCTTTAACCTTTGGTTTAGTGATATTAGTTACCATTGGTTTAACCAAAGGTTGAGTATTCTTAACTTGCTCTTGCTTTTTAGTTGACTTAATACCAAAGTCAAGACTAGGTAATTGGGAGCTTTCACTAGCAACTACTCTAGCCTTAGCTTTAGTTTTCTCCTGCATATTTGTTGTGCTAGAAGCTACTTTGGATGTTTTTATGTTATTGATGTTATTAGAGGTATTTAGTTCATCTATTTTTTTATTTTTTGTGTTATTAGTAGCATTTACCACAGGTGTCTTAACCTGAATTTTAGGCAAAGCAATATCAATAGTAGGTAAACCTTCATTAGCAAAGGCTTTCTGACAAGGAATAACAGCAAAAGCTGTTACCATTACAGAAGTAAATAAAGCTTTATAAGCAAAACGAAATACTTTTCTATAATCCATATTGATAATACTTAACTATTTACACAACAAAAAAATGTCTATATAGACATATAAAAATAACACAAGTTAATTATATCACAAATTATCTAATTATTTTTAGCTAATTGCTATTTTAATTTATAAATAAACTGTTATAATAATTTTCAGTTTGAAAGGTCCCTCTTTGCTGTAAGTCCCTACCTTACACAAGAAAATAACACTGAACTTAATGTAGAAACATAAAGGCTTACAGTAGCCTTTCAAACTACCCTCTGTTAACCATAATTTGTTCCTCATTGATTAAATAACAAATAACATATGCAAACTAAATCTAAAGGCATCTTAACGATGCCTTTATTTTTAGCTAAATTTTGCCATGACAATAGATAACAAAGAAAATTACTGAAGAAAAGCCAAAAAAAATGCTCTTTAAATGGAGGGAGCTAAATCCAAATAAAGAGCAACAAACAGTGTAATCAAACAAACATAGGTAAAAATATCATTTACCACTGTTAGTATAGCATGAACATTACAAAAGAATACTTAAAAAGTATAAGATATTTTATACTTTTATCTACCAAGATGTTTCTTTTTACCTAAACGCTCTTGATCTTTTAGTTCACGTTGCTTTTTTAGCATTTCTTCGTACTCTTTTCTACGCTCAGCTTTACGCTTCTGTTGCTTATCCCACCACTGCATAGCGTAATAGTCATTAAAATTCATAAATACCTACCTTTTATCTTCTAATAACCTTCTGTTTTAACTGTTTAAAGAACGCAAAAATGCGTTCTTCAAAGATTAAAAACATAAAAAGTGCAATTAAAAAGTAAATTGCACTTACAAAACCTAGAATTAAACTAATGTCATTCCAATTAAGTGTCATTAAATCCTCAGTATTATCCTTATTTCCTAATTTCACAGAAATTAGCACATTTACTTATATCTTGAAGTTGGATATGGCTAATAGTAGTTTTACCTAATTCTTTACAGTGACATTCAGTACCACCGTGTTTAGCTTGATACCAAATGGCATATTTACAAGAAGCACAAGGCGTATATTTAATCATAGCCTCAACACCATCCTCAACTAGTTTACTCTTAGTTAAGCCTTTAGATCTTGCACAAGAAGCTAGTAACTTCTCTCTTAAAGAGAATTGAACATTACAATCGCTTTTGTTTACCACAACAGCAGGAGCTAATTTGGAATTTTTATAGCTAACTATTCTTTTAAGATAATTCCATATTTTGCTAAAGAATCGATTGAAACCATCATAATTAACTACATACAAAATCACAAAAATAAAAAAGGCATACAATAAAATATACGATACCACTGGAAAAATGCTTTCACCATTTAAATTCATTTAAATCACCAATAACCTATTATCTTTTTCTAACAGCCTTTAATTTGGCTAAATCATTTTCTAATTCTTCTCGAGTTCTAAGATTTGTAAAAGGATCTTTATTTCTACTTGTAGTTCCTGCCTGACTTTGTACTCTATTTAAATACCTCTCAGGATCACTAGCCTTTTCATAAAAAGGACTACACTTAATTAAAGTATCTCTAACAATTTTCTTATTTACTTTATTTTCATATAAAACACAAACAAACTCAGTATCGAACTTATTTAAAAGATCTTCTTTACTTAAAGAGTAATTCAAAGCCTTTAAATAATGCTTACGATATAAATCATCATAACTATTAACTTCATTTTTATTATTTTTAAGCTTAAAATTATTAAGTTCTTTAAGATTATTAAATGAAGTACTTCTAATTTTAGATTGGTTCTCTATCAAACAGTCTTTTAAGATTAATTCTTTTTTAACACAGAGCATTTCGGAAATAAAGTCTTTTCTAATCTCAGGGATTTCATCAACACTATAAATAATAACATCAACCTTATTAAGATCTATTGAATCTACAAGCCATTCAATTTTATCAATACATTCTTTATGATTGGTTGTACTAATAAAATCAACATAATTAAGCATTTTGCCAAAATTATCAGTTAATGAAGAACTTACTCCTAAACAAATTTCAGGTATTCTATTTTGTTTACAATATTCATGGAGATTTTGATCGGTAATTCTTCCAAACAATGAAGATCCATTATCAAACACAGGAGCTAAACTCACGTTTGCATTTTCATCATTTGGGATAATAAATCCCCAATTTCCATTATGACGATCCCAATTACCAATAAACGCATCCACAGCAAATTGAGTCCAAAATCTATCTTTAACAAGAATAGGATCTATAATATCTATATGATCAATAAGATATAAAGTTTGATCCAGTGATTGATGTTTTGAATTACCTAAAATTTTTGAATTTCTAAACTTATCAAACTCATACAATTCACAATTATTAGGAATAAAGTCTTTGCAGGCTACGGCATATTCTAAATTACCATTTAAATTATTAAATCCAAAGATAGTATCTTGTACATCAACACCTAATAATTCAAAAACATGAGATGATACATATTCAGAAAAAGCATCATATCTAGTATGATTTTGGTCATGCAAAGGGATAGTTTTTAGCAAAAAAGCATCACCATTGATTATAATGCAATTTTTTAGACCATTAGCACCACCGTAAAATTTACGGTTACGAGGATAATCAGAAAAATCCATATTTAATCAATCCCTATCAAATCAACGTATTTTTCAAATAAAGAAGAAACCTCTTGATCTGAAAGACCTACATCATATTGAGCTAACCTTATCTCGCCATAACACTGCATTTTTAAATTATCTTCAACAAGACAATCATAACCTTTACTACCTCTTTTTTTAGCATATTCAACATGCTTAGAGATAGCTTCCTTGGTTCTTTGAGGAAGATTCTTTTCTTCCCAATCTGTAAACTTAATCATAAACATATCCAAACTAAATACTTACTAAGCAAATTATATCACTTAATCACTAGTACAAGCTTCTACCTCTAGAGATAGTAGGGCGACAACGTAAAAATATTTAGATCTCACTTTTAGTTTTCTAAATATTGGGGCGATTTGTTTGGTGTGTATTATAAAATGCCACAGACCTATTTTACATAGGCGTGACAAATTCTCAGAATCTTTTAGATCCTGATACGGGATTGAATGTTCTTTAACTTTTTGTTTTACGAGCTTTATTCTTTCTTGAATTAAAGAATAGTGCTAGTTTGGTGTCATTACCTAAATTCTCTTGAGGAATGATTTCTTCAACCTCTTCAACTTTAGGAGCTTTAACAAGCCCGAGTCTTATCATCTTTTCATTAGTAAGTAGAGCTGATACATCCTTGTTAAAGTAAGCTTTGATGTATTCAAAGCTGATGCTTGGATTGTTTTTGGCTGTTCTTACTAATGCTGATAAAGCAACTTTCTCGCCTCTGATAAGAGGTAGGTTATTTCTTACATAAGAAACAACGTTGTAAGCCATCTTAGTAAAGAAAGAATGATTGCGAATGTATTGTTGATTACGCAATGGTAAGTAATCTTGTTCAAAAAGCACATCTAGAGAGAAGTGCTGAACACCTTCAATCTTCCATCTATCGAGGATCACCCTTAGCATCTTTTGCGCAAATAGGTTATCGGTAAAATCAACCTCAATGGAGCTTATGTAGTAATGAGATTCGGTTGTAGGCTCTGTAACCTCTCCGCCTCTAATTTCAGCTCTTTCATTGGTTACTCTAATTACAGACTTAATATACTTCCATTTTCTGTTTTGCTCTTTAGATAGAGCATATTCAGCAGGGAGAATCTCTATGGTACGTTGTTCAATTCTGCCGTGACCTTTGCCAATAGAAGTTGCTGAACTTACAACTCCTTGAGCTTCAAATGCTTGTAGTCCAATATCAAAGGCATCGGTAATTTCTTCAAATAGGTAACCTTGATTTGCTTTTACTACAACTACAAAGTCAGCTTGTGCATTTATTACAGCTTCAAGTGTTGATACATGAGTATTTAAGGCATCCCAAGTGATTATGGTATTAACTACACAAACTGCTTTTAATAGCTCAATAATTGCCTTTGATTCTTGATTTTTCGTATCTACAGTTACTTGAGATAAACAGATACCAGCTCGTGTTGCGTATAGAGAAACAATGTCATACCCAGGTTTATTTTTTAGTTTTCCATCTACTACTATCTGAGTATTAGTTCCCCTTAGATTTTGACCATCAATAGCATGAACTTCTTTGTCTTGAATATCTGTGGAGGTTTTCTTTTCTTCTTCAGCTACAGCAGGTTTAGAAAAGAACTCGTAATAAACCTTAGTTAAATTATCAATGTCTAGTATGGTCTGTACTCTGCGTATAGTTTGAGCTGAAGGAATATAGTCCTCATTTGGGCAATCGTATAAATGCTTTTTAAAGAAATCGAGATGATCTTCCCAATAGATTCTGATTTCCTCGCAGTTGTTACAGCCACTAACTCGTGCTGTAAGAATAATTACACCTATAACATGCAATGGATATACGATTTTTGAAGGATCACGAGGATCATCTAGGTTTATTTCAAGACATCTTTCGAAGTTTGTAAGTTCACTTTCACTTACAAATCTAGGAAAACATCCTGCATCTTTTAATGCTGCTTGAAATAACGCTTGATTCATACCTTCGCTCATCTAACAAATTGCTTGTGTATGAGCATAATATAGGAGTTCGCGATCAATTAATAGATCTAATTTTTAGACTAAAATCGGAGCCAAAAGCTTGTAAAATAAGGAGTCAGAACAGAATCATAAAAATAGAATTTAGTAAAGGATTCGATTTAAAAAGTGTGAGGGCGACCTTTTAGTGTTGTCGCCCTATAGAGATAGTTCTCTTTTGTACTTTTTCACGCTTTTGTACAAGCTTTTCTTCTTCCTCTTCGTCATCATCTAACATTTTTGACATGACAGCACCAGTAAAGATTGCTCCCATCATTCGAGCTTCACGCTCATTTTGTTCTTGCACTTGTTCAAACTGTTTTCTTTGCTCTTCTTGACGTTCACGCTCTTTACGATCTAACTCTTTTTGATGCTCAGGACTATTCTCATGATCTTGTTCATCAGGACGAAGATTTACAGCATTATTGATAGCTTGATTTAGTTTACGTAAACTACCTTCTTGTGCCATGTGCTCCATAACATAATTACGAGCTCTAATGATTTCATTCATATTAGTATAAGGACATTCATCAATATGCTTTTGAGCAAAAGAATCCTGAATATAATCATTTAAAATCTCACGTACATGCTCAGATAAATCATCAGCGATAACAGCAGAACGACAACTTGGCAAATCTAATTGTTTCAAGATAGAACCTTGATCATCTAAATCAATATCTTTACCACATTCTTCACAGTATTCTTTCACTTGCGCTTTATGATCTTGCACCCACATTAGCATATCTCTTTCAGAATAAAGCTGTTCACACTGCTCTGAAGCTTCAGCAATAATGTCATATAAGCTTTGATTTGGCTCTACATTACGCATCTTAGTAAATAACTTAGAAGCATTTAAATCGCCATTAGTAAGGGATTTACACTCTTTACTTTTAGGATCTAAAGCAAAATTTACCTTTACAGTATTCATTTAATTTCCTCTTCTAAAGATTGTAATTTAAGTAAATAAGACTTTACTTGTTGAAAATAATTAAGTTTTTTTGGCTGTTAAATCCACAGCATTAAACAATCTATGCTCTTCATTATAAATAAGATCTTCATTAAGAAGATCAATTAAAATCTGAGTTTGCTCGATTGTATGTTTTAAAGTAGAAGCCATGTTATAACTCCAAAAAAAACTAATCTAATTCAATGATACTACATTAAATTAAAAATACTTTAAACTTACGCACAAAGCATACATATCACTAAAATGAAGAAATAGGATCTACCATTATTTTGACTGTGTTCTTTTTTATTCTTTAAAGCTAAAAGTTCTTTATAAAAGAATTTACAGTTCTTCTCAAAATTAGCAATTTTAAAATCGTCAATAGGCTCACCATTATCATTTAAAAGTACATAATTTTCTTTATCATGGCATACAGAATTTGTATTTAATAATTCAAAATCATTTACTAGATTTTCATGTAAATCATTAACATCTCTACGTCTTAACAGACCTTTTAAAGCTAAATTTATTATGTATTCACAATCTTTAAATGAGTTTTCTTTCTTGATTAAATAATCTATTACGAATTGAAAGTTTTTAGTTTCTCTTTTGGAGCTTAATAACTCCATATAATCAAATTGCTTTCCAAGATATAAGTCAGTAGCTTGATTTAATAAATTCTTACGATAATCATAAAGTAAGATTAAGCCTTTAGCATTTTTACCTGAAGAAAATTCATAATCATCAATAAGATCTAATTGACTTGTTTCATACCAATCTTTTTGTAAATCAATAAACTCTCTAACAGGCTCTGTTTTTAGCAGACCAAAAGTATCAAAGTCTTTTTTATCATAACTTCCATTAGCAAGAAAATTACTGTAATAACTATCATTGATTAAACGATATTTACGAACATTTAAAACTTCATTTAAATCTTTAGTACAACTAACAGCATCTTGATACCTTTCAGCGTAATCTTTTAAATATTCATTAAAATGATGTTTAGGATTAATCATTAAATAAGCATCATTAAACGCATTACATAGCAAATAATCAGATGAAAGCATATTAAAGAAATCATTTTTATAATTATTAAAATGATTAAAAAAAAATTGTCTTGCTCTTTTGGTTACAAAAGTATTTTTAACTATTACTGTATTAACACAAAAGTTTGATATAGCTCTAAATTGTTTAAAATTCATTAGGATATACCTTTCTTGCTAAAGATAAATTTGCATCAGCCACAGCTTTTAATCCTAATCCAAGCTTTAATCCATAAGCATAGTGAGCTCCTAAAGGAATTTTATTCATAAGTTCAAAGGCACTGTTATCATCATTATTTTTTAAACAAGTAGAAATTTGTTCTGAAAGTTTATTCAATTCTTCCTCAGTCATCTCTACATCCAGCTCTTTTCTTAAACGAAAATACTCTTTCCATTCTTCGTCAGTCATACGATTCAAAGGTTCGTTCCAACCGTTTGGCTTGTGATTCATATCAGTCATAGTTGTTCTCCTAAAATTCCTTACCTATATCTATTATAGTACATTTTACAGAATAAACAAACTCCAATCTAAAACCATTAGACGAGAGTTCATTAAAATAAATTAGCTTATCTAGAGTTTTGATTGAGATTTAACTTAGGACGATATTCATGTTCTTTATCTTCTTTATCTATTTCAACTAAAGAAGTTTTTCCTGAGCCATCGACAGCCTCAAAATCAGGTAGATCCTGATAAATTACACCTGTGCCTATGATTCCATCATCAACTTTCTTTTGATTTTTAATCGCCCTATGAACCACAGTAGAAGTTGGCTTGACTGTTTGTTGAGGTCCATTTGCAAAAAATAACGCAAATACAGCAAAAAGCATTACCATAAAGGCACAGAAAATGATAATAAATTTATCAATTTTCTTAATTAAAGCGTTATGATGATCTTGAATTAAACTATTCTGAAATTCAAGATGATGCTTAATAAACTTTAACTCATATAACATCTGAACAATTATAGGATCTTTAGCGTTAACACGCATGACATGTTCTTTCTCTACTTTTACAGGATCATGAGTAACTTCATTTTCTTTTATTTCCATTTTAATTCTCCACCCATTAAATTTAATGCAACATTACATAACACCAGCTAAGAAAACCAATTACAGTAATTACTACTGCACTTGTATTAACGATCTCGACTCTAAATTTACCCATCCCAATAAATAAATTTAAGTAAAAAAAATCAAAATTTAAACTACAATTTCTCCTTTAATTCAACAACTAACCACACATCCGTAGCAGAAGCATTTACTACCTCTTTTACATACCAATTAATAACTTTAAGATTTTTATAATGTGCTGAAAGATTTTTAAGCTCCCCTTCATAAGCATCAAAATAACCTGATGCACTTGAAGGATCATTAAATTGGACTTTAATCATGTTAACAGGGTTAACATTTGATTTAATTAAAGAATTTAATTTCACTCTTTTACTCCTTATGTCGTGACAAATTAACTTATGCTAAATAGAGCTTTAAGTCCTGCTTAAAATTATTACTATTTATAACCTTACTAGGAGCAAAAATTTGCATATAAGCAAGACTATTGCGTAATGATTTATTTGGTTCAATAATCACAGCTCCAACCTTTAATGAAAGCTCAGATTTTAAAATTGGTAAATAATCAGCAGAACGCACATAAGGCATATTTACTAAGAAATCACAACCATATTTTGATGATTTAAACTTTCTAAGATGATCAAAATAATCACTATTTTTAGCAAAGCCAGCAAATTTAGCTTGATCAGAAGCTTTATAGAACATTAAGTTAAAACTATCTATGATATTTACTAAATTTACTGAGCAATCCCAAGTTGTAAGTTCAAAAATCTTAACAAAATTACGAATATTATTAGCGTAATGCTTACTTTCTAACTCTTTCTCACCTGCCAATTCAAAGTCAAGATATGCTTTAAGATCAAAAGAATTACTCATTGTACCAAGCTACCACATCCAACTTTAAACCAGTAGAATGATCACCATACATTTCCCATACATGTACTTCCCAATTAAAAAACTTTTCAAAGTCATACTTAGAGCCGTTACTTTCACATAGTAACTTTCCCTTTTCACCATTTGGACCAGCAGGCTCAAATAACTTTACACTAACAACATCGGAACAATTAGCCATTAAAAGATCTTTTACAGTCATATAAAAATCTCCTTTAAAATTAAATCTCACTCAACTTTATTCATCAACAGTAGTTAAAAAAATCAGAATAAAACCATCTTTAACTTCAATAGAACGAATTTGCTCGTTCAAAAGATACAAGAGAATTAAATTGTTCAATTTTATCCTGTTCATCTAAATAATTAGAACTCATTAGGATATGCCTTCTTTGCTTGGGATAAATTAAAATTCATTACAGATTTAATTCCTAAACACTTTTTACTTTTGTAAGCTTGTCTTGAAAACATTGGAATCTTTTTCATTAAAACATAAGCTTCTTTTTCATTATGGGAGGCTAAGAGTTGATTAACTTTATTCAAAGAAACAATCATATCTTCCTTAGAATATTCCACATCTAACTCTTCACGCAAGCGAAAATACTCTTTCCATTCATCCTCAGTCATTTGATTTAAAGGCTCATTCCAACCATTTGGCTTGTCCTATTTCTATTATAGTACATTATAGTAGATTTACAACAATATTTTAAAAAATAAATGTCATGACAAACACTATCACTTCTTAATCCAATTTAACTTCTAACACTAAAGTAATTAGAGAATCAAACATACCTATACGATCTACAATAGAAAAGCTAATTGCATCACCAAGTTTGATATTACCATTAAGTTCACTACATTTTTTACTTAATATATTCAAGTAATTAGTAAGACTACCGTGCTCTTTGGCATCGTAATCAAATGTCATCTGACAAGTTAAAGTGTTGTAATACTTCATAGGATAAGAATTGATTTGTCTTACATAAGGAGCAACAAGATCTAACTTATCAGCCTGAGCACTAACACAGCTAAATAACATTACTAATCCTAAAGAGCATAATTTTAAAAACTTCATCTAAAACTCCTATTTCAACATACTATTTAAAACATCTAACTCGATTAAAAAGCATTGAATTGATGCAATTTGACCTAATGTAAGATTAAACTTAGGACTATCTTTCTTATATTTTAAAAGCTCTTTATATAAAGATTCATTTAAGTTTATGTATCTGTCAATTAATACTTTAATCGCATCTTTAATCGCATTTACTTCCATAACTAATTACTCTTTTTCAAAATTTTTGACTGTTTGCTCAGATAAAGCATTGATACATAAATCTACATCCTGTTGGATGTCGTAAAGCCTTTGTCTAATCTTCTCAGCTAAAGCTTTTTCTTCAACATTGTTAGACCAACTAAAACGATCCATCTGATCATCAATACATTGATCTAAGTAAAGACTGTAACCAGCTAATATAGCTAATAAATCGCACTTAACTACTTGTTCATTCAATAACTTGTAAAGCTCGTTATAAGACATATCTACTCCTTAAAATTACATAGCTTTAGTTTGACGAGGTAACACATGTTTAACTTGCTCTTTGCGCACATTAACCTTAGATTTGAAGATGTTAAGATACTTATTGCTATTAAGACATACTTCCACAGCTTCCTCTAAAGAATACATCATCATGTAAACATTACGAAGTTTTCCATACGGAATTTGATATTTAACTGAAGCTTCATAAATTGTCATTTTTTTCTCCAATAAAAATTTAAGCTACACACTTACCAAGATTGATATAAATTAAATCCTCAATAGTTTTAACTGATTTACCTTCTAACTCTAAAACAGCTTTTGGAATTGAATTAAGATCACCACTATATACCGTTACAGATTGCCATTTCTTTCTTTTGCTGTTGAAAGGGATAGACTTATATACACTTAAAAAAGTGAATTTAAATCCTAGTTTTTCCTCATTCAGCCTAGCTTTAGCAATTAACTCTTTAACTAACATTTGCTATTTTTACACTGAAACTTCAATAAAAAAAACATCATATTTTTAACACTTTACATAAAAATTTACAGCCACAAGTTGACCATTTGGATTGTAAGCTAATTCATAGTGAACAGCCTTCAAGCCTAATAAAAAGTCTGCATTACTTCCTAAACAAACACTATTTCTAATAAAACCAATTAGTTGATAATTATTAGCATCATAAACTCTAATTTCAAATTCATCATTTAGATCAACAAGCTTACTTTGCTTTTCATGATAGGACACTTTGATAGTACTAATTAACTCTTTAATTGAAGGTAATACCTCATTAAGATTGAGTAAAAGATATAAAATATTTCTAGAATTTGGAGAAAATTCCAAAAAAGCTTTAAACACTTCACAAGATGAATATTTTTCTATTTTTCTCCATACAAAACAATTATGTACATAATCAACACAATTTTGAATCTTAATAGAAACATCATGAAAATCATCAAAGGCTAAATCATTATTTTTAAGATCATTAACATCAGCAATCAAAATTTCATCAATTTTTAAATTACAACCGTAAGTAACGAGTAAATCTTTTAGTTTCATAGTCCTACCATCCAAACACTTCAAATATTTCTACACCATCAATTACAGAAATAACCATAATATGATCTTCTTTTTCTATAACTTTAAAACCATAACTATGTTCGCTTTGTTGTAATCGCCACAAGGAGTAAGTAATTCTTTAATAGTCATAAAATAAACCTAAAACAAACGAGTACCTTCAACTACTACCATTAAACTAATAGTAGAAGCACTACGATTAGCATCACAAACTTTCCAAGTTATAACTTCTCTTGGAAGCAGATCTCTTTTTACAATAATCTCACTTGCTACACCTGAGAATAACACTGTATCATCGGAAGCTTTAATTTCTAAAGTAGCTAAATGATTACTATTAGCATTAAGTAATTCTCTTAAAATCATCAATATGTACCTAAAATCAAACTAAAAATTTGCCAAATTAGTTCAATAAAATTCATCTATACCTTACTTTTCTCTTAACTTTCTGTATCTATTATAGTGTACTTTATATAAAATCGCAATAATTTTAATAAAAAAAATGCTATAACAATTAAGTCATAGCAAATTTAAAACAGCAAATAAAAGTTACTTAGTTATGATCTTCTGAAAGATTTTTTATCAATATTATTTGCATTTAGAGGACCATAAGATTCAACCAAAGAGTAACGCTCAAATGCTTCTTTAGTCATTCTAAAAAAGTGAGGATCAATGTTTGATTTACCACTTTTAAAAATTTGATCTTGTGTAAAAGATTCATAAAAATATTTAAATTCTAAATGCTTCGTGTGTTTAAAAATATCATTAGTTAAACAATCTTCTCTTACATTCCAACCTTCAAAGTCTTGATTGAAGTTCCAAGCATTATTAAACATAGAATCCATATTTTTTACAGAGCTCACATCCCAGTTATTCAATGGCTGATTGAACTTATCACAACCTAAAAACATGCTTGACATATCTTCCACTTTGCTTACATTCCAATCATTCAGTGGTTGGTTAAAGACTAAACAATGGTTAAACATATCTTTCATATTAGTAACGTTAGACACGTTCCAATCATTCAGTGGTTGATTAAACTCATAACATTCTTCAAACATAGAGTGCATATCTTTAACGTTAGAAACACACCAAGCACTTAAATCTTGGTTAAAGGATTTACACCATAAAAACATTCTACTCATATCCGTAACCGAACTCACATCCCAGCTTGATATGTCCTGATTAAATCGATAACACCTCAAAAACATAGCTTGCATATTAGACACTTTGCTCACATTCCAGTCATTGAGAGGACGATTAAACTTTTTACACCAAGCAAACATTCCATCCATTTTAGTCACGTTTGATGTGTCCCAATCCTCTATGCCTGTAAATTCTTCACGGTTGTTTTCTATATAACGGCTATCCTTGATAATAGAAAAAAGATTTGACATATCAGTAATTGCTGAGGTATCTATATTACCTAAATAAATCCTTTTATCATTAACTAATTTAATCAATTCTTGTTTGGTTTTAGGATGATACTTACATGCTTTATTGATAGCATCCTGCTCTTTCTTGGTTCTCATTTACATTTTCCTTAAAAAATGCCACAACAAAAAAAATGTCATGGCAAAAATACCAACTTCAACAAAATTAAATACTTTGTAATTCTGCTAAAACTTGTGCTGAATAATCATCCCCTGCTAAAGTAAAGAAACAATCATTTAACACAATCACAGACTCCATTTCATCATCTTCATCATCATTAGAATTTAATGTGAATAAAGATGCATTTGTTGGTTCTGAAACATAAAAGATATAAGCATCAGGTAACACCACTGAATCTTGACCTTCAGGAGAGCCTTTAAAAAGATCTTTTAACTCATGCTCCCAAAATGAACCAAATTGACCACAAGCCTGTTGATAATTCTCTAAAGGAAGCATACCTTCTTCATCATTAAGATCAACATCATACTTTAAAACGGCTCTAAGTGAACCAAAGTTTCGGATCTTATGTTTTAAAGTTTCAAGTGGCAAAACATAACTAACATACTGAAAACAATCATATTCATCAATATAACAATCCACAATACCTACTAAAGCAGGTTTTTCTAGTTCGTTTTCTAAAGTTTCAGACATACTATCTACCTCTTCCTTGTTTATTAACTTCTTGTTGTTTTTGAACTAATTTAACTTTTTCATTAACATGCTCAAACAAATCAGGACAATCATCTTCATCTAAGTGATCTAATAAAACTTGTCCAACAGCTTGTTTGTTTTCTTTAGTTAACTTATTCCACATTGAAATCAATGCTTCATAAGGATCATCATCTACTCTTTCACCTTGTGTTGCTGTAACACTATTCCAATAGAACCCATTAACGCATCTAAGCATATCTTGCGGATATTTTTGCATTAACTCTTTACCATAGTTGTAGATAAAAGCATCAAAGACATGACTTCCCTCAGGATCATTTAAATACTCATAATCATCATCCTGAATTTTCTCATTGATATAATCAATCGTAGCTGAAGCCTTCACTTCTTCTAATTGTTCAGATGTAATAGTAGCAGAATCTAAATTCAAAGAATTTTTAAATAAATTTCCTAATCTTATACCAAGCTTGATTAAATCATTTTTAATGCTTGTAGCATCCTCAATTTCATCTTGAAGATTAGGAAAATCATGCCTTTCAGAATTAGCTAAATCATCTTCACAGCATTGTCTAGCAACATCTTCTACATCAATATTGTTAACGATAGAAACAAAATCATCAACAAATTCACAGATTGAATCGTAATCACCATCCACATAACCACAAAAACTTGGAAGAGAGATGTCAGCAGAAATTATACCTTCCTCCTCATTAAACACTAAAAAATCTGTAATATTATTAGTTTCTAACCAAGAACCATTTTGAAATTCAAAATTGCTTAAATAATTATTCAATAAAGCTAATTGAGTTTCTAGTTTTTCATTCTTTTCCATCTTATCTTCCTCTTCCTAAACTCTTCTTTTCTTGCTCTTCTTGAGCTCTATCTAAACCATTGAGTTGTTGTCTAAGCTCATAATCAACATAATTACGAATATCACTTACAAAAATAACGTTATATTCATTTTCGATTAGTTCTTCTAACATTTCATAATATTCTTGTTCATTAGATAAACCAAATAAAGATCCTAAAGAATTAGAACGTTCACAAGTTTGATATAAATCATCTGATAAATATTCAGAAAATTCATCAAGATTCTGCTCAATCGTATCAAAACCACATTCAATATAATCTTTCATGAAATCTTGAACATAAGCATCATTTTGAAAGACTTTAAAATTAGGTAAATCTTCTTGATAATGATCACTTAAAGTATTACCTGATATATCAAGATAAACTAAAGCATTATGTTCATTATCAGGCTTGAAATTCTTAATTTCATCAGCTAAATTTTCTAATTGCTCTTCATTTAGGTTTGGAAAATAATATTCAAGATAATCAGGATCAACAAGATCATAAGCAATTAAACCATAACTCTTACCTTCCTTTTCTAACAAAGCATCAAACAATTTTTGAGGGTTATCTAGATAATACAAGCCATAATTAACAGCATCATTGTGTTTATTATCATACCAATCACGATATTCATTCTCAAAAAGGCAACGTTGCACAGCTTTTTCCATGATCTCTTTTGGCACACCTAAATAAGTATTAGGTTTATCAAATAACAATGGATAATCATGATTTAAGGCGATTGCATCAAGATTACCATCTACTGTTTTGCCATTTGCACGAAGTGTAATATTTGGAAAATGATTACTTTTAAGGTAATCACAAAGACTATTGCAAACTAGATCTTCTTGTTCTAACTTAGCAAACTCTTTACCATGATGCACAATAAATTCATCACAGAAATTATCTAAATCAAGTGAATTACAAGCATTAACTAAATCATTAGCACAAACTTGAATACCATCACACAACAAAGTAGTTTTAAAAATATCAGTACTACCGACAGTAAACTCACAATCAGTCATTTCAGATAACTTAGAAGCAACATACTCTAAAGCTTCATATTCTGGTGAATCCTTACTATAATTTTGTTTAAAATCAAACTCCATTTTGTACTCCTTCTTCAATTTCATTTGTAACATTTAAAGATTGTTCCCAAAAGTTCTGTTCAGTTAAAGATTCTAAATCATCAACCTCAACCTCTTCATTAGTTGTAAGAGATTTTAATAATTGCTCAGTAGTAAAGGCTTTATTTACATTAAATAAATCTTGACCTGCATTAAAGAAAATATTTATGGTTTTACAACGCTTATTCACAGACCATTTATTTAAATTCTGATTGAACTTATCACAACTTTGAAACATGTAGGACATATCTTGAACTTTTTCAACATTCCAACCACCAATGTCTTGATTAAAATTTGGACAATAAGAAAACATTTCAAGCATATCTTCAACATTAGCTACGTTCCAGTTATCTAAGGGCTGATTAAACTTCTCACAGCCATAGAACAAATTAAACATACATGTAACCTTTGATACATCCCAAGCATTTAACGATTGGTTAAATGCTCTACATCCAGCAAACAAACTATGCATATCGGTAACATTGGCAACATTCCAAGTATTCAAGGAATAATTAAAGTTACAACATTTATAAAACATTTGACTCATGTCTGTAACTGAAGCTACATTCCAGGAAGATAAATCTTGATTAAAATTGTAGCAATAGGCAAACATACAACTCATGTTTTTAACTGAGCTCACATCCCAATCACCAAGTGGATAATTGAAGTTATAATAACAGCCATAAAACATATTGCTCATGTCAGTCACGTTAGAGGTGTCCCACAACTCTAATCCATTCCAATCATAACGATATTTTTCATAAGCAAAGAGCTCTGACATATCAGTAATCTTAGAAGTATCAATATCGTTTAATTTAACTTCAGAAACTTCTAATAAAAGTATTAATTCAGTCTTAGTAACAGGATGATACCAACATGCCTTATTTATTGTTTCCTGCTCTTCCCTTGTCCTCATTTTATCTTCCTCTGCTTTTAGACTGTTTTTGCTCTTGCTGATTTACATCTGTCAAACCTTCTTGTACTAATTCCTTTTCGTATTCAGCTTTAATACCTTCCATAATTGGCTTTACTAGCTTGTCATAACGAGTAAAAGCATGTTTTTTATAAAGTTCATCTAAATCACGGTAATCAGACCAATCTTGAGCATCAAGAACAGGATTGCCAGTAAAATCAGTGTCAACAAAAGGAAGATCAGCTAATTCTGAAAAGTGTTTATATTCTTCAGAGTTAGGATCAACATCAAGTTTTTCAGGAGCATTTTGCAAAGTGTCGAAGATCATTTTATTGTATTCATGTGACAATCGGCTAACCTCCTCAAACACTGTATTATAAGGAGCAGAGCAAATAGTTAGATAGTCAGGATTAGAATGATCAATATAGAAATATTCTTCATAATAGTCTGAATTAGGATCAAAATCAGCATTAATGCGAATACAATGATCTAATTCAAGATTGGCGATATACTCAGCAACAGTTTGATCTGATACCTTTTGAGGATCTAACAAATCAAAATCGACTTCACCAGCCATATTTTCCTTTAATTCCTCTAAAGAAAAATACCATTTATCGTCAGTGTTGGCTTTATTAAACCATTTACGCTCTTCATCAAAAGAAGGACGAACATCATCTAAATAATTGCGTAAAAACTCATTTTCAACACCAACCACAGTAGCACGTTCTACGGCTGTTTCTAATGGATAATCTAATAATAAACCTAGACTACCTTCACCTAAACTAAAAGTACAACTTTCTAAAGTTGATTTTAACTTAGTAACATCCCAATCAGCATCAAAAATATCATTATAGATACTGTTATAAGGGGTAAAGTCATGCTCAATTAAAATGCTTGTTAGTTGATCTTCAGCATCTTTAGCAAGACAGAATTTTTGGCAAAAGTCATCATCTGAATCGAAAAAATGTCGATTAGAATCAAAGTGATCAGCGTAAAAATCGTCTTGAACCACAGGATCAATTTCTTCAGTTTTTAAAAGCTCTAAATACTTATTTAAATCCTTTTCTTCACAACTTGCTACCCAAACTCTACCTTCATGATGATTATCATTTAAATCCATAGCCCATAAACATGCATCTCGATTAGCTTCTTCAAGTGAATTAAAAACACTATAATCTAACGGTCCTATCACATCATAATCTTCATAAAACACAACAAACTTCTTAGCCATAACTATCTACCTCTGCTTTTAGTTACTTGATTTTCATTTGATTGAACAAGAAGATCTTTTACTTGATTAACAAGCTCATTTGCTTGATCATAAAAATTAAAAGAAGAATCATCTATAAAATCATCAATAGCTTCATAATTTGTTTGATATTTATCATCACCCTGCACCCAATCATAAATACTTGTCAACACAATACACTCAGTAGGAATAACATCGTGTTGAAGTAATTCATCATAAGCTTCAAGATCATCTGTACAGAAATTAAGTTCACACAAAAAAATCAAATGCTTTTTTTAAATTATCAATATTTGGTTCTAAAGGATTTTCTTCTAAATACTCATTAACAGTTTCAAAGATTGTATCAATTTGTTCGTCATCAAGATCCCTAAGATCTGTTTCTTGAATAAAAGTTTTTCTAAAAATCTCGTTAGGTTGTTCAATAAAATCATTTACTTTATTGAGAAATAAAATACGTTCCACAGCTTGCATAACTATATCATGATCGTTTGAAAAAACATCAAAATCAACAAGATCATTTTCTTTAACAGCATCTAATAACACAGAAAGATTTGAACCATCAAAATGATGATTTACTAAAGTTGCTGTTAACTGATTAGCTTTCTCAAGAATATAATCATCAGACATACTATCTACCTCTTCCTTGGTTCTTAACTTCTTGTTGCTCTTGGGTATTACCTAAATAATCACGAGCAATTTCTGAGAATTTCTTTTCACAAGGCTCAAACCATTTTTTAGAAGTGTAATTTCTAACCTGCTCAATTTCTTGCTCATTTAAATCTTCAACAATACTTGAAAATTGATCATTAAAATAATTTAGAGCATCATTTTTACAATAATCAATCTGATCTTCAGCACCACGAGCATAAGCATAAGCAACTTCACGCTTTTCATCCTCGTAATCAAGATCAGGATATTCAGATTTAAAATCACTTTCAGTCAATTTTTCGCAACCATTACGTAAATCAACTAAATCAGGATCATGTAAACCACTAAAATTACCATGCTTTAAATCATCAAGCGAAGCATCACCATCATTAGTAACATCAAATCCAAAATCTTCAAATAGATTCTTTTCAAGACGACCACCAGGCTCTAACGCATAACCAAATTCCACGTTTGCCTTATAATCGTTAAATTCAAAATCTAGATCATCATGACGACCTAAATCGAAATAAAGATCTTTTTCATTATCAAAATAAATGCCATGCACAGACAAATTGTCAATCATTTCATTCTTAGTTTCAGAAAGTAAATCATGAATTTTAGAAGCAACACGAGTAGGCAAAGGTACTTGGCTAAAATCATCCTCATTAACTTCACTTACATTTTCAAGGTAGGCTTTTAAGCAATACTTCTCAAGATTGTTGTAATCAATAACTTGAAGTTCATCTAAAGGTTGAAATAAATCATGAAACTCTTTAATTTTTGCAACTTGTTTTGAACCTAATGAAGGGCAATTAACAGTTGCTAGATCATCTTTTGTACCGAGAGTTACATAAACAGTTAAATCATTAGGAAAGTGCTTATTGCCAATTTGCAACAACACTTGATCAGCCTTCACTAATACTTCATTAGCATCTTTAATCAAAGCTTCATTAATCACTTGCTCAGGCTCTTTTGGATGCCAACGATCTAAAGGTATATAAGCATCTAAAATCTTATCAAAATACTCTTGTGAGCAATAATCCTCAGGCACTTCATGATTAAAAATTTCTAGCAATTCTTGTAAAGCCTTGTAATCAATCAATTTATTTTCATCTAATTCCATAATAACCTCTTGCCATGACAAATTTATAAATGAGCACTTTTAACTTTCTTTGTTTCTTGCTTTTGCTCTTTCTCATTATTAAGAGCCTTAATAATCTTCTCAGAGCCACAAGCTTGTAATTGATCTTGAGTAAAGGCTTTATTCACATTCTCATAAGATTGTGCTGTTTTTTTCAAATATATAATCTGTATAACAATCCTCACGCACACACCAATCATTTAACGATTGGTTAAAAGCTCTACAATCATAAAACATTTCATTTAAACAATAAACGTTGCCAACATCCCAATTATTCAATGGCTGATTAAAATTTGTACAGATACAAAACATGCCATACATATCTTCAACGTTACCGACATTCCAATCATTAAGGGGTTGATTAAACTTCTCACATCTAGCAAACATCCATTTCATATCTTGCACATTTGATACATCCCAAGCAGAAATATCTTGGTTAAACTTCTTACAACTTTCAAACATACAAGACATATCAGTAACATTACTTACATTCCAAGTATTCAATGGTTGATTAAATTCCTTACAACCACGAAACATACTATTCATGTTTTTAACTGAGCTTACATCCCATTGATCTAATAGTTGATTGAAATTAGAACAACCAACAAACATTGACAACATATTTTCAACGTTTGAAACATTCCAATCATTCAGTGGTTGGTTAAAATTATCACAACACTGAAACATAAATTCCATATTTTTAACAGATGATACATTCCAATTAGAAATATCTTGGTTAAAACTTTGACACCCAGCAAACATATAGGACATCTTTTCCACATTTGACATGTCCCACTTCTCAATACCACTAAAGTCCGTGCGTTCTCGATATTTAAAAGCAAAGAGATTAGACATATCCGTGATAGCTGAAGTATCAATTTCTCCCAAGTTAACCTTAGGATCATTTATCAAAACAGATAATTCCCTATAAGTTTCAGGATGATATTTACAAGCCTTATTGATAGCATCTTGCTCTTCCTTGGTTCTCATTTTTATCTTCCCCTTCCTTTAGACTGTTTTTGCTCTTGCTTGTGTTCTTTTACTTGCGCATCTTCAGGCTCAAGCTCAAGCAATTCATTACGATTTTGATTTAAATCATTTATAACTTCCTTACACATTTTTAAAGACAAAAACACATTTCTTTTTTCTTGTTCATCTACATAACTTGGAAGCTGATCTGCAAATTGTGTTTTAAAATCTTCATATTCAGAAGGTGTAGCTTGATTAAACTTATTTACAAAGTCTTTAAAAGTACCATCATGTTTAAATTCAATATTTAAACTACCACCATCTTGAAGCAAGATTTGACCAGTGTAAGATTTGTCACCTTCACTATTAGAAATAGGAAGTGATTTCCATAAAGGAGGTAAATTAGAACTTACACAATTATTGCCAGCTTCATTACAAGCATACTCAATTAAGCTTCTATCGTTGCAAGTTGCTAAGATATGAGCTTGATTTTTAGCAAAATGATCGTGTAAACGATCTTCATTAGACAAAATATACTTTTCAACAACTTTTACATCATAAAGAGGATCATTAGCTAAATACTCATTCACAGCTTTTGAGCGTTGATACAAATTAAAATAGTCATTTTCATTAAAAAGCAAATCATCACGACCATTTTCTTCTAAATAATCATTAACAACACCAGCTAATTTATCTATTGTTTCAGTAACTTGAAGATAAGTGTTACTAAATTCTTTCATGGTAGTTTTAGCAATAACCATTGATTTATATAAATTAGAAATCGCATGACTATCACGATTGATTAAATCCTCATAATCATGTTTACCAATTTGTTCTCGTAATTGCTCTTTGAAAACATCATAACTAGCAGGCATAGCTTGATTAAACTTTTCACCAAAATCCTCAACAGAGTAATATTCAAAGGCTACATCGAAGCTACCACCGTGAGGGAGCAACAAATACCCCTGAAAATGAGGATCTTCAGGATGATAATAAAACATCTGATCAGCATAAAACGGCTGTAACAAAATGTTACGCTCTTGACGAGTGCGTGTATCAATTTCTTCAAAAACATCTTCTAATAAAGATTTATGATTAGAAAAATCTGTTCTAATTATTTGTTTTACAAAATTAGGATCATCAAATTTCATTCTTAAATTACCTTAACTATAAAAACAAAAAACTTTAAACCATCAATAAAGATAGTTTAAAGTCTGTTGTCTAATTCATAAAATGTCATAATTAAAACCTTCATCAGATTTTAGTTTTTTTTCTTGCAAGTGCAGTAAACCTCTAAGGAGATTTTGTTAGAAAATTTACTACACTTACAATAAGTTTTTTAACAATTAAGAAAGTTCATTTATCATGTACATCACCTCATGTACACTACAATTATAGTAGCATTTTTCTAAAAGTTCAAGTCACCATATCTATCATAAAATTCAATTTTAAAATCATCTTCAGATTTTTCATGCCTATCTGTATTGTAGAACATATTTTGTGTCCAAGGTTTATTGTAAATAAACCAACTAGAAATATCACGAGTAAAAGCCTTACAGCTATCAAACATACCATACATATTTTTTACATTACTTACATTCCAATCACTTAAATCTTCATTAAAATTTCCACAACCACAGAACATAAAGCTCATGTCACGCACACGGCTGACATCCCAGGTTTGAATCCCCGAGAAATCTTCTCTTTTAGAGCAAAAGAATAAATCAGACATATCGGTAATTAAACTTGTATTTATATCCCCAAGATACACTTCAGGATCTTTACATAACTCAACTAAACTAGCTTCGGTGCGAGGAAAATACTTGCAACTTAAATTGATTATTTTTTGCTCTTCTAAAGTTCTCATACTTTATGCCATGACAAAATAAATTAGTGATTAAAAATACTACTAAAACGATTTAAACGCTTAGAATTAACTTGTTGAGCAAGCTCTTCAAATTTACGATTAGTTTCTTCATTAAAAATATGATTATTACTATTTTCTAGCATTGAACTAACATTAGAAGCAAAATGATCTTCTAAATCTTTGGCTGTAAACTCTGTTCTAGCAAAAGTTGTTCGATGCAGATCAATACAATTTTCAATAGTTAAAGCTACATGATTATTCGTATTTACAAATAAATTTAAAGTATAGTTATTTGAATTTAAGGAGAAATTATAAATTTGTTCTTGATTAAATAAGTAATCAGTAACGTTATTAAATTGCTCTTCCTTTAAATTTAGCAACGGCTCTACATACATGATACAGAAATTTTGTAATTCCTGCTGAAAGTCTCTTAGAGAATTAAAATTTATCGTAACTTCTTGACCATTTAAGAAGTCTTTCACTCCAAACGGTCCACAGGTAAATAATACTTCTTCACTCATATAGTCTTTCTCTTAAAGAAGCTCATAATTCTTTTAATAAACTTTAGCATACTTTCTTTAATCAAGACATGATCACCTTTAAACTTAATAAAGTACAGTTCTAACAGCACGATTGGACCGTAAATAATGCACATTAGCAACAAAGCATCCCAATCCATATTTTACCTCTTATAAAATGAGAGCGTAAGCTTATTTTTAGCTGTTCTTGAAGCTACTAACTTATGCTCTTTAGTATAGGATTTCAATTCTTGAAGTGCAGAATTAGCTTCTTGGTTTTCTTGCTTATTACCATTCTTACATATAAGATTTGGATAATAAGCTTGTTGCTCTTTAATAAAATTTGGATCTTTTAGTTTCTTACTAAATTCAAAGAAAATTCCCTTCGTTTCATATTGTACATCTAGACCGACATCAATGAAATCAATCAACTTATTCTTCAAAGCTTTTTTATTCACAAATTGTTGTGACAAGAAAAACTTTTTATTATTTAATGAAGCAACATCATTAATAAGTTTATGATACCCACTAGTGTATTGAAAATCGTATTTCTGATCTGCAAAAGCAAAATCATAGAGAGGAATAATCACAAATTCATCACCTTTTTCTGTTTCTTTAAAAGCAAGACACAGATGATTTCGCATAGTTATAAAACCAGGATCTTCCTGTAACTTTACAGGATTAGCTTTTTCATATTTAGTACAAAAATTATCAAAAGACACTGAAAGTTGATGTAACATCACTTCCTTAGGTGTGTTATCTTGCTCAACAAATAATTGTGCCACATCCTCATTAAATTCTATTCCTGACAACTCAGTAATTCGTTTAAGACAATCATAAGCTAAACCATAACTACCTTGAGGAGCTAAGAAAAACTCGCCTTGTTCAAGTAAACCTGCTACCCCCTCAATTTTTTGCTCTTGATTGATTAAAAAGATAGAGTGTTCAAGATCTTTAGGTTTAGTAATAAAGGTTAAACCAAGCTCATTAGATTTCTCAATAAATTCACTACACAACGGTGCATTAAGATTAGGTTGAGCTAGCATTAACTCCGTATATTTATCTTGGTTAAAATTTGGATAAATTGTCTTTTTTGCCATAAAAAACCTATATTAAGGACAGACTAGAAAACTAGTCCATCCATTAGCTTAAAACCTAGTAGCTTTACGTAATTTTGACTTAACGGCATCAAGATCAACATTCACTGAGCTAGTTTTTTCTTTTGCCATTTGAGCTTTCTTAATATCAGCCTGTTCATCAAAAATCTTATCAGAATTTGAATTTTCAAGCTGTAATTCTGTAAAAGCATCTTTTACATTAGCATAACTCAAATTAGAGCCAATAAAGGCATTATTGCAAATACAATCCTCACGCACGCTCCAATCATTTAATGGTTGATTATAAGATTCACAATCCTTAAACATTTTACACATGCTAGTCACACTTGATACATCCCAAGCATTAAGAGGCTGATTAAAAGCTTTACACCTATCAAACATGCCATGCATATTGGTAACCTTACCTACATCCCAAGAGGATATATCTTGATTAAAATTTTTACATTGAGCAAACATACATTCCATGTCAATCACGTTGCTTACATTCCAGTTATTTAATGACTGATTAAACTTCTCACATTCAGCAAACATGCAACACATATTTGTAACGGAACTTACATTCCAAGTGTTTAAGAGATGATTAAAATTTCTACAACCACAGAACATACTTTCCATAATTTCCACTTTGCCTACATCCCAGCTTGATAAGTCTTGATGAAATTTTTTACAGTTACAAAACATTCCAGCCATAGTTGTTACATTAGATGTATTCCACTTATCCAGTGGTTGATTAAACTTCTCACACCCTTTAAACATGTAAGACATATCTTGAACTTTTTCAACATTCCAACTACCAATGTCTTGATTAAACTGTTCACATCTCCAAAACATACCATTCATACTAGTAACATTTGACACGTTCCACTTCTCTATGCCTGTAAAGTCTGTTCTGAAACTATCAACAAACAACTCAGACATATCGGTTATTTTTGACGTGTCAATTTCTCCTAAGTTAACCTTAGGATCATCTACCAACTTTTTTAACTCTTCCTTTGTTTCAGGGTGATATAGGTAATTTTCAGAATCTAACGCAACAACCTCTGATGCTTTATTAGCCTGCTCTTGTTCTTGCTTCTGCTCTTGCTTTTCAGTTAAATCCTGTACTTGCTCAAATTTAAGTACATAAGTAGCAATCTTATCAGCTCTATTTGTAGCCTTTAAGATCTCCTTTGGCTTATCTGTAAGTTCTTTAATCCAAGATTGAATATAAGCCTTACTATTAGATAAATCATGAGGAACACCAAGAGCTTTACATAATAGAGAACTACCAATTTCGGCTGTTAGTTCTTCTTGAGCTCTAAAATCAGGATTATGATAATTTTCAGTTAAACCACGATTTAAGCGTGACTCATGACCAGTCCAATGAGATAACTCATGCAACATAGTAGAATAGAAGGCATCTTGATTTAAGAAGGTATCTTTAGGTGGTAATCTAATGTCATCAGATACAGGACGATAACAAGGGGTAACACAAAGTGGATCATAAACAATGTTAGCCCCACTCTGTTTAATTAAATTATCAACTCTATCAATACTATTAAATTCTTCTTGTTTAACTAAAGGCTCTAGTTTAAGTCCTTCAATTTGAGAAACATTAAACACAGTATAAGGTAATGGCATGAAGATTTCTTGCTGTTTAGGCTTACCTGTTTCTTCATCAATAACCACATTACCATCATCGTCTTTAACTAAAACAGTTTTAGGTTGATAGCGAATAAGATTAGTACCATGTTCACCCTTACGCACAAAACCACCTAGATCTTTAGCGTTATTAAAAGTTAAAAATCTAGGATCGGTCCAGCCATTCGCAATAGACTTTAAGATTAAAATAATTCTTGAAGAGCCAGCGTATTGGGACTTAGTTTTAGGATTGTAAGGGTTAAGCATATCAAGCTCAACACGACCAGAATCCCAAGGTAATTGATCTTCCTTTAAACAATCGATAAAAGTCTGAGCTAATTCTTTAGCAATATCATTGACTTTATCAGAAGAACCACTTTTACCGTTAGACTTAGAATAAGGCATATATTACTCCTTAGCATCTAAAAATTGCTTAGTATCTGCCACAGCTTCACGACCTTCAGCAGAGTTTGGATCAACAATCTCAGATTGAGGGATCTCAAGTTCACGTGCTTCCTCTAAAGATAAGCTCTGATCTAAAAGTTTTTGCTCAATAGCTTTTAAAGTTTCAGCTAAACTCATTTTTTTTTACTCCTTACACTTAAAATTCACGAGATAAATCTTGATTAGACTTTAAAGAAGCAGGTACATCTACTTGTTCACATTGTTGTTCTTCAGAAGATACTTCATCAACAACATTTTCTTGTACTTGCTCATTTTCTTGATTAACAGAAGAAGCTTGTACTTGACTTAAATATTGTTCAATTAATTCTTTTGGTAATTCTGCTAATTTACACTTAATCTCGTCACTTAACTGAATACTAGAATTTTCATTCTTTACGACAATTCCCTGAGGTAAATTTTCCTTAGGAATATTACAGCCTTCAAACATTAGATTGGTATTATAAGCCTTAGTTAAGTCCCAAGACTTTAAGCTTTCTTTAAAGTTTTTGCATCCTGAGAACATTCTTTCAAAAAATTGAACGTTACCAATATCCCAATGCCACAATGGATAATTAAACTGTTCACAACCGTAAAACGTAAAAGACATATTTTTAACTTTTTCAACATTCCAATTACCAATGGCTTGATTAAAGTTTTTACAACTTTCAAACATACCTGCCATATTTTCAACGTTAGATATATTCCAACTGCAAATATCTTGATTAAAAGACTCACATCCAGCAAACATACCTTCCATTGATTCTACTTTTTCTACGTTCCAATTACATAAAGGTTGATTGAAGTTTATGCAATTTGTAAACATCCAAGCCATGTTAGTAACATTTGAAACATTAAAACCATTTAAATTTTGGTCAAAACTTGAACAATTAGTAAACATACCTGACATATCAGTTACTTTGCTTGTATTCCAAGTGTCTAATGGTCTATTAAAGAACAAACAAGAAGTAAACATGCCTGACATATCGGTTACATTAGCAACACTCCAAGTATTCAATGGTTGATTGAAGCGTTTACAGCCTTTAAACATAGAGTTCATAGAAGTAACGGAACTTACATCCCACAAAGATAAATCACTATCGAAATAAGCACAGGAATAAAACATACCTGACATATCAGTCACGTTTGAAGTATTCCATGTTTCAATGCCACTAAAATCAGTACGCTTAGTAAAAGCAAATAAGAAATCCATTTTAGTGATTAAAGAAGTATCAATGTCACCTAGATTAATTGACAAATCATTCACTAAATCTTTTAATTCATCTCTATTCTCAGGAATATATTTAATTTTCATAAAATTATCACCTTACTATTCAATTATTAACATTAAAAAAAACTATCTAGACTTAGAAACATTCTGTTTTGAATTTAACTTTAAATCAAGATTATTAGTAAGCAATTCATCCACTACACATTCAGAAAGTTTAGCTACTTCAGGAACTTCGTTATTTACCTTTTTTACAGCATCATAACGCTTTTTACCATCAAGACAAGCAAAACACTCCTTTAATAAACGGTCTTTCTTAAACAGCTCTGTTAAAGGCTTAATTGAAGGAAAATTAAAGACAACTTGATCATTTTCATTATAATCATCAAGATATTCAAACAGAAACAGATCTCTTAAACCATCAACTTCAAAATAATTAAGAAAAGAATCTCGAATAGTAGCTCGAATTTCTTCTGAAGAAAAAACAGGCTCTAAATAATCTAGACCATCTACAACAAAATAAGGGGCTGAAATATCAAAATTATCTGAAATTTGATTTAAGATTTGACTAGGTTTTAAACCAGCAAACAAATCATCAATTTCATCAGGAGAAGTAAGAATTAATTGACCATCTTTTCTAAACTCCTCTGATATGTAATTATGGAATTGAATGAAATCTTTAGTTGATTTTAAAGGATCTTTAGGCTCTAAAAGAATATGATCAAATTCTTTCAACAAAGCATCATCATTCCACTCAGAAGCATAATCTAAAGTCCAAATTAAATTTAAAGCTTCCTTTAAATTACCAATCATCGCAGGGCTTTTTTCTAAATCGTCCCACTTCACATTACAGTTTTCCACAGCCTTCTTGATATAATCCGTTTCATAAGGTGCTTGCATATACTCAATATCAGCTAAAGCTTGATAGAACTGTTGCACGCAAAACTCATTTGGCTCTTTAAAACCTAATTTAATTTGGGAATCTTGATAATTGTATAACTTCTCTGCTTGCTTAGAATCTTCCCCATAGCAAGTATTACTAATTTGCTCTGACCACTCGTAATAATCCATCTTATCTACCTCTACCTTTGGTTACTTTTTGCTCTTGTACCTCAACCTGCTCTTTTTCATTATTCAGAGCCTCAATAATCTTCACAGAGCCACAATTTAAAAACTGTTCTTTTGTAAAGGCTTCCTTTACATTCTCTAAGCTCAAATTAGAGCCACAAAAGGCATATGAGCAATCACAATCTTCTCTTACACTCCAAGCATTTAAAGACTGATTAAATTTCTTGCACCCAGCAAACATCCAACGCATATCTTTAACGTTTGCTACATCCCAAGAAGATATATCTTGGTTAAAGTTTTCACATTCATGAAACATGCCTGACATACTTTCCAAACTTGATATATTCCACTCTTTTAAGGGCTGATTAAAATCATGACAACATGCAAACATGTGTGTCATATCTTTAACCTTTGAAACATTCCAATCATTCAATGGTTGGTTAAAGTTCGTACATCCATTAAACATGCCACACATATCTGTTACGTTACCGACATCCCATTTATCTATGCCTGTAAAGTTTGTTCGTTCAGAACTACGAAATAAAAAACGCATGTCAGTAATCTGAGAAGTATCAACATTACCTAAATTAATTCTTTTATCATTTACTAATTCTTGTAATTCAGCCTTAGTAGTAGGATGAAACTTACAAGCTTGATTGATAGCTTCTTGCTCTTCCTTGGTTCTCAATTTTATCTTCCTCTAATTTTTGATTGTTTCTGCTCGATGTTTAAAGATTGCTCTTTCATTTGTTCAAATTTTCTTTGATCAGATTCAGTTAAGCCATAAAGCTTACAATCTTGATAACCTTTTTCACAAACTAAATGCACAGCGTTTTCATCAAAATCGCCATAACACTGTAAATTATTCTCAATTAGACCATCAGTAATAACCTTTTCATCATTATTTAAGGCATATTCTACTGATTCATGCCATGGATAATCTAGATCCATAGCTATACCATAAAGCTTTTCTACAAAATCACCAATTTCTTTATCGCCATGCTTACTTAAAAACTTTTCTAAAGTTTTACGATCAGTTTCAAAAGTAGCAACTGTAATGGCATTTTCTTCTTGAAGATAAGCATTTAATAACTTACAAGATTGCTCAAAATGATATTCTAAATCGGTAATGCCAGTTTCATCAATAAATTCCTTTGGCATAAACATTAAGCCATTAACATCTGTTGATGAATCTAAATCAATAAAATCATGAGCACAACATACTTCTTTAAATACACAAGGACCGTATTCTGCTTCAATTAAAGTTTTTACATCTTGTTCATCAAAATCTTCTTCAGCATCTAATTTAAGATTAGTACCAAAAGAGCCATTAGCTGAAAGCACCATAGCACAGTAAGTATCTATCTCATAAGGATCTAACATTGGATCACAATAATCTACACAATCTTTAACCAGTGAAATAATCACATGATCTGATACTTTAGGATCATCCATTTTAACCTCATTCTTTTGCTCTAATGCTTTTAAGAAGCCTTTTACTAATTGATCTTCAGACATTACTTTACTCCTAAAAAAAACAAAAAAGTATTAAGTAACAAATACCTAATACTTCTTTATTCTTTAATTTATTCATAAATAAACACCTTTATTTCATCAACAAAGACTTTTTTTTGAAGCTTAGACTAAATTCAAAATAAGGCTAATTACAGCTACTTTTTTATCAAACGAAATACGAAAGAAAACTAAATCTAAGCTTCAAACTAATTATAAGCTAATTTAGACAATTTATAAAGTTAAATTACATAGTTTTTACTATAATTTACCATAAACTTTGTCACGGCAAATATCAATTTACCGTAACCAAATTTACCTCTAATGTAAAAACTTAACGTAGTGAGATTGCTCTTTAGCTTCTTGAGCAGGTTCTTTTCTAGACAATCCCATTTGCTCTTTAAAGCCTTTGACAAATCGATTTTCTTCTTCTGAAGGATCTAAATCTTGTAATTGTGTTTTACTAAAACCAATCATCTTGACGTTATCGTAAGTCTGTTTATTGCACCCATCAAACATACCTTTTACCTTACAATCTTCCCTAATTACCCAATCGTTTAGATCTTGATTAAACTGTTCACAATGATCAAACAAATCACAAAGTAATTTTGCATTTGATACATCCCAATCATTAAGGGGTTGGTTAAAAGAAGTGCAATATGCGAACATACCATACATATCTTCTACTTTGCTAACATTCCAATCATTTAGTGGCTGATTAAAGTTCTCACAGCCATCAAACATTTGTGAAGTATCTTTCACGTTTGAAACGTCCCAATCATTTAACGGTTGATTGAAGTTTTTACAGCCTTCAAACATGCCTTGCATACTTATCACATTAGACACATTCCATATATCTAAGGGCTGATTAAAATTCTCACAGCCATAGAACAAATTAAACATACATGTAACCTTTGATACATCCCAAGCATTTAACGATTGGTTAAAAGCCCGACAACCATCAAACATACCAAACATATTTTCAACTGAGCTTACATCCCAACTTGATATATCTTGGTTAAAATCATGACATCCAGCAAACATAGCTCCCATGCTTGTGACGTTACTTACGTTCCACTTTTCAATACCTGAAAAGTCAGTGCGTTTACTATCTTTAAACAACTCTGACATATCGGTAATTTTTGTTGTGTCAATCTCACCTAAGTTAACCTCAGGATCATCTACTAATTCTTTCAACTCTTCCTTTGTTTTAGGATGAAATTGAAATTGATCTTCATGTGCTCTATAAGGCTCACCTAGTTCAATTCGATGCCATTGTTTAAAATCCTCAAGACTAGGACCAACATTTAAGCCATTGGGAATTACCACCTTTCTATACGCATCAACAATTTCAGCAAGAGGAAGATTTTTATCAACTTCTAGTAAATGATCTCCCCTAGACAACCAATTATCGCTAAAAGAAAACAAAGCATACTTATTCTTTTCTCTATCAAAAGTAATGAGAGGAACATCGCCTCCAAAACTATTAATTAAATACAAATTAAACTTAGCAATTTTCTCCATTTCAGGAGTTTTATGTGCTGTAAGTTCATTAGGTCCAATTTCACAACCTAACCCTTCAATCATTTGCTCATGGTTATTACAACACTCAAAAAGCATATTTACATAAAGATTTTGTTTAATATGTTTATCACAAAAATCTAATTGATATTGATTACCACATTCTTCATAAACAAGATAAGGGCTACAAAATTCTTGAAGTTGTCTATTAGAATTTTCACTTACATTACCAATTAAAAATAACTTTAAGCTAGGATCTTCTCTTAAATAAGCTAAACTAGGATCTTGTTCAATTTCTTCATCAGTAACGGTAGAATTTACATTATAGCCATTATAGGAAGGTGTATTAGTCGTAGGTAATAATTCAAAAAGAAAACCATCGCCTTGAATAAAACCTAAACATAATCTTGTGCCAAATTTATTTTTAGAAAAAGTAGGATCAACAAATGCGTTATTACCTTGAAGGCTATATTTAACCTCATAATCAGAACCAGGCTCATTAGATAAAGCTGAGAACAATACCTGTTTACCTTCTTGTTGCCTACGATATTGCTTTAAAAAGCGATCAAACAAAGGACTTAATTCAAATTTAATCTTTTCCATAATTTTTTCTCCGAAAATAAATCTATCTTCTCATAGAAGATTTAGAAACACGCTTTTCTTCATGTTTGATAGGCTCTTGCTTTACAGACTTTTCTTGATTCTTGCCTATTCCCTCAAAATTCCCCTTTAATAAGCAATCGCAAATACGCTCTTTTGAAGCAATTTTGTTTTTAAAAGAACCATAGTTAGAAGTAAGAAGATCCTTACAGTAATCTCTATGGTCAAAAATATCATACTTTTCTGAAGATAAATTCTGAAACATCTGACGACTATTTTCATTTAAAGACTTATCTGAAATTTGATAATTCTCTATCGCTTTAGTTAAAGTAACTAAATCTAATTTAATTTGATCCTGTAATTTTTTACTTGTTTCTTCATAAGAAGGATATTTTCCATTTTTAGTATAATTATCTACAAACATAGCATCAAAATCATTTTGATAAGAATAACCTGTTAGATAACCTTTATCCTTATTTCTATTAAAATCACTTATTAACATATTAGCAGTAAGGTTGTGCTCTTTTACAAATTTAACCATTTTGTCAAAATAATCTCTTTTAGATAAATTGGAAATAATATCTACTTGCTTTTGTTTAAAAGCCTCAGGATTTAAATTATTACTTTGTAATTCTTTGTATGTAAAAAGATTTAAACCACAATTTTGTGAAGGATCAACTAAGCTATAAATATTTCTATTTCCATGATGAATAGGAGAGCTATAAAATTGATTTACTGATAAAGTAACAGTGGCATCCTCTAGTTTAAATTCTTTTGGATGTTCAGCATAATTTGATAAATATTTAGATTGAATTGGTACTTTTTTCAATTCTTCATATAATTTAGGAGATACCACAATAGGAGGTGCAACAAGGTGTTTATCATCAGCATAAGTATGAATACCATCACCATCAGCAAATTGACACAAGTGTTTTATAGGATCTTTTAAAATACCTAGCTCTTTTAATTTGTTACTATAAGCATTAAACTGTTCACGATCTTCAAACAAAATTACCTTGTAATTATCAATATCCTCTTTGCCAAATAAATACTCACGTGAAACTTCTGTATTGTTATATTCATTAGCTACTTTTCTACAAAAAGAAGCATTTAATAAATTGCTATCAAAATTCTTAAACTCTTTAGCTAAATGAGCAGGATCAACCTTATCAAAAGCACCTTGACAGTACTTAATCGGAGCATCCTTTAAGCCTGACAAATCGGCTAAAAACTTGTCATTTTCAGCATACGCATTACGAGCAGTAATTACATTTGGAGCAACAGGCACAGCATGATTTACTTGTGTACCTTTACACATGCTATCGATATTTGTAACCTTAGGAAGCTCAGCCTTTTCTACCACTGTTTCCTTTGGTAACTCTTTACCCTTAGCTTCTTCCTCAGTTACCACCTTACCTTGTGTAATAGCTTGTTCGTCTTTTTCCTTTAAAGAATAAATCTTTTTTTCTAGGTTAGATTTTAAATCAAAAAGTTGATGACGATGTTCTTCATTTTTACGATAAGGATCTTTAAATAACTGAGGTAAATCTTTTTCTAATTTCTTTATAGAATCATAAGAACGAACTGAATCAAAGTAATCTAAATGAGTAAGTAAATCACCTTTACCTAAAGTATTATGTTCAAGAGCTTTTAATTCATCTTTAGAAGATTTTAAAACATCAATATGATTCTTACGATTTAAAAGAGTGTAATACCTAAAAAGAGCTTCATGAAATTCTTTTGCATTTTCTTTTCCATATTTTTTTTCAATAATTTTATAGGCTTTGTGACATAAGCCAAAGGTTTTATTATATTCCTTTGTAACCTTCTTTAACTCTTTCTCAGCATCTCTAAGCTCTTTAGATTTTCTAGTAATCGCAAACTTCTGAGCAAAATTCTTTGCTCCACTTAAAAAGTTCTTACAGTAGAGAGCAGACTCCATGGACATCTTCTCAATGCCAGTGAAGGTCTTACGAGTACTATTCTTTAAGAAGTTATTAAAGTTCTTAACAGCAGAAGTATCAATCGTGCTTAGATCTTCAGTTCGCTCTGCAATCTCATTCAAATCTTTCTCATATTTTGGAATGATAACAACTTTATGATCTTTAGGTCTTGGGAATGGCATTAAATTAAAGATTTCTTCTTTAGCCACACCTTTTGCTTCTGCTTGTATATAAATGTTGTTAACTCGTTTAGAGAACTTATCACAGCCTTTAAACATGTTAGCAATATAAGAAGCCTTATAACGACCTTGAATTTTGCTTACATCCCACTTTGAAATGTCACAATCGAAGTTCTCACAACCAGCGAACATGCAAGACATAGTTTTAGCGTTACTTGTGTTCCATCCACTAATGTCAGCATTAAAGCCTTTACAGTTTCTAAAGCAGTTTCTAAAGTTAGTAACGTTACTTACGTTCCACTTTTCAATTCCAGAAAAATCAGTACGTTTACAATCTCTAAACACCTCCTCAAAATCGGTCATATTAGACACATCAATTTGGGAGAGCTTGATTTTCTCGTTATTAACTAACTCTTTTAATTCACTTTTATACTTAGGATGATACTTTTTTCTAAACACATCTAAAAAAGCCATAATAAAACTCCTTTAAAACAGTTAGGTGAACCACACCTAACCTTAAAACCATTAACGAGCATGTCCTTTGGTTTTCTTTACATCTTGCTTTTGCTCTTGTACTTGTTCTTGCTCCTTTACCTTATTTAAATTGTCGCAATTAGCATCCACAGTTTGCTTAAAGAAAGCAAGTTGTTCAAGATTAGACATACCACGATTGTTAAAACACATAAAATGATCTTCTAAAAGATTTAAGTGTTCACAAGCTTCATCAACTACTTTATTAGTCCATTTATTATCGGTGTAATCACAAAAAGTAACTACCATGTCATCATCATCACCATAATCAATAGGACAAACAGTACCAAGTCTTTTATGCTCTTTATCGGTGAATACTACATTCACATTAGCATCCATACTTGTTACTTCATCTAACATTCCTTTAAAGTCAGCAATTTTAAAGGTTTCAGTTTGCTCACCATCAGCATAAACCGTAACGTACTCAGCACCATGTTTAGCACTAGCTTTTACAAGCTCATGCATAGCATTAGAGAATTTTAAACTAGAGTTTTCTGAAAAATAAGGTAAGTCACAAAGCTTAGGATCGAGCTCTAAATCAATGCCCGTATGAAAATCATAATCTTTAATTTCAACGTCACTACCGACAATATCATATAGATATTCATGAACATCACTTACATCACTTGGAATGAAGATCTTTTCAGGTAGTTTTTCTTTAAGTTCAGAAGCTTTAGCAGGTAAATAAAAATCGTATTTAATATTGGTAATATAATTACCATTCTCAAAAAGCTCATGTTCGAGCTTTTCTATATCAGAACCATAACTATGAGATAAGTCATGACAAATAGATTGTACCCAACCATGAACTAGATTAACCTTCATAGTATCAGGATCAAGAGAAAAATACTGATTCATCACTTTTTGCTTTTCTTCAGCATCTATACGACATTGATCTTCAAGTTTTGCTGTAAAATAATCAAAAATACGACCGTGAGCATCATAGAAGTCAAGGCAAAACTCTGTATCGTTAAAATCACCGTAAGTTTGAGAAAGCCCCCCTACACCTACATTAATACAAATACCAAGAAACTCAGAAGGGGTAGCATTAGTAATAAGATGATCCATTAAGTTATCAATATCGTCACGAGATACAGTAGTCAAAGCTTCTAAAGCCTCCCCCACAGCCTCGTAAGTCAAATGTACCTTATTAAAGTGCTTTACAAAAGCATTAACTACAAAACTATTTTCCATAATTTACACCTTTTAATAACCTAACGACTTCTTTTATGTATAAGCTTTTCTTGATTTTGTTTAGCACAAACTTCACCTAGAAAATTAGTAATTTTCTCTTCGAGATGCTCAAAACCATCTATTTTCAACTGTTCATGCACTTGCTGATTAGTAGTGAACTGTTCTAACTTCCCCTCATTGATCCTAAAGATTTGTTCATATTCACGTTCACCATCTTCAGCTTCATTAAAATAATCAACACGATAAAGTTCAAGGGGACGTTTTCTAGTATTTGCATTAGCAAAACAATACTTTAGCTCATAAGCAAGATCTTCAACACAGTTGATGTCAAAACAGTCAACAGCCTCAGACATCCTTTCATTTTCATTACGAATTTCTAGCACATAATCATGATGATGTAGCTCTCGATTTTGCATCCTATCTACCTCTACCTTTAGTTACCTTTTGCTCTTGTACTTTTACCTGCTTTTTCTCATTATTCAGAGCATCAATAATCTTCTCAGAGCCACATTCTAGAAGCTGTTCCTTTGTAAAAGCATCTTTTACATTGTCATAACTTAAATTAGAACCTTTAAAAGAATTAGAGCAATTACAATTTTCCCTAATCACCCAATCGTTCAAATTTTGATTAAAGCTTTTACAATCGCCGAACAAACCATACATATCCTTAACATTTGAAGTGTCCCATTTTGATATATCTTGATTAAACTTTTTACAATCAGCAAACATACCTCTCATATTAGAAACCTTAGCAACATTCCAACTACCAATATCTTGATTAAAGTTTAAGCAACGATAAAACATTAAACTCATATCTTTCACATTTGAAACATCCCAACTAGAAATATCTTGGTTAAATTGATGACACCCCCAAAACATAACCCCCATATTTTCAACCGAACTTACATCCCAATTATTCAATGGTTGGTTAAAGTTTTCACATCTCCAAAACATGTGTGACATATCGGTTACCTTTGAAACATTCCAAGAAGATAAATCTTGGTTAAAAGCTCGACAACCATCAAACATATCACTCATGTTGGTAACGTTTGCTACGTCCCAACTTGATATATCTTGGTTAAATTGTTTACACCCCCAAAACATGTTTGACATATCTTTAACCGAACTTACATCCCAATTATTCAATGGTTGGTTAAAGTTTTCACATTCCCAAAACATCTGTGACATATCGGTTACATTTGATACATCCCATGTTTCTATACCACTAAAATCAGTGCGTTTACGTTTACTTACTTCAAACAAATAAGACATATCGGTAATCTGAGAAGTATCAATCTCTCCTAATTTAACCTCAGTATCATTCACCAATTTTTGTAACTCTTTCCTAAAGTTTGGATGATACTTACAAGCCTTGTTGATAGCTTCTTGCTCTTCTCTTGTTCTCATTTCTATCTCCCTCTTCCCTGTTTCTTAACTTCTTGTTGCTTTAAATCCTCTTGCTGAGAATTTTCATCTGTAAGTGTAAGCTCTAATTGATCTTCTAAATCACAAACAATTTGATCAACTTGACAATTTAGCACACGCTTATAGATATTTTCTTTAGCCGTTTCTAAAATCTCCACAGCAAGTTTTCGATCATCTTCCGTAATTTTTGCAGGAATAAAAAGATCATTTTCTTCTTGTAACACAGGGCAAGCAAACCAATCTTTACCTTTGTAGGTTACTAAGGCAATTCTATAAGCTAAATCTTGATATTGATCTTCTTTAAAAACGCTAGTGGTTTCTTCCCAAATTGTTTCAACATCAAGTCTTTCAACAAAATGATCAAAAATTTCAGCATCATTCTCTTTAATGTAGTTATTAACTACTTCAATATTATGCACAGTTGCAGGAGCACCATATTCCTTTAAATATTCTCCAATTAACTCAGGATGCTCATTGGCATAATTAGAAAGACATTCCATGCGACCATCGAAGTTGAGCTTATATTCTTCTTGACCTCTTCGATTATGTCCATCACAAACACTAGGATCTAAACTCCACGTACAGTCAGGTTTAGCTCCTATAAAAAAATCTCCATTAGCGCACTCATTATCATAAATATATTCATCATCACCAAAATAAAGTTTTTCATCCCATTCTAAAGCATCCTTAGTAATATAAGAAGGAATTTTATTTTCACTAATCTTTATCTCAGGCTGATATTCTTGATTGTTGCTAACCATTAACTGAATATAATTATCCATCGCTACTTCTTCAGTATCAGTTACATCATAAATTTTATCAAGACTTACCATTGAGCCTTCTTTAACATCATAATCAAAAAGCTCATAGCTATCTAAACAGTTGCGATCATAATCAAGCTTAACGTGATCAACATAAGCAGGTTCATGATCTAACAAAGTGACAAAACCTTTTTCACCAAAGTTTTCTTTTACCCACTTTTCTAAAGTTGGTTTAACTTTAGCTAAAGCCCGAGCAAAAATATTGCAAGCTTCCACATTAGGAGCTGTATATTTTGGATTATTTGGTAATTTATTTTCCTGAGCTTCAAGATCAAAAGCACGTCTAACACCAAAGCCAGTTCTAAAGCTTAATTCATTAAATTCAAGCTCACCAAATTTCTCTTTAATTGAAGTTAAAGGTAAATTATGAACTTGAATATTTGGCGAATTTTCAAACATGCCACTGATAGCATTAAGATCATCACAAGCATTAAAATCAAGATCTACATTCTGTTTTACTTGGCTATTAGCAAACATGTGTTCAAAGTTTTTACAAGCAGAACTATTAAAATAAAGATCTTCACCAGTTAAATTTCTACGATTAAACATCTCCTCCATGTTTTCAACTTTTGACACATTCCAGTGACTAAGTTGAGTATGAAGATTTTCACTAATCTCTAAAGGAGCTACTTCATTATTCTCATAGAAAGTAGGAGAGCAAGAAAACATCCGTGACATATCAGTCACGTTTGAGGTGTCCCACTTCTCTATGTCTGAGAAATCTTCTCTTTTACAGTCATAAAATAAACCTGACATATCAGTGATTTTTGACGTGTCAATCTCGCCAAGATTAATCTTTGGTTCACGCACTAACTTTAAAAGCTCACTTTTAGAAGTTGGATGAAACTTACATGCTTGATTGATAGCATCTTGCTCTGCTCTAGAACGCTGATATTTTACTAATTCGTCTTTTCTATTCATCTTAAACACTCCTAAACTTAGCGACTTCTAGACTTAGTTTGTTTTAATGTTTGTTTTTCATGCAAAGGATTGCCGATTTTAATTAACTCATGTTGCTCAATACAACTATATTGAGGATCATATAATTTTTCTCTAACTACAACAGGATCATCTAAAAACAGCACACAATCCTTACCAGCACAATCTATGACAGAATTTTCTAAATCCTCTTTGGTAAGAACATTAGCTACAAAGCCACTGTCATAATCCATATCATCAATAATTTCATATAACTTATCTCTTTTATCATAAGCTTTTTCAATTTGTTGATACATAAATTTTGGAATTTGATAATTTTTAAGACCGATAAAATTATTCCCCTCATACAAATTGCTAAAACGCTCTGTTGCCATGTCAAAATGCGCATCCACAAAGTCCTCATAACTACCTTCAAAATCTTTTGTTTTTAAGGCACGTTGATAATATTCTTTTACTTCCTTTTTAGGCATATAAACTAAACCATTACGAGAACTATCCCAATCGTTACTTGGTTCGCTATCTAAAGCACTAGCACTAAAAGATACCTGAGAATGATCATAAATATCTAAAGCTCTAAATTCACAAGGACCATACTCTTCTTCAATTTGCCTCATGCAATCTTGCAAAGAATCACTATTTTCATAAAGCTTATAGTCAAAGCTTCCAATACTTAAATAATCACGATTATGAAAACAACAGATCATTACACCGTTTATATCATCACAAATAGATAAATCAGAAGCAGTATCTTCATAATCAGAAGATACTAAACATACATTTACCAACTCATTACTATCAACTTCTCTTAAACCTTGTTTTACTAACACAGCATTAAATTCACCATTAAGACAACCATCTTCTAAATCATTCAGATATAAAGTACCATCACTAAAGTTATTTTCTATGTAACGATTTATTTCGTCAGCTTCATCAACGGATAAACTCTTAATAAATTGATTAACTTTAGGATCATGACTAATGTAATCTTGAATTGCCATAACAACTTGCATAATTATCTTCCTCTTCCTTGCTTTACTGTTACCTTCTGTACCTCAATCTGCTCTTTCTTATTATTAAGAGCTTCAATAATCTTCTCTGAGCAACTATCTAGAAGCTGTTTTTCTGTAAAAACTTCTTTTACATTCTCATAAGTCTGAGAAGTGTTTGTAAACATACGATGAATATCACAATCTTCCCTTACATTCCAATCATTCAGTGGTTGGTTAAACTTCTCACAATCTTCAAACATAAAAGACATATTTTTAACCTTTGATACATCCCAAGCAGATATATCTTGGTTAAAGTTCTTACATCCATCAAACATGCCATACATATCGGTTACATTAGCAACGTCCCACTTCTCAATTCCTGAAAAATCTTCTCTTTTAGAACAAAAGAATAAATCATACATATCAGTAATTTTTGACGTGTCAATCTCGCCCAAATATACCTTAGGATCATCCACTAATTCTTGTAATTCTTCCTTAGTTTCAGGATGATACTTACAAGCCTTATTGATAGCTTCTTGTTCTTCCTTTGTTCTCATTTTTATCTTCCTCTAGTTAAAGTAGATTTCTGTTGATGTTGTTGATAATGAGCTAAATCAAGTTTTTGTGAATAATCAAAGGCTTCATCAAAAGTATCAAATTGTTTAATACGAGAATCACAACTCATAATTAAATCATCAATCACTTCTGAATGATTTTTTGCACCTAATAATTCTTCACCAGTATAAGTAACTAATACATAACCTTGACCTAAGCCATAATCACTAAGATTTCTTATATCACGATGTTCTAAGTTAAGATTTTCCTCAAACTCCTGACTTGCTGAACGTAACTGAGATAAGCTTAAAGCATACTGAATATTATTAAATTCCATCTTAGAATCTTTAAACATATCTACGGTTCGACAACTACCACGAATGATCCAATCATTTAAATCTTGATTAAAATCTTTAGTACCTTCAAACATCCGTGTCATATCTTTAACATGGCATACATCCCAATTTTTAAGATTAGGAATAGTTAAAGGGCTATTACAAAACATGCCATGCAGATCTTCGGCATTGGACATATCCCAATTTTCAATACCACGAAGATTATTAAGTTTTGTACACCCAGCAAAAAGATTAGAAAAATCTTTTACTTGATGCACATCAATTTTACTTAAAGGTACATCACGTTGCCAAATTAGAGTTTCTAATTGAGATCGACAAGTAGGCACATATTGACCTTCGTCATTATGATAAAACCCAGGATCAAAAGATTGATTATCTTTCATAAACCACCTAATAAAAAACAAAAAAGTATTAAGTAACTAAATACCTAATACTTCTTTATTCTTAAACATAACCATAATTAAAAAACCTTTTATTTCATCAACAAAAGAAAAATATTTGAGGTTTAAACCACTTTTAATCATAAAGGAGAATTAGACTAAAAAAGCGATCAATGAAAACTAACCAAGATTTAAACCTCAATCTAATTATATGCTAAATTAGCATATTTAGAAAGTTAAATTATAAGTTTTTTATTATATTTGACACACAAATCAATTTGTCACGGCAAATAAATTACCTGCCCAATGAAGAACGTTTTTTAATTTCTTCATCTACTTCTTTTTCGATTTTTGCATCAACACTTTTAATATTTGCACAAAGCAACTGTTCTTCACTAAAACAATCTTTTACATTTTCATAAGTCTGAGAAGAATTAAAAAACATACCATCAGTATCACAATTTTCCCTTACATTCCAATCATTAAGGGGTTGATTAAACTTCTCACAATGGGCAAACATTTGTGACATTTCTTTCACATTTGAAACATCCCAGTTATCTAATGGTTGATTAAAGGAAGTACAACCAGCAAACATACCATCCATGTTGGTAACGTTTGCTACGTCCCAACTTGATATATCTTGGTTAAAATCATGACATCCAGCAAACATACCACTCATGCTTGTGACGTTACTTACGTTCCACTTTTCAATACCTGAAAAGTCAGTGCGTTTACTATGAGAAAATAGTGATGCCATATCTGTAATTCTTGAGGTATCAATGTCGCCTAAGTTAACCTTAGGATCATTTATCAAAACAGATAATTCCCTATAAGTTTCAGGTCTTAAAAAGAGATTTACTTTTATATTTTCAGGTTCATAAGTTTCTTTTTTAAGAATACTATTCTCAGTTGTAAGAGGTAACATCTTACCCTGTTCATCAATAAGTTGATAATGTTCAGCTAAGGTTTTAGCATCCTTTTCATCTAGTTGGTTTAAATCAAAACTTACTATAACCCTTTGAGGTTGATCTTTTTGCCTAAAAATAACATCTGCTTTAATATGCAAAAATTCATCTCGAGCATCATCACGTATTGTATAAATCTCAGAAAAGTCACGCATACTTTCATATCCATACCCCTCACTATATTCATCAAATGAAGGTGTACATCCCTCATTTACATCATCAGTAATATAACTTTGAATTTGATTTAAAACATCAGCAAGACTATCAGAGCCATAAACATCACATGGACAACGATCTTTGCTATAAATTGCTTCTGAAAATACTGTAAAACCATCACTCATAATAAAATCTCCTATTTACCTTTTTAAACTTTTAGCTTGTTCTTGATTAACCTTTTGTAAATCAAGATCGGTTTTCACAGCATTAGTTATAGTTTGCTCAAATTGCTCTTTCAAATCATTAGCACAATCTAAATCATACATAGTAAATAGAACTTGTTCATCTTTAAACTTTGCTTTAAATTCTGAAGATAATTCCTTTGCATTTTCAAGATCAACAATTTTCTCAAATTCAGTATCACCAGCATATTGAAGATCATCAAAATCATTAGCTTCTACATTGATAAGTTCACGAATTTGATTTAATTCTTTCTTACCCTGCTCTGACAACTTGTCATAACCACGCACAAACAAGATATTAGGAACTTCCTCACGCAAATCATAAAGACTATCCACAAACTCTTTTAAGCGATTAGTAAATTCTTCATCTCTAAACTTAGGATCTTGACTAAAAGCTTTAAGATAAAGTTCATCTTGAGTAAGACCATCACCAAGCTCATTAGCATAAGCAGGATCATCTAAAGGACGAGCTTCTTTAAGTAAAACTTCCTTAATTGCATCCAAAGACAACTTATCATTCTTTTGATCATCAAAAAAAGCAATAGCTTGATTTACTTCTAAATTATTCTTTAAATTTAAAGCTGTAAGTCCAGTTTGAGCTTGATACACTCTAGAGAATAACTTATTCCACTCTGAAGGAAAAATGTAAAACTTAATTGGTTCATCTTTCTTTGCATCAATAGGATCTTCTAAGATTTCATCACTCATAATTTACTCCAAATCATCAATTATATTATTTATATTGTAGTTAGTTAAATTAAGTTATGCAAGCCAAGCTTGTTTTTCTGAGCTTCAGATAAATTCCATTTTTTTAAGTCATGACAAAAATGTTCAGCCATACCAAACATCTTTTCTGCATGAGCTTTAAGAAGTGAAATCTTCCAATCATTTAAATCTTGGTTAAACTCTTTACAGCCGTAAAACATAAAATCAAAGTTTTTACCTTGATTAACCTTCCAAGCACTTAAATCAGCATTAAATTTCTCACAGCCACAGAACATATTAGAAAAATTTTCAACTTGATTTACATTCCATTTAGATAAATCAGAATTAAATTCTTTGCATCCTGAAAACAAGTTACTCATATCCGTAACAGAGCTTACATCCCAATTAGAAAGATCAGCATTAAAATTTTTAGCACGAGCAAATAAGCCATGCATAGTCACAACTTTGCTGACATTCCAAGTATTTAACTCATTAGCATCTACCTTACTAAAATCAAAACCAGCAAAAACATTGGATAAATCAGTGACAAAAGAAATATCAATATCTTTAAGATGAATACCTTCTTTATTTACTAATAACTTTAAATCGTAATTACTTCTAGCGATGTACATGATGTTTAATATTCTTTTCTTGATTATGGACACACAATTCTTCAATAAAATTTGGATTATTTAAAAGAAGTTCTTCACCATATTCAAAATTGCCTTTATTTACTTCTTTGGCAACTAACTCTTCAAAATCACCTAAATACGCATAGTCATGAAGTACAAAATCATTCAGTTTCTTCAAAATATATAAAAAGGTCTTAGGGGTAACGATACTACCATCATCTTCAGCAGGATAATGTTTAATATTACCTGTTACCAACATACTATCAATAGCAGAAGATTCTTTAACTTCAAAAAATGGAATATCATCTCTATCTATAAATTCAATACAGGTTTTCTTTACATTATTAACTTTTAAACCTTTATTTATAACAAGCGATAATCCTTGATTAATTGTCGTATTAGATAAATGTAATTTTTCACGATGAAGAACATCAACATACTCACTTAACATTCGCATATCGAATACAGGAACTACATTTCCACTATAAATAAGATTAAATATTTGAATAGGTGGATCTAATTTATTTAAGTTAAAATTTTCCATTCTATCTAACTGAATTAAGCTAGATACTAAAACATTAGTATCTAGCACTGCACAAGATTTAATTATTAGATTTTGATTTAGATTGTTTTCTTGCATTTTTTTCTTCTCTAATTTCCTTACGAGCTTGTTCAACAAAGGCAATAACTTCATCTTCAGTCATTAAACGATCATTTACTTCTAAATATTCTTTTTGAGCTTGAGCTCTTAATTCCATAAAAGAATTAAATTTAAAAAATTGATCCATAAAATCCTCCTACTAATAAGAATTTCATACATCTATTATAGTATATACACAAAGATGTTCAAGAAAAACAACCTTTAAAACTCATAATAAACCACATTTAATTGAAAGAGCATGAAATCTTCTCTTGCTCTATCGATTTTTCTTCTTTCCATATCATAAAAAGACAAATCAGTTTTAATTCTAATATTTTTTCGACTTTGCCTTAGAGCTATTTTAAACAATAATTTATACAATAAATATTTTCGATGATATATACAAAACTTATCAAGCAACTTAAAAAACATAGTTACATGCCTTGTTTAAAGCTTTTACTATTAATCAATTTAATTAATTCTTTTCTAAGGTGTTGAAGAATTTTCTTTAAGGTTAGAACATCTTTAGGATCAACTTCTTTGCCTTGTTTATTGGTCCATTCAAAATTATCAAGATCAAAGATATACGAGTTACCATTTGATTTTAAGATACCATCTTGTGATATTGGCATTAGTTTAGGTAATGGTTCATTTTTATCTCTAGCAAACAAATCTTTTGCATTAGCATGTGCTAATATCTCCATAGCATTTGCTAAGTTTTCTGTTTTTACTTTTTCATAATTTATAAACGGCTCGACTTGTTTTAATTCTCTATTTTGCAAGCATTTTTCCATATAATCAAATTGCTTTCCTAAATACAAATCTTCAGCTTTAGAAATGATAGACTTTTTAATTAGACTAAAATCATCTAAAGCATCAGCTTGAACAGGTGAAGTGTAAATAAAGTCTGACTCTCTATTCTGATTATAAATATCTAAACGCTCAGCAATAAATTCACGAGCAGGATCTAACAACAAGCCACAGTTATCAAAATCGTAAGCTTTAAAAGAGCCATTAAACAAAAACTCAGGATAATAATAATCTTTCTTACCATTTAAACTTAATTGCAAGTTATCAACAACTCTTAAAGTATCGTTATATTTTTGGGAATAATCTTTAGCATAAGCATCATAAAGTTCAGAATTAGCAAAACTTATAGCTTCATTTACACATAAAAAGTCCAATCTTAACAACGCATTTATAGGAAGTATATCAAGCTCAGTCTTACAAAATTTCTTTAAATGTATTAAAGATTTACTACAATTTTGATTTTTCTTTAATCGGAAATAAAACTTTGATATATAAAGATCAAAACTTTGAATTTTACCCTGAGAACTTATTAAATTAAAATTCATTTGGATATTCTCTCTTTGCTTCTGAAAGATTGTAAAACATCACTTCTTTTAACCCCATACCAAGCTTTAAAACATAAGCTAGTCTAGGTTGAAAAGGAATTTTCTTCATTAAGAGAAATGCCTCATGATCTTTATGATGATCCAATAATTCATCAACTCTATCATAAGCTTTTGACATCTCTTCCTCAGACATCTCAATATCGAGTTCTTCTCTTAAACGAAAATACTCTTTCCACTCGTCATCAGTCATCTGATTTAAAGGCTCGTTCCAGCCGTTTGGTTTGTGTTGCATGTCAGTCATTTTCATTCTCCTTAAAATACCTAACCTATTTCTATTATAGTACATTATAATAGATTTTCAATCAAAATAATATGGCGAACCTAAAATAATTAAATTCGCCATAATACCATTAAATCCAAAACAACTAAATAAGTCTTTTGTATTTTAAGCCTAAAGTTTCGACTCTAACTAGACCAAAATATCTACTATCAAAGCCATCTAAAGCAGGTGTATATAAGAACACATATCCCTTAGGAACTTTGCCTGTATAGATAAATTTTGGTAAACCATTAAACTTAGGATCACGAGTTGGAATCGCACCAACTAAAGACTCGCCATTTACCTTAACCACGGCATAGCCATCAGCTTCGATATAATCTCCTTCTTTTGCGCCAATCATTTTAAGTAAGGTTATTTTACCGTTACCACATTTTCCACGAGGTAAAGCATCCATGATAGGCTCGATTGAATCCTTTAATAAGCAAGCAGAAACAATATCGCCTTGTTTAATTTCAGAACTATCCCCTACACGTTGATACAGGAAACCTGGCAAAGAATTAGAGATATTCTCAGTAAAGTTATAGGTATAGTAAGAGTGTAAAAAGATTGCCATGACAAATACACCAACACCACCAAAGAGAAGTGTCAACAATCGACAATTCTTAAAGCTGTATTTACCTTTTAACCATGACATCAATTTATTTACACTATTCTGAGATAAGATCATCTTCATCCTCATGACCTAATAACTTACCATCTTTAAGTACAATATCGGTAGCTTCAGGGGCTTCCACCTGAGCACGTGACAATAAAGTCTTATTTTGAAAATACAAAGGCTGAATACCATGAATTGCAGGTTGACCAGCTACGAATACTAGCATTTCACCAGGCTTAGTAATATTACCCATCGCATCCTTAGTAGGAGCAGGTAATTGCATACATTCATCCTTAGTAATTAAAGGACGAGCAGTCGATTGAATACTACGTGACACACTAGCCTTCAAACCACTACCACTGATAGACTTACTTTCATCATTGATAGTAGTATTACCAGCCTTATCAGACATAATTTGCGCTGTATCAGTCTTTAACGGTGCATAGAAAATGTTTACGTGACAGTTTGAAGAAATAGACTCGTCTTTACCGTATTTATCGAATAACTGAGCCATATCCTGAGTAATTAGGTAACTTTACTTTCTCACATAAAAGAAAGTAGAAAATATTAACGGAGTCTTATATATCAAGGCTCTAGCTTTTTAAAAATCTATGACACCATTTGGAAACAAA